>CAYQYB010000230.1:0-4540 GCA_964421535.1 uncultured Verrucomicrobiota bacterium | reverse complement strand
CGCCGAGGAAGGAGAAGTTGTCCACGAGCGTGCAGGCGCTCAGCGCGCTCTGCCACGCGCCGCCGCCCTCGTCCGACGAGTCATTGCGCCGGATCGTGCAGTTGTAGAGCGTGCCCTGGAACACCCCGCCGCCGACCTTCGCCGCAATGTTGAGCGTGATGATGCAGTTCGAAATCACGCAGCTCTGGTCGCTGCACCACACGCCGCCGCCGCTTCGCTCGTGATAGTAGTCGCCGACGCTTCTCGTGTAGCCGTTGCTGATCGTGAAGCCGCTGAGCGTGGAGCCGGGCGCCATGAAGACGGCGCGGATCGCCGCGTCGCCGAGCGGCCCGGCGCCGAGGATAAACGTCGAACCGGGGCCGTTCATGCTGCGGACCGTGATCGCGTTCGTGATCGCCAGTCTGTTCGTGAGCGCGGAAAACTCCGGCCAGTTGGTCGTGCCGCCGGCGCGATAGTAGCCGTTGGTCACAAGCACGAGGTCGCCGTCGGCCGAAATGTCGGCCGCATCCTGGATGGATCGAGCGGCGGTAGCCCAGTTCGTGTACGGCGCGACCGGATTCGTGCAGTTCACGCTCACATATCGGGTGTCGGCGAGGGCGGAAGAAGGATCGCAAAGCGAGGCGCACAAGATACACAAGAAGATGGCTGCGTCGAGTCTCTGTTTCATAGAAGACGCCCTTCCTGATTTAGCACAGCGCCAAGGTAGAGGAAAAAAGTTCGGGGTGCGAGAGGAAAATTCGCCGCGCGCTCCGGAATCCGCCCGGCTCGACAGGCCGCGGTTGTTCGGTTACTTTGTCGGGAAACTTGGGATACCCGACATGGAAATGATGCTGATCGCCGGTTTCGTCGCTCTCGTCATCGTGGCCATCTTCTCAAGCTGGTATTTCGCCGCAAAACGACGCAAGGAAATGCTCGCGTGGGCGAACGCGCGCGGGTTGACCTTCATCCCCGACCGGGACAGCACCATGGAACAGCAGTTTCCGTCGTTCGCCTGCCTGCGCTCCGGCGACAACCGGTACGCGTTTAACGTCGCGCACGGAAAATGGTCTGACCACGACCTCGTGGCGTTCGATTACCATTACGAGACGCACTCGCACAGCAGCAAGGGCGGCAGGAAGACCCACCACCACTACTTGTCCGCCGTCATCCTCTCCAGCCCCATCCTGCTCAAGCCCCTGCACGTTCGCCCCGAGGGATTCTTCGACAAGGTCACCGAGTTCTTCGGCGCCGACGACATCGACTTCGAGTCCGCCGAGTTCAGCCGCAAGTTCTACGTGAAGTCGCCGGACAAGAAATGGGCCTACGATGTCATCCACCAGCGCACGATGGAGTTCATGCTCGCCTCGCCGGTGTTCAGCCTGGAGTTCTCCGGAAACGCGGTCATCGCCTGGCGCAGCTCCACCTTCAAAATCCCGCAATTCGAGCAGGCGGCCGAACTGATCAAGGGCATCCTGGATCGACTGCCTGAGTACGTCCTCAAACAGCAGCCGCCCTCGATTACCTAGGAGTCACTCATGGACCCGTTCACCATTGGCATCATCGTTGGCGTGGCTCTCCCCATCATCTGGGTCATCGGCATGTACAACTCGCTGGTGAAGCTGCGCCAGCAGTGCCGCGAGTCGTGGTCGTCGATCGACACCGAACTCAAGCGCCGCTACGATCTCATCCCGAACCTGGTCGAAACAGTCAAGGGCTACGCGAAGCACGAGAGCGGCGTCCTGCAATCCGTGACGGCGGCACGGAGCAAAGCGGCCGCCTCCACCGGGACCCCCGCCAGCCAGGCGGCGGACGAAAATGTGCTGATCGGCGCGATGCGCCAGCTGTTCGGCGTCGTGGAGAACTACCCCGACCTGAAAGCAAACCAGAACTTCCTGAAGCTGCAGGGCGAGCTGTCGAACACCGAGGACCGCATCCAGGCCGCGCGCCGCTTCTACAACGCGAACGTCCGCGACATGAACACGAAGGTCGAGAGCTTCCCCTCGAACATCATCGCCGGCATTTTCGGATTTCGAAAAGAGGAGTTCTTCGAGATCGAGGACGTCGGCATGCGGGCCGTTCCGAAAGTGTAGCAGCGGCTCTCAGAGCCGCTGCTAAAGGCATGCTCGCAGAGTGTATTCTTGCACTGAGTTCCACAACGATTTCAATGTGTTTAACAACGGCCGGCGCCGAAGTCACCCAGAAAACCACGGCAATAAACGCGATCTTCAGGTCTCCTGCAGGAGGTTTGAAAATGGCGTGCAGCTCATCTGCCGGTTACCGCGCGGAGAAGGCTGAATAGGTCTTGGGGCTGCAGATGATCTGGAGGCCCAAACGAGCCGTCCAGAGTCATCCTTGCTGCTTGAATCGTCACCCTTTGGACCGGGGTGCGAATTCCGTTCAGTGAAACGACGCGAGCCAGCGGATCAATGGCTTCGATGATCTTCGAAAGCGACCCTTGGTTATAGATCGTCTGAAGCAACTCGTAGTACTTCGCCGCGAGGCCAAGACTGGCTGACTCGGCATCAGAACTAAGAGCCGTCGCCGAGTACGCGATGGTTTGCGCCGCCGGGTTGAAGAACGAGTCAGGCTCCATATCATTGCCGTTCCAGAGCCACGCGAACGATCCAATGGGGAACACGAACGTATGGGTGTAGGTCGGCGCGGCCGTCCAGTCGCTCGACCACTGCGACGTCAAAGTCGATCCGGCAAAGCCACAGAAAAGGCCCTGGTTCGCCACAACGACTGAACTCACGCGCATGGAGGTCGGAACGGTCTGATCTGGTGTGATGAACCATCGACACGCGGCGTCATAGTTTCCTGAGGCATACCCCTCGTAGATGTGGTTCGACCAGGTGATGCCTTTGCAGAGCGGATAGGATGAGTTTGGACACCAGAAGTAGTATGGAACAGAGACCCAGTTCTTTTGAGTGTAGGTGATGCCAGGGCAATTGAACGCCTGCAGCAAATTCCCGATGTACTGGTACAGAGTGACACCGACTGCCCAGTTCACGGGTCGTGTGTAATCGGACACGTGCCCACAGGGCCCTTTAATCGTGTAGCGATGGTAGAGTATGGACTTCGATCCTGACAGATTTACAGTAGCTATTATGGCGCGCCGGGAAGGCGTGACTGTTCCGACAGACTCGCTCGCAACAAGCGTGGACCCACCGCGGGCTGTATCCGTCGAGCTGAGTGGATCGTTCGTGTTATATTCACGAGTCGTCCAGCTTCCAGATCTCTGGTAGATGATTTTCACGCCGGTGGGGAGCATGTCCTCCCGCTTCTTCCAATTAAGAGAAAGCACGTCGGTTTGCGAAATGACGGAGAGCGATGCTGAAGAGAGTTGAAGTACATGAACCGCAGTCTTCACCGTGGCCGATGCGCTGCTGTAGTCAAAAACGACCTGAACTCCGGGAACCCACTTCAAGACAGACTTCAGCGCTTGGGCAACTGTCGTCGACGAGAATGTGGCGCTGGGCACAGTCATGGTTGGAAGATCGATCGTACCGAGTAAAACGTGCGCGCCGCCGGTAGAGGCAAGCGCGATCGCAAGGATAGCTTCGACTTGTGATCGAATCGTCCCCCCCGCGAATGTGGGATCTGCGCTGTCAAACGGGAGTTGAGTCAAGGAGTCCGTCACCGGGGCAATCAGCGCAACAGAATCAAGCTCATACCAGCCCCCCAAACACTCAACAGAGATTCCCTCATTGGGAACGACTCCCGATCGCACAGGCCCCTGAGATTCTCCATAGAAAACTTGAACCCCATCAAGCGCGATCGCTACTTTTTGCCCTTTGATGAACGCCGCCGGGATCTCGCCTGAGTAGCCCATAACGAACCGCAGGGTGGCCACGTCGTTGTCCATGTTCACGAACGACAAGAAAATATCCTCGATATGGAGATCCGCCGGCGCGAGGTTATTAATGGTCCACGTAGCCACTGCTCACCTCGTGTTCTTGAGCTGGCTGAGAGCCAGCGTGGCGTTCCGATTTGCTGTTTCGGCCTGCACGGCGGCGCTTCTGATCTGACTGCTCAATCCGGACACCTGCTGTTGTATCGCAGATAGAGCTGACACAATTTGCCCTTCGAGACCCCGCAGAGCATTCGTCATGCCCGCGCCAGCCCCGGTAACTGCCTGGGCCACCTGGCCGTTCGCCGTTGTCATAGCGTCAGTGGCGACAGAGGTAGCCATCTCTAAGTCTTTCGCCGCTGCTTCTCCCACTGCAGCGATTTCTGTCCCGGCCATCTGGCCAACACTCTTCAGGCGCTGATTCATGTCCGCGATGCCGGTTTCAACGCTGCTCGCGACAGTTGTGATTGCTTCGTTCATCGTGGAGGACACACGCCGAAATTGCTCTTTTAGCCTGGAGAGTATGGCTTCCTGAGATCCCACATCGGCCAGCGCGGCCTGCAACGCTGAATTGGACCCGCTTTGCCTCGCAGTCTCGACGCCCGCCCGCGACGCTTGAACCACTGATTCCTGTGCCTTAATCGCCGTTTCGATGTTCTGGAGCAGCTTCTTCGAATCACTCCCGAGTTCGATCAGTTCGGTCTGTCGATT
>CAYQYB010000229.1:0-4560 GCA_964421535.1 uncultured Verrucomicrobiota bacterium | reverse complement strand
GCGCGACAGAAGGATGGAAGCCCGAAGGATTCGTCTACGATTTGTTCCCTATGAATCCAGCGCCTGGATTCGTGTTCGATCACTGGGAAGTCGACGGGGCGAACGCCGGCGCCGGCGTTCCTCTCTCGCTCACCATGGACCAGCCAAGGAGCCTCCTTGCTGTTTTCACAAGGACGTTCACGAATATCGGCAGCGCGATCTCCACCGGAGCGGTCCGGTGGACATTCAACCGGCTGACGGGAACATGTTTTGAGACGCTGGAACTCTGCAACAGGCCGGATTCTTTGAAACGGCTTTTCGGGCCCTTCTGGTACATTGGGTCCAGCAACGCCCAGCAGTACCTGATGCACGCCAGCGGCATCGACACAAACAGCGGCAGACCCTATCTGGATCTCACATCGCAGGTTGAGGCCATGCTCCCTGACGTCGGAAACGGCGACCTATGCCTCGACCCCGGCGAGTGCGTGACCATATCCAACATCGAGTACTACACCAGCATTCGATCCGCGCCGACAGGCTATTTCGCGTCTGTTTGGATCGATTCCCTGGAAGCCGGCATGCCCCCCGATCTGCGTGCGGACACCGACGGAGACGGCATTCCCAATTCGTGGGAAGACGCGCATCCGTCGATGAACAGGAACAATCCGCACGATCCCAACCTCGATTTCGATCACGATGGAGTCTCAAACAAAGACGAATACCACGCGGATACCGATCCGGACGATGGAAACTCGTGCCTGCGGTTTCTTAATGTCCAGTCCGGCACCATCGACTGGGTCGGCGGCGTACTCGCCACCCAGTATCTGGATGGATCGAGCGACTTGAGCACATGGAGAACGATTCGAACCAATCTTCCGCCTACGGACATACGGAACAGTTTCCACGCCGACCCAGGTCCCGCTCCGATGTTCTATCGAGTTCGTGTGAACGGTCGGTAGTCGACGCCCGGTCATCTACCAGTTCTGCCCGTAGCCGAAGCCCGCCGTCCAGTAATCGCCGACGGCCTCGACTTCGCTCCAGGTCTGGCGGGCGTAGAACTCGAAGAAGTGGAACATCCCCGGGAGCGAGATGCGGACACCGCCCTCGGCGAGTCCCGCCCACGTGGACTCGACCTTCTCATCCTCGCGCACGTTGTCCCGTGTTTCCGAACTGTCGCCAAACAACTGGTTGTAGCTGCCGCCGGCGCCGATGTAGGGGGCGACCAGCCAATGCGGCATGACGCGGAAGATCATTCCGATGCCGCCGAAGTTCGCGTCGATCTCGTCATGCCACATCGCGTTCAGGAAGAACTGGCCGATGACCGGCGTCTTCGCGAGCCACGTGGCATCTTCAAAGCTGAACCCATAGATGTCGCCTTCCGCATTCCCCTGCACGCTGAAGCTCATGCCGCCCGGCTCCTCCCAATCCTCGACATTGTAAGCAAACAAAGCCGCCGGCAGCAGGCACAGGGCGATGACAAGAAGCCGCTTCATCGGGTGACAACCTCCTTGGGGAAATCCGCCGGAATGGGATGCGACGAAGTCATCGGCGCCCTCCCGCCGGACGACGAGCGCCGCGGCCAGAGGCTCAGGAGAACAAGCCAGGCGACGAACAGGACAAGGACCGCCAGCCACAGGATCAGTTTCTCCCTGCGGACGACCGGCGGCGGCCTGACGCGCGCCGGCGCGGGTGCCGGCGATGGCTCGACCGGCGCGACCGCCGGCGGCGGCGTCGCCTCGGCCGACGACGGCCGCGTCACGAAATTCCGCGTCTCAGGATCGTAAATGTAGGGGCCGCCGCTCATGCTCCGGCCGTCAGTATTGAGCATGACTAAACGCAAAAGCAATCCCAGCGTTTGCCGTCATGATCGCTCCTTTGCGGCTTTTGCGCTTGGCATATGTATCGTGCAAAACGATAATCCGGGCGCAATACCAACTCC
Organism: uncultured Verrucomicrobiota bacterium; assembly: GCA_964421535.1. Lineage (GTDB taxonomy): Bacteria > Verrucomicrobiota > Kiritimatiellia > CAIQIC01 > JAGNIJ01 > CALMZY01. Next base: position 2,642 of record CAYQYB010000229.1, on the reverse strand, counting down.
GGGGAAGGCACACATGCCCGGCAAAGCCGGACCGATGACAGGCAGAACGTTCAGGAGCCAGAAGTACGACCTGGCGGTTGATACCATCACCGAGCGGGACATCGAAAGGCTGATGGCCTGGCTGGGCAAGTATCCCCGCCTCACCATGGCGGACGAGACGCAGCGGTTCGAGGAGATGTGGTCCAGGTGGCTCGGCGTGAAGTACTCGGTGATGTGCAACTCCGGCTCCTCGGCCAATCTCCTGATGTACGCGGCGCTCGACAGCACCGGCCGCTCCGGCAAGCGCCGGGTGATCGTCCCCGCCACCGGCTGGGCCACGACCATCACTCCGGTCATCCAGCTCAACTGGCGCCCGTTCATGTGCGAGACGGACGAACGGACCTACGGCCCGGACATCGAATGCCTGGAGAAGCTTCTCAAGCGCACGCGTCCCGAAACGGTCGTCGTGGTTCATGTCCTCGGGGTTCCAAGCGACATGACGGCGATCCTCGGGCTTCAGCGGAAGTACGGCTTCCAAATTCTCGAGGATTGCTGCGCCAGCCACGGCGCGCGGCACAAGGGGCGCCTCGTCGGCACGCTTGGAGCGATGTCCTCGTTCTCCTTCTACTACGGCCACCACATGTCCACGATCGAGGGCGGCATGGTCAGCACGAACGATGAAACGCTCTATCTTCACCTCCTCATGCTGCGGAGCCACGGGTGGCTCCGGGAACTGCCGCCGGCGGAAGCCGCACGCCTGATGAGGAAATACAAGGTCGATCCGTTCCACTTCCCCTTCACCTTTGCGATCGCCGGCTACAACCTGCGGCCGACGGATGTCGGCGCGAAGATCGGGCAGTTCCAGCTGTCGCGGCTGTCGGCGACGGTCGCGCGCCGCGCGGCGAACCACCGCCGCATCCAGAAACACCTTGAAGGCACGTTCGAGTTCGCGCGGGGCCTCCCCGGCGACGTGATCAGCAGCAACTCGTTCTGCGCAGTGGCGCGCACGGTCGAGGAGAAAAAGAAAGTCGTCCGCGCGCTGGCAAGGAACATGATCGATACGCGGATCTTCACCGCCGGCAACCTGGGGCGGCACCCGTTCTGGACGTCGCGATACGGGGTCTTCTCGGCGCCGACGGCCGACAAGCTGTACGAGCGCGGGTTCTTTCTCCCGAACAACCAGACGCTGGGCAGGAAGGACATCGACCACATCTGCCGGGTGGCGCTGGACGGCGCACGCACGAGGAAGCCCGATCCGCGATGAATGGCCTGACCCGACAGGAACTGATCGATTTCGAGACCGAGATCGCCGATCTGTTCAACCAGGCGAAGATCCGCGCCCCCGTCCACCTGTACAGCGGCAACGAAGACGCCCTGATCGACATCTTCCGGAACATCCGCGACGACGACTGGGTCATGTGCTCGTGGCGCAGCCACTACCAATGCCTGCTGAAAGGCGTTCCGCGCGACGAACTGAAAAAAGAAATCCTCGCGGGCCGGTCCATCTCGCTCTGCTTTCCCAGGTACCGGATCCTCTCCTCCGCCATCGTTTCCGGCATCGTCCCGATCGCGGTCGGCGTTGCCCTCGCCATCCGGCGCAGCGGCGGGGCCAACAAGGTCTGGTGCTTCATGGGCGACATGACGTCGGAAACCGGCGTTGTCCACGAGGCGATCAAGTACAGCACGAACTTCGACCTGCCGATCCACTTCGTCGTCGAGGACAACGGCAAGTCCGTGTGCACCGACACGCGCGAGGCGTGGGGCCAACCGGTTCTGACCCACGAAGGGGCCGGCCACCCGAAAGTCACCTACTACAAGTACCAGAACCGCTACCCGCATGCGGGGGCCGGCGTGAGGGTGCAATTCTGACATGAACTACTTTGAAGAGATGAAGCGGAGCATGGACTTCCTCGCGAAGGATCCCCGCGTGCTGTTCCTGGGCCAGGCTGTCGCCTGCCCCGGAACCGCGATGTCCGGCACGCTGCGGGACGTGCCGAGGGAAAAGCTTCTCGAGCTGCCCGTGTGCGAGGAACTGCAGATGGGCATGGCGAACGGGCTCGCCGTCGCGGGATTCGTTCCGGTCAGCATCTTCCCGCGCTGGAATTTCCTCCTTCTGGCGATGAACCAGATCGTCAACCATCTCGACAAGCTGAAGGTCATTTCCAACGGCGGCTACACGCCGAAGGCAATCATCCGAACGGGAATCGGCTCCCAGCACCCGCTCCACCCCCAGCAGCAGCATGTCGGCGATTTCACCGACGCGTTCCGCCTGATGTGCACGAACATCGAAGTCATCCGCCTCGACGAACCCGCCCAGATCCTGCCCGCCTACCGGAAGGCGCTGGAGCGCGACGACGGCCGGAGCACGATCGTCGTGGAACACGGCGACCTAATGACTCCCTGACCACCGCGCCGGCCACGCCATCACGCGGATTACATTTTTGTTTCTATCATGGCGCTGCGATTACATATATGTATCACTTACGGCATCACAAGAAAAACCCGTGTTTACATAAAGAGCTTAAAACAAACATATTACAGAAACATGTAATCTTTGGCGCACGACATGGCACGAGGGTTGCTAAGTGGCATGCAGCGAGAAAGCATCGCTGGCGGGGCGAAGTATTTATGGCCGCAACCCGAAAAGCAATGGCAGGGATGTG
>CAYQYB010000228.1:0-4606 GCA_964421535.1 uncultured Verrucomicrobiota bacterium | reverse complement strand
GGGAGGGGTGCCCGAAGGGCGGGGTGGGTCGAACTTTGGCTTGCCATCGCCACACGGTTCGGGCAGGGCTATCTTTGGCTCCAGAAAGAGAACTCATGCAATACCGGCGTTTGTCTTTTGCGTTGAGCCTGGCGCTCCTCGCCGTGGTTTCGAGCTGCCGCATCCGGAGCGAACCTCCCACCGCTGTCGCACCCCCACCCTCCTGCGCTCCGCTCTACACGTTCGCGCCCGAGGACGAGCAGTTGCTCGACGATCTCCAGCGCCGCATCTTCGACTACTTCTGGAACGAGGTGTACCCCGAGACCGGCATCGCGATCGACCACACGGAGAACCGCCTCGGGAAAGTCGCGGCGACGGGCTTCGAGCTGGCGGCGGTCTGCATCGGCGTCGAACGCGGCTGGATCACGCGCGACCAGGGCCTGAAGCGCACGCTGCTGATCCTCAACGCGTTCTGGGACGATCCCGACGATCCGAACGACGCGTACGTCGACGGGCAGTTCGGCCTCTTCTGGCACTTCGTGGACGGCAAGACCGGCAGGATGAAGCCCATCGACTGCGTCGCGCCGTGCGACAGCGCGGACTTCATCGCCGGCGTGATCGTCGCGGGCGAATACTTCAAGGACACCGAGGCCGAAACGCTGGCGAGAAAGATCTACGACAGCGTCCAGTGGGACAAGTTCGTGGCGACGCGGGCGGACGGAAGCCCGGACCTGATGTCGTTCGGCTGGGTCCCGCTCCACGTTTCCGAGTCCTATTACGAAACCGACGGCCTGCTCGATTTCAACATGAGCGGGTTCGCGGACAACTCGCTGCTGATCTACGCCCTCGCGCTCGGGTCGAGCACGCATCCGATCCCGCAGGAGACGTGGGAGCGCTACGTCGATTCGTTCACGCCCGCCGAGTACGCGGGCCACGAGTGCGTCTACGCGGGCTCGATCTTCTGCCGCACGGTCCCGCAGTCGTTCATCCGCTTCAGCCGCAAGCGCGACCGCAAGATCGACTACTTTCTCGACACCGTGAACGCGTACCTCGCCGACCGCGCGTTCAACGTGAAGGAGAACGGCTACCCGCCGGAGCTCTGGGGGCTGACCGACTGCTTCGGCAAGGACAGCTACGGCCACTCCGCGCCGCCCGGCCCGGTCATGAACGACGGGACCGTGGGCGCGACGGCGTTCGTCGGCGCCCTGCCCCACGTTCCGGGCCTTTCGCTGGAGGCCATGCGCTACGTCCGCGGCCGGTTCGGCGACCGGGCGTACGGCAAGTACGGCTTCACCAGCTCGATGAACGCGCTGAACGACTTCGTCAGCCCGCTCTACGTCGGCATCGAGCTCGGGCCGATGATCATGATGATCGAGAACGCGCGCAGCGGCCTGATCTGGGACCTGTACTCGCGCAGCCCGGCCATGAGCAACTTCGTCCAGCGCGCGCGGATGTCCGGCGTGATCGACGATTTCGAGTTGCCGCCGGAGGCGCCGCCGTACGCCCTGTGGACGGCTGAGGGCGGGCTGGTCGCGGTCGGCGCGGACTCGCCGCAGCACGGGAAGAAGTGCCTGGAAGTCGAGGCGGTCTCCAACACTGTGCGGGTGATCGGCCAGCTCACCGCCAACGACCTGCTGGATTTCCCGTTCGGCCGCTACATATCGCTCTGGACGCGGGACATGACGCCCGCGGCGTGCGAGCTGGTGATCAACGACATCGCCCTGCCGCTCGCAGCCGCCGGCGAATCCCACGGCCGCGGCGGCTGGACGCATCACCTGTACACCGCCCCGCCGCAGATCCAGTCCGCCGCGCTGTGCGGGATCCGGATTCAGGCCGCGATCACAGGCCCGCGGCCGGCGCTCGACAACATCTCGCTGGAGGCCGTCGCGGACGTGATGCCGCCGTATGCGGCGGTCGACTTCCAGGCGGCCGAAGGAAGAGCCGGCGGCACCGTGGACCTGACATGGACCGCGCCGGGCGACCCGGAGGGCGATCCTGTCGCGATGTACATCCTGAACGTGAGCGCGACTCCCGATCCCGCCGCCGGCGAAACGATCGAGCTTCTCCCGATCAAGCGCGCGGGCGAGACGGAACAGCAGACGGTCCTGCTGGAGAGCGGCAAAAACTACTACATGTCGCTCGCCGCTATGGATGCGTACGGCCACTGCGCGCCCGCGTCCCCCGTCGTCCAGGCGAAAGCGAACTCCGGGCCGGTCAACCGCGCCGCATGCAGTTTCGAAAACGGAAGTTTCGGCGGTTGGGATAACGGAAACTCGAACTGGACGCTGCGCGTGGTCAGCGCGCCCGGCGGCGGGAAGTGCCTGCGCGTGGACTTCACGAAGACGCACGGCTGGAACTACATCACGATGAAGCTCGATCCCGGGATGCTCGCCGTCCATCGCTACATCACCATGAAAGTGAAAGGCCGCGCCACCCTGCTCGGCAAGCTGTGGTGCAGCGACGATCTTCAGCAGGACATGGAGATGCAGTCCGCCAATTCGGAGTCGGAATGGACGACGCTGAAGTTCGACACGCGGCGGGCCGACCGGATCATCCCCGGCCGCGACGCCGTCGAGAAGCTGCTGCTCTTCATCGAGCCCGGCGTTTGGTCAGGCAGCGGGACGATCTACATTGATGATGTGGAGTATTCGGGGAAGTAGATCGTCACGAACCCCGCAGCTGCACTTTTTCCAACCCTTGGAAAAAATCCGGTTGAAGTTTCCAAGGGTTGGAAAACATTCCCTCACCCCAGCCCTCTCCCAGGGGGAGAGGGTGTAATCGGACTCCCCCTCCCTTCGGGAGAGGGTCGGGGTGAGGGAATCTTCCCAGCCTTGAAGCAACCACTACAGCGGCGGGATGGCGTCGAGCTGGTCGATGTTCGTGGCGCGCAGCTGGACCTGTCCGTCGGCGGTTTCGAGCGTGCCAAGAACGCATACGATCTGACCCTTGTGGCTCTTTGCGCGGTCGGCCGCGCCGGCGCGCTCCTGCGGCGCGAGGTCGAATACGGCGTTGACGGTGGACACGGAATCCTTCGAGAAGATCACCAGCAGCTGATTGCCCTTGATGCGCGTCGCGGCGATGCGTCCTTTCACCGCCACCTGCTGTCCGACTTTCGCGCGCAGGACATCGAGGTTTTCCGCGGGGTGGATCTCCGCGTGCGACCACGGGTTGAGGGCGGGCGCGGCGGCGGGCTGAGGCGCGGGCTCCGGAGCGGGAGCCGGAACCGGCGCAGGGGGCACGGCGACCGGAGCGGGCTTGGCGGGCTCGGGTGCGGCCGCGGGCTGTTGCGCGACAGGTTCCGAAACCGGAGCGAGCACGGTGCCCGGCGGCGCGGCCGGCGGAGGCGCGGGCTTCTTTTGCTTCGACGGCGCCAGCAGCAACAGGGCCGAGGCAACCGCCAGGAACACCACGAGGCTGATCACGACCGGCGCCTTTCGTTTCCCGCGCTTTGCCGGCGCCGGCGGCGCTTCCACGGTCGGCACTTTGTCCGTCACGCCGCCCGGCGGTTTGTTCGCGATGCGGATGGTCTTCGTCGAACCCATCCGGTGCAGGCCGGCGAGCGCCTCGTCCGCGCTGGGGAACCGGTGGTCCGGCTGGAAGCTCATCAGCTTGGTCACCCACTCGGCGATCGGCTCGGGGAGATCGCGTCTCCGCTGTTCCAAGGGAACGTAGTGGTGCTGGATGTGCGCGGTGATGATCTCGGCCAGGCTGCTGCCTTCGAACGCGTTCCGGCCGGTGAGCACGTAGTAGTAGACACAGCCGAGCGCGTAAAGATCGCTTCGGGCGTCCACGGGGCGGCGCGAGAGCTGTTCGGGCGACAGGTAGTACGCGGAGCCGAAGATGGCCCTGTTCGCCGTCAGCGTCTGCGACGTGGGCTTCGTGACGAACTTGGCGAGCCCGAAGTCGAGGATCTTGTACTGAGGCGCGCCGCTCGCGAGATGCACCTCCATGATGTTCTGCGGCTTGAGGTCGCGGTGGATCATCCCCACGTGATGCGCCGCGATCAGCCCCTCGAGCGTCTGCGTCGCGAGCTGCTTGAACGGCCCGAGCTGGAACACGCCGCGCGTGACGACCTTGTCGAGCGTCTCCCCTTCGAGATACTCCATGACCACGAACGGGCCGCCCTCGGTGTCGATGCCGAAATCGTAGATCGTGGTGATGTTCGGGTGCTGGATGGAGGCGAGGGTCATCGCCTCGTGCCACGCGCGCTCGTCGATGGACGTGACGATGTCCTGGTTGGGAAGAAACCGCTTGATCGCCACATGCCGGTGCAGCGATCGATCCCACGCCTTGTACACCTCCCCGGCCCCCCCTTGGCCGAGCTTGGTCACGATTTCGTATCGTGCTTCTGACGAGGCTTCGGGCACGGTGTCTCCTGAGCACTACAGGATACGCGTTTCCGCCGGGAAAGGACAGCGTGGAAATGAAACTTGAAACTTGAAACTCGAAACTGGACAATCAACGCCTTCGAGATTCGGAAGAACCAAGTTTCAGGCATAGTTTATGAGCACAGCACCCGAAAAACCGGCCGCGCCCGTCAACTTCCTCCACGCGATCGTGGAGGAGGACATCCGCACGGGCAAGCACGGCGGCAAGGTCGTGACCCGCTTCCCGCCGGAGCCGAACG
>CAYQYB010000227.1:0-4629 GCA_964421535.1 uncultured Verrucomicrobiota bacterium | reverse complement strand
GTGAAGGGCCGCGTGTTCATCAACTCCGCCGGCCACCACAACATGCCGTGCGGCGAAATCTTCACGGGCCCGGTCGAGAACACCGCGGAAGGTTTCATCAAGTACTCGTATCCCGTCTGCCACGCCGGCCGCGAAGTGGACGGCATCCGGCTCGTCTTCCGCAAAGGCAAGGTCGTCGAGGCGACTGCCGACAAGAACGAGAAGTTCCTGCTCGCGATGCTCGATATGGACAACGGCGCGCGGCGCCTCGGCGAGTTCGGCATCGGCACGAACTACGGCATCCAGAAGTTCATCAAGAACATCCTGTTCGACGAGAAGATCGGCGGCAGCATCCATCTCGCGCTCGGCCAGTCCTACTCCGAAACCGGCGGCCGCAACCAGTCCGCACTCCACTGGGACATGATCAAGGACCTGCGCCACGGCGGCGCGATCTACGTCGACGGCAAGGTGTTCCAGAAAGACGGCAAGTTCGTGGGCTAGGTCGTTCGCTCCGTTCGTAATCGTACTCGTAATCCTAATCGTACTCCCCGAGACCAGAAAGATTACGATTAGGATTACGAGTACGAAAGGAAACGACCTTTCCCTTTTCCAACCCTTGGAAAATGGCTCGTAAATATTTCCAAGGTTTGGAAAAATCCGTCCATGCGCTGCATCGCAAGCATCCTCCTGGGACTTCTGCTGGCCACGCCTTCATTCGCCGGCTTGCGCATCTCCGTCACGCCCGCCGCGAAAGACGTGTTCCGCGTCGACATCGCACCGGACGGATCCAAGTCCCTGATTCACGCCGGGTCCTGGGTCGGCGAAGCCCGCCCCCTCGCCTCGTACGGCCGCGCGCAGGTTCCCGGAATCGAAATCTCGTGGCAAGCGGCTGACGAAGCGATCTACGGCCTCGGCCAGCGCTTCAACTCGCTCAACCAGTCCGGGAAAAAATGCGAGATGTGGATTCGCGACGAGCCCGGGCAGTCCGGCGGCGATGCGTCGTATTTCTGCACGCCGGTTCTCTTCAGCACTCGCGGCTACGCCGTGTTCGCCGCCGACAATCCAGAGGGCGACTTCGATTTCAATTCCGCCGGCGACGGCAAGAACCGCTACCGCCGCACCGGACAAACCGCGACGTTCTACGTGGCGACCGGCAAGTCGCTGAAGGAGCTGATCGCCGTGCGCGCAAAATTCCAAGGGCCGTTCGCAGGAATTCCGGACTGGGCGTGGGGCCCGTGGATCAGCCGCAACAGCTATGAGAATCAGTCGGAGGCCGAGGCGGCAATTCGCGGTATGATCGAGCGAAACATTCCCGTCGCCGCGATCGTGCAGGAGGCGTGGAAAGGCACGAGCGAGACCGGCGACTTCAACAACTTCAGCACGAACCGGTGGCCGCGGCTCGACGCGTACTTCAAGCTGTGCTCGGATCAGAACATCAAAACGATTCTGTGGCAGGTCCCCGTCATTCACCCGTCGTCGCCGGAGTACGCCGCGGCGGCCAAAGCCGGCTACTTCGTCAAAGCGACGGACGGCTCCGTGCGCCTGCGCAAGCACTGGCTCGAAGGTTTCGCCAACGTCGATTTCACGAACCCGAAGGCCGTGGCGTGGTGGAAGAATCTTCTGCGGCCGCTCGTGCGAATGGGTGTCCGCGGGTTCAAAGTCGACGATGGCGAAGACATCGAGGCGGACGACGTTTTCTCGGACGGCCGCCGCGGCTGGCAGCTTCACAACGAGTACCCGGTTCTCTACGCGCGCGCGGTCGCGTCGCTGTTCAAAGAGGAAGGGGCCTCGTCCGTGCTCTGGGTCCGCAGCAGCAGTCTCGGCGGCGAGCAGACGCCGGTCCTGTGGGCGGGCGACCAGTACGCGAAGTGGGACCAGCTCCGTTCGCTTGTGCCCGCCGGCTTGAGCGCGTCCATGAGCGGCGCGCCGTTCTGGGGCCACGACATCGGCGGCTACATCGGCACGCCGTCGCCGGAGCTGTACATCCGCTGGACGCAGTTCGGCGCGTTCTGCCCCCTGATGCAGTACCACGGCCAGACCGCGCGCGAGCCGTGGAACTTCGGCAAGGACGCGGAAGACGCGTACAAACTCCTTGCGAACCTGCGCGTGTCGCTGAAGCCTACACTCATCGCGCTCGGGCAAGAGGCTACGAGAACCGGCATGCCGATCATGCGCCCGATGATCCTGGAGTTTCCGGACGACCCGCGGTTCTTGGACGAGGACACGCAGTACATGCTCGGGCCCGACCTGCTCGTCGCGCCGGTCCTCTCAGAAGGCGCAACGAAACGAACCGTCAAGTTCCCGAGGGGCACATGGGTTCACCTGCTCGACAAGCGGCTGTTCGAAGGACCCACCGACGCCGAAGTGGAGATCGGCCTGCAGTCCGTGCCGGTGTTCGCACGCAAGGGCTCCGCGGCGCAGATAAGATTCCTCGCCCTCGTCGGGGACTCGGGCCCGGAATGACAATTCGCTCTGTCATTCCGAGGAGTGGCGCGCCTCGCGACACGACGAGGAATCTCTGACCAATTCAGGGCGCGAGCCCAGCTACTTCACCACCGCGCCGCTGGAAAGATCGCCGTCGATGCTGACGAGCCGAAGCGACTCGCCCTTCGACGCGGCCAACAGCATGCCCTGCGACTCTACTCCGCGTATCGTCGCCGGCTTGAGATTGGCGACGACGACCACGGTCCGCCCGACGAGCTTCTCCGGCTCGTAGTAAAGCGCGATGCCGGCGACGATCTGCCGCTTCTCCTCGCCCATCATCACCTGGAGCTTCAGGAGTTTCGTAGCTCCCTCGACTCGCTCGGCGGCGACAACGCGCGCGGTGCGCAGCTGGACCTTGGAAAAATCGCTGTAGTCGATCAGTTCGACCACTCCGGCCGGCGTCTCGGCTTTTGCCGGCGCCGCCGCTTCGGGCTTCTTCGGCTCCGCCGAGGCCTTCGGCCTGACCGGTTGGGAGCCCAGTTCAAGCTGCTCGCCGGGCTTCGGCTCGTTCGCGACGATCCGGGGAAAAAGTCCGCCGACTTCCGCGATCGGCGTGCCCGCCTCGAGGATTCCCCACTCGCGCAGCTGCGCCTGGTCCGGTTTCGGCTTCTTGATGCCGAGGGCTTTCCGAAGTTCGGACATTTTTTCCGGCATGACGGGGAAAAGCAGCGCGGCCGCGACGCGGAGAGCTTCCGCGGCGGTGTACAGCGTCGCCCTCAGCGGCGCCTTGTCTTCCTGCTTCGCCAGGGTCCACGGCTGTTTGATTTCGAGGTAGCGGTTGATGCCGCGGACCGCCGCGATCACCTGCCCCAGACCCTCGCTGATCCGCATGTCGTCCACGGCCTTTTCCATGCCTCGGACGGCGCTCTGAATCGCCTCCCACAGAGCCTTCTCGTCGGCGCCTGAAAGAATCTCGGCCGGCGGCTCCGGGACCTTGCCGTCGCAGTATCGGACCGTCATGTTCAGGACGCGGCTCAGCAGGTTGCCGAGGTCGTTCGCGAGGTCCGCGTTGTAGCGGCGCACGAACGCATCTTCCGAGAAGCTCGCGTCCTGCCCGAGCGTCATTTCGGCGGTCACGAAATAGCGGAACGCGTCCACCCCGTACTTCTCGATCATGTCCATCGGGTTGATCACGTTGCCGAGCGACTTGCTCATCTTGCTCTCGCCGATCAGCCACCAGCCGTGTGCGAAGACCGTCTCCGGCATTTCAACGCCCATCGCCTTGAGCATCGTCGGCCAGTACACGGTGTGCGTGGTGAGGATGTCCTTGCCGATCAGGTGATACGACGCGGGCCACCACTTCTTGAACTTGAGGTCGTCGCTCAGGTAGCCGACGGCGCTGATATAGTTCACGAGCGCGTCGAACCACACGTAGCAGACGTAGTCCTTGTCGAACGGCAGATCGATTCCCCAGCCCATGCGGCTTTTCGGCCGCGAGATGCAGAGGTCGTTCAGCGGCTTGCGCAGGAACCCGAGCGTCTCGTTCCTGCGGAAGTCGGGCTGGATGAATTTCGGATGCTCGTTGATGTACTGGACCAGCCAATCCTGGTACTTGCCCATCCGGAAAAAGTAGTTTGCTTCCTTGATCTTCTCGACGGGCCGGTGGCATTCCGGGCACCGGCCGTCCACGAGGTCTTTCTCCATGAAGAAACGCTCGTCCGGCACGCAGTACCAGCCGTCGTACTCCGCGCGGTAGATCTCGTCGCGGTCGTACAGGTCCTGGAGGATCTTCTGGACGATGACCTTGTGCCGGTCCTCGGTGGTGCGGATGTAGTCGTCGTTTGTGATCTTGAGCTTCTTCCAGAGGTCTTGAAACCGGACGACCATCCGGTCGGCGTGCTCCTTCGGCGTGATTCCGCCGGCCTCGGCGGCCTTCTGGACCTTCTGGCCATGCTCGTCGGTGCCGGTCAGGAAGTACGTGGGCACGCCAAGGAGACGGTGATAGCGCGAGAGCACATCGCCGACGATCGTCGTGTACGCGTGGCCGATGTGCGGCTTGTCGTTCACGTAGTAAATCGGGGTCGTAACGTAAAATTTAGTGCGTTCCATATGAATCTCTCAAGTGCGCGCCATTATAGACGCCCCTGCGCCGGAAGCAATCGAAGGAAAGAAATAAGCAGGAACCCGGTTGACGCTATATCATGCATTCACTATAGTATTCATAGT
>CAYQYB010000226.1:0-4638 GCA_964421535.1 uncultured Verrucomicrobiota bacterium | reverse complement strand
CGTGAACGCGTACGTCGTCTCCGGCATCGAGCGGGACATCCCTCTTCAAACCGTGTTCAAAGGCGTCATGCCGTTTCTCATCTGCCTGGTCATCGCGTCCGTGATCCTGATCGCGTTCCCGTCCATTTCACTGTGGCTGCCGTCCCTGATCCATTAACAGGAGAAAGTCCGATGAGCCCCACACCATCCGCGCGCGCCCCCTTCAAGCGCATCCTGTTCTGCACGGACTTTTCCGAGAACGCCGATCTCGCCTTCGGCTTCGCGCTCGAGCAGGCCGGCCGCTCGCCCGACTGCACGATCACCCTTTTGCACGTCGTCCCGGAACCGGAAGCCCAGTTCTTCAACACGTACCTCTACGAAGTGGACAACGTGGACTCGAAGGCCAAGCAGGACATGGATGCGAAGATCCGCGCGGCCTACGTCTCGCGTCTCCCGCCCGGCGTGAAAATGGAGACGGAAATACGCGGGGGAACGGACGCCGACAGCATCCTGGAATGCGCCGAGGAGAAGAAGTCTGATCTGATCATCATCGGGCGCCAGGGCCGGAGCTCCATCGGCAAGGTCTTCTTCGGTAACGTCACCGAGAAGATCGTTCGCAAATCGCGCTGTCCCGTCCTCGTCGTGCCGCTGAGTTTCGAAGACAGAAAGAACGCCTAACGGATCTCGTCCGGCGTCAGGTGGTCATAGCATTCGAAGCCGATGCCCAGGCTTTCCGCCAGGGCCTTGAGTTCGGCGAGGTAGTCGCCGCAGATCGTCATCGGATGGTTCGTGTTGATCTTCCACTCGATGTCGCCGCAGAACCGGATGAACCACTGCGGCCAGTCGCGGCTGCATCGCTCCGTCCGCTCCAGCCACTCGCGCTCCGTCGGCACGTCGGTCACGCCGCGACCGGCGCACAAGTACATCTTCTGGTTGCGGTACGAAATCCGCGCCCACGTGACCACGCCCGGGACCCGCACGACGACCGAGCACGTCCCCCCGCCCTTCTTGAAGTACATGTACGTCTGCCGCTCCGACCACGAGCCGCGCAGGGACGTGTGGCTGCCGCGCGCGAAGTATGGCGCCAGCGCGCCGGAGTTCACGAGCCAGTAGAGCCGCTGTTTCGGGTCCCAGTAGCGCAGGTCGTTGAAGCCCGCCGGCTCGCCGCCGCTGAGCAGTTTTAGGATCTGCATCGTGATCGCCGCGCCGTCGTCGGCTTCGGTCGCGGCGACGAGCGTGTGCCCATCCGATTCCGGCCGGAGCTTGTTGTTCAGGATCCCGAGCGTGAGATCGGTCGTCGGGTAGTGCTCGATCCAGTCCAGCTGGTCCTGCACGCCGATGAAGTTCAGGCCGTACTGCTTCTGCAGTTCCAGCAGCGCGCAATACACCTGCATCTGGAACACGACCATGTCCGGCGTCAGGGATTTCTTCGGGTCGCGGCCGAGCTTGAACTCCATGCCCTTGCCGCGCAGGAACCGGAACGCCGCTTTCGCGCGATCCTCCGGAATCTTCTGCGCCATCTTCAGCAGGCGCAGGCCGTCGAACCCCTCGCGGGCGATGCCGAACACGCGCAGGAAGTCGGCCTCGGAGATCTTGTTCCACATCTGCATCGAGCGCGGGCCGACCGCGCCGTAGATCATGCCTTTCAGCTGCGCCTTGACCCTCTCCGCCTTCTTGCGCGCGGCCGGCGTGACCTTCACGGCGATCGGCGTCCGCATTTTGCGTGTGTACGCGCCGGTCGAGAGGAACGTGTTCAGCTGGTCTTCGTAATCGCCGTGGTCCCCGAACTTCTCCACAAAAAGCCGGCTGGTCTTGATGCCGACGTGCGAGAGGCCGGATTCAGCGGCAAGCGCGCCGACCGCGCCGGGAAAATCGGGCAGCAGGCTCCCGAGAATCATCTTCGGAACGTCCGCGGGCAACTGCCACATCGGGCTGACCGTGAAATCAGGGTACGCCCAGCCCGCAATGAAATTGATGAAACGGTCGCTGCCGGCGCGGCGGATGACCTTCATGCCCTCGGCCACGCTGGCCACCGGTTTGTCCGCGTTCAGCACGCGCGGCGTCCAGCCGCATCGCCGGACGACCTTCACGATTTCCGCGAGCTGTTTCTTCGCGACAGGCCAAACGACCCGGTTCGGTGCATCGCGCGCATCGAGAGGAAGATAAATATCAACTGTCTTGGCCATGCTTCATCTCCTTCAACGTTGTCATCAGGTCCGCGTTTTCGCGCCCGAACATGTCGTGGCAGCGCACGTACATCTTGAACAACCGGTCGTAAGTCTTCGCTGCTTGTCGATTCGGCTTGTACGTCGCCACGGGCGGGCGGGTCATTCTGGATATCGCTTTGTCGAACGACTTGAACGCGCCGGCGGCCATGGCGCCGAAGATCGCGGAGCCCAGCGCCACGGCCTGCGTGGATGCCGCGACCCGGATCGGCAATCCGGTGACGTCGGCGTAAATCTGCAGGATCAAAGGGTCTTTTACGAGCCCGCCGCACACGGCGAGTTCGGTGACCGGCACGCCGTTGTCCCGGTACGAATCCACGATGATCCGCGTTCCGAACGCGGTCCCGTCGATCAGCGCGCGGTACACCTCCTCCGGCTTCGTGCGAAGCGTCAGGCCGGCGACCATTCCGGAGAGGTGCCCGTTCATCAGAACGCTCCGCGCGCCGTTCAGCCAGTCGAGGGCGATCAGGCCGGACTGGCCCGGCTCAAGCGCGCGGGCCTTTTTCGATATCTTGTCGAATGGAACGCCGAGGAAATCCTTCGCGAACCACGCGAACACGTCGCCCACAGCCGACTGCCCCGACTCGTATCCGTAAAATCCCGGGATGATCCCGTCTTTGACGACGCCGGCGTAGCCGTCGAAGAGCCGCAGCTTCTTCGACAGGACCATGTGGCACGACGACGTCCCCATGATGATCGACAGCGGTCCCTCCCCCGAAACGCCCATGCCGGGCACGCCGCTGTGCGCGTCGATCGTCGCCGCGCTTACCTGCGTTCCGGCCTTCAGCCCGCTCTTCCGCGCGAACGATTCCGTGACCGTGCCGGCACAGCGTCCGGGCGCTACGATGTTCTTCAGCCACTTGTCGTCCAGGTTCCTCAGCGCGGGATCGAGCGCGGCGAGAAACGACTTCGATGGAAACCCGAGCCGGCTGTTCCATGTGCCTTTGTAGCCCGCAGCGCAGGCGTTGCGAACGAACCGGCTCGTCAGCTGGAACACCGCCCAGTCGCCGGCATCGACGATGTAGTCGGCCGCGCGATACACCTCCGGCGCCTTGCGCGCGATCTCCCAGCACTTCGGCAGCATCCACTCGCTGAAGATGATGCCGCTGTAGTACTTCAGAAATGCTTCCTGGCGCTGGCGCGCAACCGCATTGATGCGGTCGGCCTCGGGCTGGGCCGCGTGATGCTTCCAGAGCTTCACCCAGGCGTGCGGGTTCTTCCTGAACCGCTCGAGCATCATCAGCGGAGTGCCGTCCTTGCGGATCGGCAGGATCGTGCAGGCCGTGAAGTCCACGCCGACGCCGACGATCCGGGATGCGGGCACGGTCTTCAGGACCTGCCGGATCGCTTTCACCATCGACTCGACGTAGTCGCCGGGGTGCTGAAGCGCGAAGTCGTGCGGCAGCGGCTTGTTGCTGCCGGGCAACGCCTTGTCGATCACGCCGTGGACGTACGGAGCGACCGCCTGCGCGACCTCCCGCCCGCCGTCGCAATCCACCACCAGGGCCCGGACGGACTCCGTCCCGAAATCAAGGCCAAGTGAGAAACGTTTCACAATATTACGGCGCCGACGAAGCGGCGCCCTCCGCATCCTTCAGCCACTCGCCGCCCTTGTCCAGGTTCTCCGGCGTGTACACGCGCGACTTGAGCGTGATCTCGCGCGGCACTTGCTTGCCGTGCAGGATATCGAGCGCCATGTCGATGGCTTCCTTGCCGCCGTTCGGGTATTCGAAGCTTGCGGCCTCGATGCCCTGCTTCACGTAAACCTGTCCTTCCTGCGGCAGGCCGTCGATGCCGACGAAGATCATCTCCTTCTCGCGGCCGGCGGCCTTCGCGGCGAGGTACGCGCCGTGCGCGCCGGGATCGTTGTGCGCGTAGACCAGGTCGATCTTGTCGAACCGCGACAGCGCCGACTCCATTTCCTTGCGGGCGTCGGGCTCCAGCCATTTCATGTCTGCTTCGAAGAGCACTTCGATCCCGCTGCCCTTGATGCCGTCGCGGAAGCCGGAATTGCGGTCCTGTCCCGGCGTGGAGGTCATCAGGCCCTTGAGCTCGACCACCTTGCCCTTGCCGCCAAGCTTCTCGACGATCCATTTGCCGGCCGCTTTTCCGATCTTCTTGTTATCGGCGCCGATGAAGCTTGTGTACTGGTCGCCGAGCAGGCGGCGGTCGAGGACGATCACGGGAATGCCTTTCTGAAACGCGGCCGCGACCGGCGGCGTGAGCGGGGCGGCTTCCTTGGGCGAAACGATGATCAGGTCGACGCCGGCGCTGACGAACTCCTCGATCTGCGAGCGCTGCTTCAGCGTGTCGTTCTGCGCGTCCTTGTAAATCACCTTCAGGCTCGGCTGGGCGTCGGCGGCCTTCTTGATGTCGGCGTTCATCTGCACGCGCCACGGCTCGCCGAGGTTGCACTGGCTCATGCCGATGGTGA
>CAYQYB010000225.1:0-4661 GCA_964421535.1 uncultured Verrucomicrobiota bacterium | reverse complement strand
GTGCCGCTGTAAGCTGTGGGACCCTGTCTCTCTGACGGGCCGTCGCCGCGCGGCGAGGGCCCTTTGCGCTCCACGAATGGCGGGTAGTAGACGCGATTTCGAAATCGCGTCTACGAAAGGCGTCTTCAGAGAATCGCGCCGACAGAACCCTCCGGAAGTGGAGCTCTGCAGCTGAGGAATTCCCTCATCGGCTATGGCCTGTACTGCTCGTCGGCAATCGCGTTCAGGGCATCGCGGAGGATCGGCGAGAGAGGGAAGAACCATCGGCCCCGTTCGAGGACCTTGCGGGCGTTGTCCGCTTGGCCGGCCTGGCGCAGGTAGGTCGCGTAATCCATGACCTGCTTCGCCGCCAGCGGCCAGCGCGCGCGCCGTTCCATGACACCGGCCACAAGAGGCAGCTCCTCCTGCGGCACGGTCACGCGCATGAGCTCGTGGACGATCTGGTAGTCGGGATGCATTTCGTGCATCCGCTTGAGCAGCGCCCACACGAGATCGGCGCGGCCGATGCAGATCAGGCTGTAGAGCTTGTAAACCAGCAGGTCTGCATCCACCTGCCGGCGCCACCAGGGCGCGTCGGGAAGCGCGGCGATGCCGCTCTCGATCGATTGCCTGTACGCGTCGAGACGCTCGGGGGTGAAGGCATGCGCGTCGAGAATGCCCGCATTGTCGGAGGTGTTGCGGACGAAGGCCGCGCAGATTTCGTCGATGTGAACGAGCACCCATTCCGGGCGCCGTGTCATTTCCTGGATGTACGCCTCTTTCACGCCCGCGAGCGAGACGATCACCGCGTTGATCTTCCGCGCCTCGCAGACCTGCGCCCAGCGCTCGGTCAACGAGAGGGAGGGCAGGTACTCGGCGCGCCAGAACGAAGCCGGAAACGCCTCCGGCCGGTTGTCGCAGTAGCCGGGCTCCGGATACAGCTCGTATTCCACGAGGCTTCCGAGGTTGTAGTCGGAGAATACCGGCCCCCTGAGCCCTTGCGACTGCAGCGTCGTGAGCCGGGCGAACCGGTCCTCGCGGTCGAAGCCGAACGGCGTCGGCGCGATCGGCGAGGGGAAGACGCGGGAGAAGGAGCCGGAGAGGACGGAGTGGAGCAGGGCGATGTTGAGAAGAAGAGCCGTCGGGATAGCCACGGAGAACTTGAAACCTGAAACTTGGAACTTGGAACTGGAAGCGAGCGCGGAGGCAACGAGCGGCAAACTGGTCAGCGCGAGGAGCGGCGCGCTCCTCGCCATCGCCCAGGTGGCGGCCAGCGCGGCGAGCGCAATCAGCTTGTTCGCGATCCGGCCGTCGCCGCGGCTGGCCCAGACCGCCCAGAGCACGAGCCCGCTCATGAAGGGCAGGGCAATGAGCATGGGATTGAGCACGGTTTGCCAATACTGGAGAGGAGACATGTTCTCGGTGATGTCGATGCCGTAGTTCGTGAAGATGGTGAAGGGATTCAGGAGGCCCGCTGCTCCATTCGGGTTGATGCAGCTGACGAGGATGACCGCGACCAGCCAGATCAGCTCGCGGACCTTGGACTTTGGACCTTCGACTTTGGACTGTCGTTCAATCACAAACGCCGCGATCATCCCGATTCCGAAGATGAAGTAGATGTGCGCGTTGGCCCAGAAGCAGGCGATGGGCAGGATCGCCCAATACGGCCACTTCGCGCCCCGGCGAATCGCCTCGAAGAACCACAGATAGCAGGCGACGAAGAGGTAGGTCAACAGCTCCGGCCGGATGTGCGCGCGGAAGCTCATCATGACGGCGGCAAGAATCCCCGCGATCCAGTAAACCCCGAAGTTGCGCTGGGGCTTGATCGCAACCATTGCGATCCCCAGCGCCGCGGTCATCATCAGCATTTTCCAGAGGATCAACCCATTGAAGCCGCCGAGTTTGTGGAGCAGGAACAGGCAGACCTCGGACAGCCAGTGGTGATTGACGAACGGGAACTCGGGGTGTGTGTAGGTCAGGTAGTTCGTGTCAGGCACAGCGTGTTTCTCGAGGATGATCTGCCCAAGCAGAAGGTGTCGCCCGAGGTCTTCCATGAAACTGATGCCCGGTGTGCAGGCGAGGAAGAGCATCAGGAGAAGCGGTCCGACGAAGGCCGCGATCTTCATGGCTTTGATGAAGCGGTCATTCATTGGAGTGCCACCAAAAGGCCTGAAACAGGGGCAAAAGGCAATCTATTTCACGCCGACAGCCACTGTGGCGAGGCTGCCGAACCGCCGCTGGTACGGACCGTTGGTGACCCAGAGGCCGGCGGAAATCGTGATCCAGCCGGGTTCGCGCGGCGTCTGCACCTCCACCACGGCGGTTCCGTCCGGCCCCGTGACGGCGGTTTCCGAATCGAAGTTCCAGTAACGATGCTCGTACATGGCCCAGCTCACCGTCGCGTTGGTGGCCGGCGTGCCGTCCTTGTGGCGGACCGAGATCGTGGCCGTCAGCGGTTCGTCGAGACGGATGGAACGGCTGGACGGCGCGACCTGGACGTCCAGGGCGAACGGATCCTTCACGCGGTTTGCGACAACGAACCATGCATCGAGAAGCGCTTTGCCGTTCCAGTCGCCCTCGATGGAAGCTTCCACGCGATGCAAACCGTCGGTCAGGGACGCCGTGTTGACGCTGGCCATCCATGCGCCGCCGGGGCCGTGCTCGAGCTTGTGCCAGCGCCCGCCGTCGATCCGGTACACCGCTTCCTTTGCGCCTTCCGAGTACACGTAGATCCTCTGGCTGCCGGTGACCGTGGAGCAGGGCGCGGGCTCGAGCAGGACCGCCCTGTAGAACTCCTTGTGCGCGGTGTACACGGGACGCCAGCGCCCCTCCATCGCAGGCCCTCCCTTGGAATCCAGCGCCAGCATGCCGAACCACTCCTCCGGGTCGTCGTCCTGCTCCGCGTTCGAGCCAACCTTCCAGATCTGGTCGGCGAAATGCGTGTAGGCAGCGCCCGCGGCGCCGGCGGCCAGGATATCGCGGAGCATGGCGACGCTCTGGACGGCTTGCTGTTCTTCGCTGTTGCCGCCGTAGCCGTGGCCGTTGACGTCGTACGGGCCGACGGACAACCCGTACTCCATCACGATCAGCGGCTTGCCGCAGGACAGCGCGCTCTTAAGTTGCTCGATGAACGGCCGGTAGCCCATGCCGAGGTCTGTGGTCATGACCGGCGACCACGTGTAGACGTTGAAACAGACGAAGTCCCATGCCGAGTAGTCCATCCATGCAAGGGAAGGCCAGCTGACGAACGAGACGTAGATGCCCGGAGCCTCCTTCCTCACCATCTCGCGCAACTCGCCCAGCAGGCTCATCGTTGCGTCAACTTCCGCCGCGCTTGACGCCGTGTGCAGGAACGGTTCGTTCATGACCAGGTAGCCCGCGAGGGTTGAGCAGCTTCTCGTCCGGCGGACAACATCCCGAAGCCGGGCGATCGTTTCCGTGTGGAAACGGGGATCCGTGAAGTCTCCATTCTGGTCGACCCAGAACTGCACGAACACGAGCATGTTCTCCTGCTCGCAGATCGCGAGCGCGTCCGGAGTCGGATTGAACCATCGGATGGCGTTGAATCCCGCCTGCTTCAGCTCGCGGATCTGCCTGCGAAAGACATCGGCCGGCGGGTGGGTGTCCCACGGGTTCGCGCCCACGGGATGGTATTCGTAGAAGGATCCCTTGATCAGGACCGGGGCTTTATCCAAGCAGAACCGGTCGCCGACGATCTCCACGCGTCGTGACGGCGCACTCTCGACTCGCGGGGCGCCGTTGGTCGAAGGGGAGCGAAAAAGCTCCATGGCGGACTTTGGGGTGGATGAGCATCCCGTCAGAAAGAGGGCGAGCAGCAGAGGCCCGCATTGGATTCGTTTCATGGATCGATCCTAGAGAGGATGAAGTGCCTGATCAATGGGGATTCGCGAAACGCGCCATGCAACGTGATGTTGGCGTTGTGAAAGTTGTGGGACCAGTCCTACTGTTGGTATGTAAAAACCGTATAATCAGTAAGATGCGTATGTTTGTGCTCGTTTTTTTATTTTCTGTTGACTTCCGATCGAAAACCTAGTATGCAACTAGGGTGTAAAGTATGTTCAGAGACGTTCTTAGGCGTTCCGGCAGTTCATAGCAGGGAGTTTAGGTCATGATGTCGTTTGGTTGTGCGTTGGTTTGTATCCTGGCGGTTGTCATGTGGTTTGACCTTTCGCGGGGCAGTTTCCACAGCAGGATGAGGGACGAGTAGGGGTGCTGCTTGCCTATCCTGTGCTGTTTCAAGCGGATGTAAATGTTTGCATAATTATGTATGATACGCGATATAGAGCTGTGTTTATTATAGTGTAAACCATTACATATACTTCTTTACATTGCGGGGCCTTTGGTACATACTGTGGTCATGATGAATGGGGTTGGTTCAAGGAGGTGTGATATGCGTCGCTGTGCATCTGTAGCTCTTGTTGTGTTCTTTCTCGCCGTGTTTGTAACTCCCGCGTTTCCTGCTCTTACGACGTTCGTGACGATGCGGGACGGCTATTTCTATGACACGGGCACGGCCCAGCCGTGGATTCCTCACGGCATTGCGTATCAAACCTGGAACCGCCCGCTGGGGGTCTGGCAGACGCAGGACCAGATCGACTACGACTTGGACGAGATGAAGAAGATGGGCGCGAACTCGATTCGCGTCGACTTCGTCTGGCAGC
>CAYQYB010000224.1:0-4692 GCA_964421535.1 uncultured Verrucomicrobiota bacterium | reverse complement strand
CGGCCTCCTGTTCTGATCACATCCCTTGCGTTCAAAGCCATGGTGGGCCTTGGGACCTTCTTTCCGCTGATCACGCTTATTCTCTGGATCAAACGGAAAAAGCTTCTTGAAAATCCATTGCTTCTTAAAATCATGCTGTTTTCTATTCCCCTTCCTGTGGTGGCTCTGGAGGCCGGCTGGGTTCTCGCTGAAGTCGGTCGGCAGCCCTGGATCGTGTACGGGCTGATGCGCACGGCCGACGGCGTTTCGCGGGCGGTGGAATCGGGGCAGATCCTCGGCTCGCTGGTTCTGTTTACCCTGATCTACTTCCTGCTGTTCGCGTTGTTCATCTACCTGCTGGATCACAAGATCAGGAGCGGTCCGCTGGCGGATGACCTGGAAATGGGGTACCACCCGAAATGAACATCCCCTTCGATCTCCATGTGGTCTGGTACGGGCTTGTCGGCATCCTGCTGACCGGCTACGCGATCCTCGACGGGTTCGATCTTGGCGTCGGCGCGCTGCACCTGTTCACGAAGAAGGACGAGCACCGCCGGCTGATGCTGAACTCGATCGGGCCGGTGTGGGACGGCAACGAGGTGTGGCTGGTGACCGGCGGCGGCGCGCTGTTCGCGGCGTTCCCGGAAGTGTACGCGACGGTGTTCTCAGGCTTCTACAACGCGTTTATTCTTCTGCTGTTCGCCCTGATCTTCCGCGCGGTCGCGATCGAGTTCCGCAGCAAGCAGCCGATGCTCTGGTGGCGGCGGATGTGGGACGTCAGCTTCTCGGTCGCGAGCATCCTGGCCAGCTTTCTCATGGGCGTCGCGTTCGGGAACGTCGTGTGGGGGATCCCGCTCGATGCGCACCACGAGTACGCGGGCACGTTTTTCGGTCTCCTGAATCCGTTCGCGCTGCTCGTCGGCGTGACGACCGTCGCCCTGTTCATGATGCACGGCGCGATCTACGTCGTGTTGAAGACGGAGGGGGAACTGCACGACCTCATGCGGAGCTGGGTCAACAACGCGATCATCTTCTTCGTCATCTGCTACGCGACGACCACGATGGCCACGCTCCTCTACCTGCCGCACATGGCGAACTTCTTCAGGGAGTACCCTGTCCTGTTTGTCGTGCCGCTGGGCACGATGCTTGCGATCGCCAACATCCCGCGCGAAATCCATCACGGCCGGGATTTCCTGGGCTTCCTGTCGTCGTGCGCGGCGATGGCGGGGCTGATGCTTCTCGTGGGGATCGGGATGTTCCCGAACCTCGTGCTGGCGCGGCCGGACCCGTCGCTCAGCCTGACGGTGTTCAACGCGGCATCCTCGCCGAAGACGCTGAAGATCATGCTGATCATCGCCGCGATCGGCGTGCCGCTGGTCCTCGCGTACACGACCAGCATCTACTACATCTTCCGCGGGAAGACGAAGCTGGATCCGATGAGCTACTAGGGCCGGCTATCGGCCGGAACGCTGAACGTCGAACATCGAACGTCCAACGTCGAAGTAAGCGGGGCACGAGCGAAGCTCTCTCATCGCCCACTTCGGCGTTCAGCGTTCGGCGTTGGAAGTTCGACGTTCTTTCGTCCTACGCCTTCTTCAGCACGTACACCGCGACGTTGGCGCGCAGGGCAGGGAGGAAATAAACCGGACGCCGCCCGGAAACGAACAGGGCGTTCTCGATCGTGGCCTTCTGCTGCCGGCTGAAGCATTTGAACTGATCCAGCGTAATGGCCCTGACGCGCGGCTCGCCGGAGCAGAGGGTGTTGCCCATGCCTTTCCCGAGCAACGCGCGAAGCCGATCCCTCCAGTACCCGGCGTTGTCGAATGAGATGATGGCACGCTGGCCCACGCGGAGCATCTCCCGGAGAACCGGCTCCGGCTGGTTCAGGTAGGCGAGCGTCTGGCTGAGGATGACGTACTCGAACGCGCCGTCGCGGTAGTCCGCGAGGCCTTCCTCGATGTTGCCGTGGCGGACGGACAGGCCGCGGGCGATCGCGGCGCGGACGTTGGTTTCGCTGATCTCCACGCCGCGGGCCTCGATCTGCTTCTGCTCGACGAGGCGGGCCAGCAGGCTGCCGTCGCCGCAACCCAGGTCCAGGACGCGCGCGCCGAAGGGCACGATGTCCGCAATCGCGTCGAAATCAAGTCGTTTGCCGTTCGCCATAATCCGTTATTTCCTCGGGGCCCAGATGATTAGTGATTATGCGCGGAAAGTCAAACGGGCAACGAGGCGGAGTGTGTCATAATCTCGGAGGGCCACGCTCCGTCGTGGCCGCGGGAGTCAACCCGGATGCGACGGAGCGCATCCCTCCGCTACTTCTTGTGCTTATGATGCGCATGCGGCTTTTGCACGCGCGTGAGGAAGTCCTGCGTCAGCCCGCCGAGGCGGTCCACCTCGAGGAGGAACGCGTCATGGCCGTAGCTGCTCTCGATCTCGACGTACGTGGCGTCGATTCCGTTCTGGAGCAGGGCGCGGACCATCTCCTCCGACTCGGCGGCCGGGTAGAGCCAGTCGGACGAGTAGCTGACCACGAGAAACTTGGCGGTGACGTTGCGGAACGCGTCCGCCAGCGACGGCAGCCCCAGGGACAGATCGAAGTAATCGATCGCCTTCGTGATGTAGAGGAATGTGTTCGCGTCGAACCGCTTCGTGAACGTGAGGCCCTGGTGCTTCAGGTAGCTCTCCACGCGGAACTCCGTGTTGAATTCGTAGCCGTACTGCTCGCGCTCCTGGAGGTGGCGCCCGAACTTCTCGCGCATGGACGTCTCGCTCAGGTAGCTGATGTGGCCGATCATGCGCGCCAGCGCGAGCCCGACGTTGGGCCGCTCGCCGTCGTGGTAATCGCCCTTCTTCCAGTTCGGGTCGGCGTAGATCGCCTGCCGCGCCACTTCGTTCAGCGCGATGCTCTGCGCCGACACCCGCGCCGTGGCGGCGAGGACGATGGCGCTGCGCACGCGGTCGGGGTAGGAGACGGCCCACTGCAGGGCCCTCATTCCGCCCAGGCTTCCGCCCGTCACCGCGAGCAGTTTCTCGATGCCGAGATGGTCGATGAGCAGCTTCTCCGCCTCGACCATGTCGGCCACGGTGATCACGGGGAACGACAGCCCGTAGGGCTTTCCCGTCTTCGGATCGACGGATGTGGGGCCGGTGCTTCCGCGGCAGCCGCCGATGACGTTCGAACAGATGACGAAGTACTTGCTCGTGTCGAACGCCTTGCCGGGGCCGACAGCGTCATCCCACCAGCCGGGCTTCGTATCGCTCGCGGCATGCTTTCCCGCGACGTGGGCATCGCCGGACAGCGCGTGGAGGACGAGGATCGCGTTGCTCTTGTCCTCGTTGAGCTCGCCGTAGGTTTCGTAGGCGAGCGTGATCGGCCCGAGCTTCGTCCCGCCCTGGAGATTCAGTTCGCGCTCGAACGTGACATATTGAGTCTTAACGATCATGGCCTCACTTTACTTAAACACTTGCCGGACTTTAACCACGAAATACACCCATCGACAATCTCAGGACGCGCGAAAGGCACGAAAGCCGTGCGCCTTCGTGTTTTCCCTTTCGCGTATTTCGTGTTTCTACTTTGCCGCGACCTTCAGCGCCTGGTCGATGTCCTCCTTGATGTCCTCGACGTTTTCCAGGCCGATCGACAGCCGGATGTAGTCTTCCGTCACGCCGGTTTCCTCCTGCTCCGCGCGTGTCAGCTGCTGGTGCGTCGTGGACGCCGGATGGATGACGAGGCTCTTCGCGTCGCCGATGTTCGCCACGTGCGACAGCAGCTTCAGCGAGTTGATGAACTTCTTGCCGGCCTCCAGCCCGCCCTTGATGCCGAACCCGACGAGCCCGCCGAAGCCTTTCTTCAGGTACTTCGACGCCGTCGCGTAATCCGGGCTGTCCTCCAGGCCGGGGTAGACTACCCACTTCACAAGCGGATGCTGTTTCAGCCAGCGCGCGATCGAGAGCGCGTTTTCCGAGTGTTTGTGCTGGCGCAGCGGCAGCGTCTCCAGCCCCAGCAGGAACTCGCGCGCGTTGAACGGGCTGAGCGCGGCCCCGATATCGCGGAGTAAAGTCACGCGCACCTTCAGGATGAACGCCACGTTGCCCATGCCGGGCACGTTGCCGAGCGCGTCCCAGTACACCAGGCCGTGATAGCTCGGGTCCGGCTCCGTGAATTCCGGGAACTTGCCGGTGTTCCATTTGAAGTTGCCGGAGTCCACGATGACGCCGCCGACCGACGTGCCGTGCCCACCGATGTACTTCGTGGCGGAGTTCGCCAGGATGTCCGCGCCGTGGTCGATGGGGCGGACCAGCCCGACGCCGACCGTGTTGTCCACGACCAGCGGGATTCCGTTCTCGTGCGCGATCTTCGCGAGCGCCTCGAAGTCCGGGACGTTCAGCTTCGGGTTGCCGATGGTTTCGGCGTAGATTGCGCGCGTCTTCGGCGTGATCGCCTTTTTGAACGCTTCCGGATTTCGCGCGTCCACGAACTTCACGGTGCGCCCGAGTTTCGGGAACGTGTAGTGAAGCAGTTGATACGTTCCGCCGTAGAGGTTGTTCCCGGCAACGATCTCGTCGCCGAGCCGCGTGATCGCAAGCAGGGCATACGTGATCGCTGCCTGGCCCGAAGCGACACCCAGCGCGCCGGTCCCGCCTTCGAGCGCGGCGATGCGCTTCTCGAAGACGTCGGTCGTCGGGTTCATGAGCCGCGTGTAGATGTTGCCG
>CAYQYB010000223.1:0-4701 GCA_964421535.1 uncultured Verrucomicrobiota bacterium | reverse complement strand
ATCATGTGGACCGGGATGCGGATCGTGCGCGCCTGGTCCGCGATGGCGCGCGTGATCGCCTGCCGGATCCACCACGTGGCGTACGTGCTGAACTTGTAGCCGCGGCGGTACTCGAACTTCTCGACGGCCTTCATCAGGCCCATGTTGCCTTCCTGGATCAGGTCCAGGAACGACAGGCCGCGGTTCGTGTACTTCTTGGCGATGCTGATCACGAGGCGGAGGTTCGCTTCGACCATTTCGGTCTTCGCGCGCAGGCCCTTGCGCAGCCAGGTCTTGAGGTCCTTGTAGCTGTGCTCGAACTCCTCGGCCGTCATGCACTGCTCTTCTTCCATCTGCCTGAGCTTCTTCTGCTCGTTGCGCAACGCCTCGGCCTGGGCCTTGCTCTTGTTGGCCTTCTCGAGCTTGCGGATCGCGTCCGTGCACGCCTTGAACTTGTGGTAGCACTCGTCCGCGATGTTGACGAAATCCTCGACGGCCTTCTGCTTGAAGTAGAGCTTCTCGAGCGACTCGGCGAGCTTGTCGCGGGATTCCGCGATCGTCTTCAGCTTGCGCGCGCGGGCGGACTTGCTGAGCCGGCCGCGGTTCGCGGAGACGAACTTCTTCTGGGTCGCGGAGCGCAGGCGGAGAATGGTCTTGGTCAGCCGGTGCAGGGTCTTGAGATACTTCTCGCGGCTGTCGACGTGCTTGTCGCTGATGATCCGGTCGAAGCGCTCCTTGCCGCCCTCGACGCGCTCGGCCATGCTCAGGTACGCCTGCAGCGCGAAGCCGAACCGGTTGAAGAGCTGGCGGGAGTTGATCTCCGCCTCCTCGATGCGCTTTGAAATTTCGACTTCCTGCTCGCGGGTGAGAAGGGGGACCTGGCCCATCTGCTTGAGGTACATCCGGACGGGGTCGTCCAGCACGTCCATCCGCGCGGCCTGGCGGTTCCGCTCGTCCTTCTCCATCTGCGCCTTGAACTTCTGCTCATCGGAGTCCTCGATGACCTCGATGTCCATGCCGCGCAGGAGAATGAGAATGCCGTCGAACTCTTCCGCGCTGAGCACGCTTTCGGGAAGAGCCTCGTTGATGTCGTCGTACGTCAGATAGCCCTGGTCGCTCGCCAGCTTGATGAGTTCCTTGATCTTGGTGTTCCGCTCGTCGCGGTTGACCTTGATCTGGACGAACCCTTCGCCGCCTTCGCCCGCCGCGTGTTTCGCGGCATGGGTGGCGGCTTCCTTGGAGGCCTTCGCGGCCGCCTTGCCACCGGCTTCTACCTTGGTCTTCTTCGACTTATGAGGGGTCTTATCTGCGTTTTCTGAAGCTGTCTTAACCATATTTCATCCAAAAAAGGCGCAAAAAGGGCCTATTATAGCCACGAAAGTCAATCAATATTTCTTTTTCCGACCCTTCCGTCAAGAGCAAGCGTCATCTTTTTTTGGCGGAGAGGGCGGTGAAGGTTCGGCAACCGGCTACAGCTCAAGGATCGGAAGGGCCTTCTCCCAACCCTGCTGGAGGGTCTTGATGTCGAGAGTCAGTTGCTTGCCCTGGATGTCCAGCCGATCCCTTTCGACGCCGGTGGCGGTCTCAAGCTTCTGACGAATCTCGGCCCGCTTCCTTTCCATCGCCTTCTTCCAGATCACGAGGATCATGTCCTTGGCGGCGGCTTCCGGCGTCGACTCCTTCCCCAGGATCTTCTGCGGGGACATTTGGACCTGGGCCGCCAGCCGCTGGCACTCCGCATCCTCGCCGGCCAGTTCGCCGCTGAGGTTGCCGCCTTCGCCATCCGGATGCTCGAGCAGGTGCTCGATGATCTTCCTGCAGGTGGGATCCGTAAGGAGGTCCGGCGGCAGGTGCGCCCGCACGAGATCCGCGACGCTCCCATGCGAACAGAGTAGTTCCGCGAGGGCGACCTCTTCCATCGGGTGATGGACCGGTTTTGCCGGGGCGGCCGGCTTGGACTCGGGTGACCGGGCGCGTTTTTTCAGAAGTTGGTTCAAGTCTTCGCGGAGAGCGGCCGCGGTGACGCCCAGTTCCTGCGCCGCCTGCTGGATCAGTTGGTCGCGCTGGACCGCCGTGGGCGCGCGGCCGATCGTCTCAAGGACCGCGCGCGCGGCGCGCATCATCGCGGCTTCGCCGGAGAGGTCCTCGCGTGAACGCAGGACGTTGATCTGGAACGCGAGGACCGACGTCGCGCTCTTCACGACATCCAGGAATGCCTGCGCGCCCTTCTTGCGGATCAGCGAGTCCGGATCGTCGCCCTTGGGAAGGGCGGCGATGCTTACGCTGAGGCCGGCGCCGAGCAGGACTTCGGCCGAGCGCAGCGACGCGTCCTGGCCGGCTTTGTCGGAATCGAGCACGATGACGACTGAATCCGCATACCGCTTCAGCAGGCGGGCGTGGTCGTCGGTGAGCGCCGTGCCTTGCGCCGCCACGGCGGTGTTAACACCGGCCATGTGACAGCGGATCACGTCGATCTGCCCCTCGCACAGGATCGCGGTCTTCGCGTCGAGGATGTTGCGCTTGGCCTTGTCGAGCGCGTAGAGCACGCGGCCTTTCTTGAAGATCGCGGTCTCCGGGCTGTTGACGTACTTGGCCAGCTTGTCGCTCTTCTCGAGGATGCGCCCGCTGAAGCCGATCACGCGGCCGAGTTCGTCGCGGATGGGGAACATGAGCCGGTTGCGGAAGCGGTCGTAGACATCGCCCTGCTCGGACTGCATGACCAGGCCGGCGGCGATGAAAAGGTCGATCGAGTACTTCTTCTTCCGGCACCAGCGGATGAGGCTGTCGCGCCCTTCGGGCGCGTAGCCGATCAGGAAATCTTTCACGGTCTTCTCGTCGAGCTCGCGCTCCTTGAGATACTGCCGCGCCTTCTCGGCGCCCGCCGTTTCCAGGAGCGCGCGATGAAACACGAGGGCGACCTCCTCGTGGATCTTCAGGAGGGAATCCTTCGCCGGGCCGCCGCTTTCGTCCGTATCCGCCCATTCCAGCCGGATGCCTGCGCGCTCGGCCAGCATCCGCGCCGCCGTGGAAAAGTCCACGCTCTCGTACTCCATGATGAACTTGAAGACGTCGCCGCCGGCGCCGCAGCCGAAGCAGTGGTAGATCTGCCGCTGCGGGTTGACGTTGAACGAGGGCGTTTTCTCCTTGTGGAACGGGCAGAGCGCCTTGTGGGTGGAGCCGGCGCGCTTGACCTGGAGGTACGAACCGATCACCTCGACGATGTCGTTCGCCGCGCGGATGTCTTCGAGGACGTTCTTGGGAATGACCTTGGACATACAAAAAAGCCCGATGGTCAGGTTTACTCTTCGCTGCCCGCGGGGATCTCTTCTTCCTTCATCGGCTCACGGTCGCCTTCGTCCTCGACCGCGGGCTCTTCCTCGATGGCCGGTTCTTCCTTCCGGGGAATCTGCAGCGAGGGATGCTCCTCGACGATCTTCTCGTACACCGGCCCGAACGCGCTGAACACGTAACTGCCGAACACCGATTCTTCGGCAAACAGCCGGTGAATGTACTCGTGCGGCCACAGGGTCATCAGCAGAACCAGCGCGGCGGTGACGACGGTCATCCGGATGCCGCCCGCGAGCATGCCGCCGATCTTCTCGATCTTCCCCTTGAACGAGAACTCCATCAGGCTCCGCAGGACCAGCCGCAGGATCCGCATGAGAATGTACGCGGCAATCAGTACCGCGACGAACGCGACGGACATCGCCGCCGGGTCCGAAAGGCGCGTCTTCTCGGCGAGATAATTGCCGACCGGCACGTAGCCGTACCAGCCGCCGGCCACCGCCGCGGCCGCGCTGAGCAGCCCGGCCAGCTCGCCCGAAAGCCCCTTCATGAGGCCGCGGATGAGGCCGAAGATGATGAGGACCACGACCGCGATGTCGACGATGTTGAAATGCGTAGAAGTGTCCATGGTTGGGCCATACGTTAAGGTTTGGCGGCAGGCGGGGCAAGAAGAGTCTGATGGCGGAATTTTCCGAACCTTGGAAAATTTCATCGCCATTTTTCCAAACCTTGGAAAAATGCCGTCATGCGCGTCCTCCTGATCACTCCGCCGATGGTCCAGACGAACACGCCGTACCCGGCGACGACCGTGCTGGCGGGCTTTCTCGAGTCGCAGGGCATTCTCGTGGCGCAGGCGGACCTGTCGCTGGGGCTGGCGCTGAAGCTGTTCTCGCGCGACAGCCTGAAATCCGTGCATGGCGCGGGCCGATACCGCGACACGATTGATCCGGTCATCCGTTTTCTGCAGGGCCGAAATCCGCGGCTGGCGCCGCGAATCCTGGCCCGGAAGTTCCTGCCCGAGGGGCCGCGATTCGCGGTGCTCGATCATCTTGGTTACGACGTGCTCGATCCGCAGGACCAGGCGAAGTATCTCGCGAGCCTCTACGTCGGAGATCTCGTTGACTTGATCCGTGACAAGGTTGATCCGCGCTTCGAGCTGTCGCGCTACGGCGAGAAGCTCGCGGTCAGCGCGCCGACATTCGATCCGTTGCGCCGCGATTTGGAAAGAAAGAACCCGACGATCGTGGATCGCCTGCTCGACCGGCTGACGCGCGAGACGATTCGGAAGCATCGGCCGGACATTGTCGGGCTGACGGTTCCGTTTCCGGGCAACGTGTACGGCGCGTTCCGGATCGCGCGCGCGATCCGGAAGTGTTCGCCGAACACGAAGATCGTGCTGGGCGGCGGCTATGTGAACACGGAACTGCGAGGGCTGTC
>CAYQYB010000222.1:0-4709 GCA_964421535.1 uncultured Verrucomicrobiota bacterium | reverse complement strand
CACGGCCCTGCGTCTTGAAGGAGATCGCGCCGAGGAAGTTTCGGCGAGCGAGTTGAAACCCGGCGATTGTCTGCGGGTACGGCCCGGCGAGCGATTCGCCGCGGATGGCCGCGTGATCGAAGGCCATAGCACCGTCGAGGAATCGGCGTTCACCGGCGAGTCCAAGCCGCGCGACGCCGGCCCGGGCGACGCGGTCATCGCCGGCACGATCAACGGACCCGGCGCTCTCGTGATCCGCTCGGACGCGGTCGGCGAACAACTGCTCCTGAGCCGGATCGTCGGCATGGTGCACGAAGCATGGCGCACGACCGGAGCGTGGGAGCGCCTTTCGGATCGCGCAGCGAGCTTCCTCATCCTCGCCACGCTGGCGGTCGCAGCCGCCGCCGCTCTGTTCTGGACGTTCCAGGGAGACCCCGCGCGCGGTGGACTCGCCGCGCTGGCCGTCGCGGTCGTTGCCTGCCCCTGCGCCATGGGCATCGCCACGCCTCTGGCGACCGCGCTCGCGGTCGGCCGCGCCGCGCGGTCCGGCGTACTCGTCCGCGGCGGCGATGTTCTCGAACGGATCGGACAGGTTCGTTCGGTTTTCTTTGACAAGACCGGCACGATCACAACCAACGATCCGGCGATCGTGGAGATTCAGGTCGAGCCCGGCGTGAGCGAGAACGACCTGCTCGAATGGCTTGCGGGCCTGGAAACCGGAAGCGAGCACGTGCTTGCGAAGGCCATGGTCCGCGAAGCGCGAAAACGCGGGCTGGAGATCGGGACCGTCTCGGACGTCACAGTCAGGCCAGGCCTTGGCATCGAAGGAAAGGTGACTCGCCAGGGGCACAACCGCGTTGTTACCGCGAGCCGCGGGGAGTCTGATTCCGACGAGCCACTGACCGTCATCAAGGTGGAGTGGGACGGCAGAGTGCAGGGGCGAATCTACCTCGCGGACCAGATCCGCGCCGACGCGGCGCAGGCCGTCGCGCAACTTCACGAGGAGCGGATCGAGACCGTGCTGCTTTCCGGAGATCGTGCGGATGTTGCCGGGCTGATCGCGCGGCAGACCGGAATACAGCGGAGCGAGGCGCCGCGGCGGCCGGAGGAAAAGATCGAGGCCATTCGCAACTCCCGCGGAGTGACTGCGATGGTCGGCGACGGGATCAACGATATCCCCGCGCTGGCCGCGGCGGCCGTGGGTATTGCGATCGGAGCCGGAACAGATCTCGCGCGCCATGTCGGCAACGTGGTCCTGCTATCGGATCGGCTGGCGCAGATTCCGTGGCTCATCCGGTTGAGCCGGACCACGCGCCGGCTGATCGCGCAGAATCTTGCGTGGGCGGCCGGCTACAACGTGATCGCGCTGGCCGCGGCCGCCGCGGGCTGGCTGCATCCCCTGCTCGCCGCGCTCGCCATGGTGGTGTCGAGCTTGACGGTGTTGACCAACTCGCTTCGCATCCGCACTTTCCCAGATTGAACAACATCACCCTCACCCCAACCCTCTCCCGGAGGGAGCGGGAGACCGATTTCACCCTCTCCCCCTGGGAGAGAGCCGGGGTGAGGGAAAATCTTCCAACCCTTGGAAAATCGCGTTCGAATTTTTCCAATGCTTGGAAAAATCACAGTTCCGGGGCGGGTGCGTTCGTTCCGAGCGCGCGAACGTAGAGCGCGAGATACCACCGGTGCTCCGGCAGAATGGTCTTCTCGAGGACCGGTTCGTGGCCCGCTCCGCGCAGGCTTGCGCGAAGCAGTTCGCCGTCGCTGTACGACTGGATCTTGGCCGACCGAAGATCGGACGGCCGCGGCAGGTAGCTCTCGCCGACCGGCCCGTGCCCGTCGCCGCGTTCGCCGTGGCAGAACAGGCAGTAGTACTTGTAGTAAGCCTGTGCGCGAAGCAAGTTCTCCGGCGTCATCGCGAGCGGGTTCGTCTGCGACGCGATGTCGGAGGGCAGCCGCGGGATCGATGTGGCTTCCAGGGGAACCGAGTTCGACGGCGGCATCGGCATGACGGCCTGGTACGCGCGGATGTGCGCCTGGTTCTTCATGCGCGGCCCGGAGAACACGAGGTACGACGCGGCGGCAATCACCGCGGACGTGAAGATCGCTCCGAGTGCGATAAGCCGCTTCATGGTTTCTGAGTCCTCTTCCCCGAAATGCCCGGCTGCCACGGAATCGCTTCCGGCAGCGCCGGGATCTGCGCCGCGGCGTTTGTCGTCGTCGGCGTCTTGTCCACGGAGTAGATGGACTGGCCCGGCACGTCGGGCAGCGCGCCGAAATCCCACTCGCGCGGCCGGTCCCGGATCAACAGGAACATGGCCAGCCCCCAGCCGAGAATCACGAGGCTGAAGAGAATCACAATCGTCCAGCTTCTCAGACCGCCACCGCGTTGTTCCACGTTCTCGTTCATGGCGCCCTACCAGTTCGGAGGATTGAAGGCCCGCACGATCAGGTACACGACCGCGCATACCGCCGTGCCCGCGTAGATGAAGATGATGATGCCCGGGAGCGGCGCTTTCCCGGACGCGCCGTCGCCATCAGCTTCGTGTTCAGCCCGCTGCGCGGCGGGATCGGTGGGACGCGGCCGCCATTGCGCGGCATACCACAGGATGAAGACAAGCAGAAACGCGACGCCGCCGATCAGCGCCGCGACCAGCCACTGGTCTTGCAGGACGTCAATGCGGAACATGACCGCTCCCTTCGCGTTTGTCATCCGGCTCGTCCGGAATTCCGCCCTTCAAAGGAAGATACCGAGCCTCGTCCTGCTTGGAGAACTGCCGCGAACGGACCGCCCAGACCAGGACCGCACAGAGTCCGAGCAGCGCCACGACCGTGAACGTGATCCAGATGACGAGAAGGCCGGAGTCCTGCATCACGGCGCACCTCCCGTCTTGCCCATCACATCCTCCGGCGCGGGCGGCTTGTACGGATTCACCCACTCCGACTCATACGACGCGTCGATCCCCCGAGGCTCCATCCCGGAGTCGGTGTACGCGAGGAACGTTACGGCGATGTAGTTGCCGACGTCCCAGATCTTTTCGGACTCCAACTCGCGCTTGAAGTACGGCATGGCCGTGCCGGTGATGCCGTTCATGATCTGGTAGTAGAAAATTCCGCCGATGTACTTGCCTTCGACGAGGTGGCGGCGGAGCGTTGTGAAGTTGAGCGGCGGCGGATTCTTGATGAAGCGCTCGGCCGTGCCCTTTCCGTCGCCGACGGGGCCGTGACATTTGATGCAGAACCCCTGGTAGATTTTCTTCCCGCGCGCGGGCGCGGCGGGCGTGGCCGCGTACGGATTGGGCATCGCGCGCCAGACCTCCGGCACTTGATCGTGCAGCCAGATCACGTTCTGGTCCGGCCCGGCCTCGTACGCGGCCTTGGCGAGCTTGCCCCACTCCACCTGCCGCGCGACTCGCACGTCCGCGTTGCTGCCGCCCTGCGACTGCATGTAGGCGGTCAGTTTGTCGATCTTGTCCATCCCGAGAAACTCCCCCGACGGCATCAGAGACAAGGGCCGGGTGGTGCGCGGGTTCGCGAAGTGCGCGGTATGCCATTCGTCTGGATGCTCGCCGCCCTCCTGCGAAAGGTCGGGGCCGGTGCGCTCGGTGCCGAGGATGGCCGGGGTGTAAGTCGCGTAATCGCCGCGCTGGGCGATGCGCTCCGCGCCAAGGTCCCAGTCGATCGTGCGGATGAACATCGAGTGGCAGTAGCTGCAGCCGTTCTGGACGTACAGCAGGTGGCCGGCGGCCTCGTCGGGCGTCCACGGGCGCCAGATCTCGGACGGCGTTTCGTCCATGGTCATGCTGGGCAGGATGACAGCGACAAAGACGGAGGCCCAGAAGACCATCAGGCCGCCGATGACGACAAGCGCGGGCGTCATCTTCATGTTCATGCCGCCCTCCCCCCGCTGTCGGCCGCGGCAACCGGCTCGCCGCGCCGGAGAGTCATCACGAGATTATAAAGTCCGACAAGCGCGCCCGTGATGATGAACAGCCCGAGCGTCGCGCGCACCGCCATGTACACCGCGATCTGCGGCAGGACCCGGTACACGGTTTCGCCGTTCAGCCACGACGAGCCCTGGATGAGCCCGGCAATCGTCAGAACAAAGAAGAACCCGACCAGCCCGAACGTGACGAGGCCGAACTGCAGGTTCACGAGGCGGTCGGAGTAGATGCGCCGGCCCGAAACCAGCGGCAGGATGTGCCACAGCGCGCCGAGGGCGATGAAGCCGGAGAAACCGAACACGGCGATGTGCGCGTGCGCGACGGTCCAGTTGTTGAAGTGCGTAATCCGTTGGACGACGGGCAGAGATTGGAACGGCCCTTGGACGCAGGTGATCAGGTACCAGATCGTACCCGCCATGACGAAGCGACCGGCCGGGCTGTCCCACAGCGCCGACCCGCAGCCGCGAACGGTCATCCAAAGGTTCACGAGCACGGTGACCACCGGAATCACCATTGCCATCGAATCGACGACGGACACCATCTTCAGCCAGTTCGGGATCGGAGACTGCAGGATGTGATGTCCGCCGATGTGCGTGTACAGAGCGACGAGCGTCCAGAATCCGACGAGCGAAAGCGTGTGCGAGTATAGCGGCGTCTTCGTCACGCGCGGCAGGACGAAATACGCCGCGCCGACCGCGAGCGGCGTCAGCAGAAGTCCGACCACGTTGTGGCCGTAGAACCAGAGGAAGACCGAATCGATCAGGCCGGGCATCGCGCCGGTCGAGG
>CAYQYB010000221.1:0-4720 GCA_964421535.1 uncultured Verrucomicrobiota bacterium | reverse complement strand
AGAAGCAGGCTGGCGGCAAACAGTCCGGCGATCCAAAGCAGCAGGCAACCGCCGGCAACCTGCCCGGGGCGGCCACTGACCTGCCGTGAATCCGTCATGGGAATCAAAGTCTCCACAAGCCGTGTGACCGTATACTAAATCGCCCCGGGGCAAAAGGCCGGACCATGAATTTTTTCTTTTTCTGCCCGGATTGATGCGGTATTGTCCGGCGCAATGACAACCAGGGAATTCGCGGAGTACTCGATCGTCCGGAACCTTGCCGGGGGCGGTATGACCCGCCTCTTCGTGGCGCTCGACGGCCAGAGAAACC
The DNA here is from genome assembly GCA_964421535.1 of uncultured Verrucomicrobiota bacterium. Lineage (GTDB taxonomy): Bacteria > Verrucomicrobiota > Kiritimatiellia > CAIQIC01 > JAGNIJ01 > CALMZY01. The sequence goes on along the minus strand of CAYQYB010000221.1, from coordinate 4,410 downwards.
GCGTCGTGATCCGCCTGCTGACGGAGGAATGGGCGCGCAGCCGCCGGGCCCGGAAGAACTTCTTCCACAGCGCGGAGGTGATGAACAAACTCAATCACCCCAACATCGTGAAGCTGATCAAGACCGGCTACGAGGGCTCCATTCCCTTCATGGTGCTGGAGTACATCGAATCGCGCACCCTGCGCGACCTGATCCTCTACCGCGACGCCCTGCTGACCCAGAACGTGCTTTCCCTGATGCGGCAGATCGCCGCGGGCCTGCTCTACATCCACAACAGCGGCTTCCTCCATCTCGATATCAAACCTGAGAACATCATCGTCCAGAACGACGGCCACGTGGTGATCATCGATTTCGACCTGGCGATCCCGACGAAGCGATGGTTCAAGCGGATCCGGGCCCTGCCCGGGACCCCCTCCTACATCGCGCCGGAGACCCTCACCCGCCGCATCGTGGACGAGAAGTCGGACATCTACAGCTTCGGCGTGACCTGCTACGAGATGCTGACGTTCCACAAGCCGTTCGAGGGCGACAAGATCGAGGCCGTCCGCTCCGCGCAGGTCGACCCGAGCATCCCGCCGACGCGGCTGCGCGCCCACAACCCGGCGGTTCCGGCCGCGCTCGAATCCCTGGTCCTCAAATGCCTTGCGAAGCAACCTGCCGACAGATACCCTTCCATGAGCCTGGTCATCCGTGACCTGGAAGCAATCATATGACGGACGACATCTACGTGGGACAGCAGAGCAAGCCGCGCCTGGGCATTCTCGTTATTCTCGCCCTGGTGCTGGTTGTCGCCGGCGTCATCCTCTTCCTGGTCCTGCACCGGGGCGGAAACGCCAAGGCAAAACCGGCCGATGAACCCGCCGCCGAAGCGCTCCAGCCCGCATCGATCGACCGCGGCCTGTCCCTCCTGACCGCCGCGACACAGCTCCAGAAAGAGGACAAGCTGCTCGAGGCGCGCGACAAGGCCTATGAAGTGCTTTCCACGTCCAGCAACAAGGCCGCCATCTCGGGAGCCGAGGCCCTCCTCAGCGACGTCAACGTCCAGCTGGTCCTGAGCCCGCGCCCCATGCCGGAGAAGGTCGAATACACCATCCAGCCGGGCGATTCCATCAACGCCCTCGCCAGGAAGTTCGGGACCACGGTGGAGGTCGTTCAGAAGGGCAACCGCGTGACCAGCGCGGTGATCCGCCCGGGCGACCGCCTGCGCATTTTCACGGGCAAGTTCTCCATCCAGGTCAGCAAGAAGGACAACACGCTCCTCCTGCTGGCCAACGACAAGTTCTTCAAGCGCTATGCCGTCGGCACCGGCGAGTACGGGAAGACCCCGGTCGGAAGCTTCACAATCCGCGACCGCGTGCCCCAGCCCACCTGGTGGAAGGACGGCAAGGCCATTCCCTACGGCGACACGAACAACGTTCTCGGAACGCACTGGCTCGCGCTGGATGTTCCAGGATATGGGATCCACGGCACCTGGCAGCCGGATACCATCGGCAAACAGGCCAGCGCCGGCTGTATCCGGCTCGTCAACACGGAAGTCGAGGAGCTGTTCACGCTCGTGCCGGTCGGAACGCCGGTCACAATTACGGAATAATTTCCCGGGAGACAATCTGTGCCACCCTATGCATTGCCCTTTGAGAAGCCGATCATCGAGCTTGAGAAGAAGCTGAAGGAGCTGCAGTCGTTCAGCCAGACGCAGAACATCGACGTCTCGCTCGAGATCGACCGCATGCAGAAGAAGATCAGCGACACGCGCCGGCAGATCTACGAGAACCTGACGCCGTGGCAGCAGGTCATGGTGGCGCGCCATCCGCTCCGGCCCTACGCGATGGACTACATCCGCGAAATGGTCACCGACTTCGTCGAACTGCACGGCGACCGCATCCATGCGGACGACCGCGCGATCATCGGGGGCTTCGGCACGCTAGGCGACCAGCGCGTCATGCTCATCGGCACACAGAAGGGCCGCGATACGAAGAGCAACCTCGAATGCAATTTCGGCTGCGCGTATCCGGAAGGCTACCGCAAGGCGCTCCGGCTGATGCAGCTGGCCGCGAAGTTCGACGTGCCGGTCGTCACGCTGATCGACACCCCGGGCGCCTATCCCGGCATCGAGTCCGAGGAACGCCACATCGCCGAGGCGATCGCGGTCAACCTCTACGAGATGTCGAAGCTGCCGGTCCCCATCCTCGTGACGGTCACAGGCGAAGGCGGCAGCGGCGGAGCCCTCGGCATCGGCGTGGGCGACCGCGTGATGATCCTGCAGTACTCGTACTACTCCGTGATATCGCCGGAAGGGTGCGCCGCCATTTTGTGGAAGAACCGGTCGTTCGCGGACAAGGCGGCCGAGGCCCTGAAGCTGACGGCCAAGGATCTTCTCAAGGGCGGATTGGTGGACGAGATCATTCCGGAACCGCTCGGCGGCGCGCACTGCGACCCGAAGATCATGGCGGCGACGCTGAAGGACGTCCTGATTCGGAACCTGAAGGACCAGCTCAAGATTCCCAGGAAGAAGCTCCTCGACAACCGCTACAACAAGTTCCGCGCGATGGGCGTCTTCGAGACCGGCATCCCGCCGTACAAGACGGCCGCGGCAAGCGCGGGCGACACGCAGGCGGGGATTTCCTAGGCACCCACCCCGCCCTTCGGGCACCCCTCCGAAGGAGGGGATTTCCAGTTTCTGCTCCCCTCCTCCGGAGGGGACACAGGGGTGGGTTATTTCTTCTCTTCCTGCGGCAACGACAACTGGATATGAATGTCCCGAAGCTGTTTCGCGTCGACCTTCGCCGGCGCGTTCATCATCAGGTCCATGGCTTTCTGCGTCTTCGGGAAGGCAATCACATCGCGGATCGAGTCCCCGCCGACCATCAGCATGACGAGCCGGTCCAGCCCCAGGGCGATGCCGCCGTGCGGCGGCGCGCCGTACTGGAACGCGCGGATCAGGTGGCCGAAGCGCTCCTCGATCTCCGCCGGCTCGATCCCCAGGATCTTGAACATGCGCGCCTGCAGATCGGAGTCGTGGATACGGATGCTTCCCCCGCCCAGCTCGGTGCCGTTCAGAACGATGTCGTACGCCTGCGCGCGCACGCGCAGCGGGTCGCTTTCCAGAAACCCGATGTCCTCCAGGTGCGGCGACGTGAACGGATGATGCATTGACTGGATCTCGCCCTGGTCGTTCTTCTCGAACAGAGGGAAGTCCGTGACCCACGTGAACGCAAACTTGTCCTTCGCGATGACCCCCGCCGCCTCGCCCGCGATCAGGCGCAGGCGTCCGAGCGCGACGTTCACCACGGAGGCCGTGTCGGCGCCGAAGAGGATCAAGTCGCCGCCGGCGATGCCCAGCTTCTCCGTCAGGCCCTGCTTCTCCGGCTCGGAGAAGAACTTGATGATCGGCGACTTCCACTCGCCCTCCGGCGACACGCGGATGTACGCCAGCCCGCCCAGCCCCGAGTCCTTCGCCAGCGCGGTCCAGTCGTCCATGACGCTCAGCGAGGTGCCGCCAAGCCCCTTCGCGTTGATCGCCTTGACCACCCCGCCCTTCCCCAGAACCTTGGCGAACACGTTGAACTTCGTATCCTTGAAAACGGCGGACACGTCCACGATCTCCATCCCGAACCGGAGATCCGGCTTGTCGCTCCCGTACTTGTTCATCGCGTCGTCGTACTTCATCCGCGGAAGCGGAAGCTGGATGTCGCCGTGGCCGGCGGCCTTCATCAGCACCGCAAGCATGCCGTCGATGATCCCGTACACGTCCTCGGGCGTGACGAACGACATCTCCATGTCGATCTGCGTGAACTCGGGCTGGCGGTCCGCACGCAGGTCCTCGTCGCGGAAGCACCGCGCGACCTGGTAGTAGCGGTCCATGCCGGCGAGCATGAGAAGCTGCTTGTACTGCTGCGGCGATTGCGGCAGCGCGTAGAAGCATCCCGGCACGATGCGGCTCGGAACGAGGTAGTCGCGCGCGCCTTCCGGCGTGCTCTTCGTCATCATCGGGGTTTCGATATCGGTGAAGCCGGCTTCATCGAGGTAGACGCGAATCGCCTGAACGATCTCGTGGCGCTTCCGCAGGCTGACCTGCATGCTCTTGCGCCGCAGGTCGAGATAGCGGAACGTCATGCGCAGGTCCTCGGAAACCTTCGCCGCGGATTCGTCGTCCAGCGGGAACGGCGGCGTCTTGCTCTTGTTCAGCACCTTGATGAAGTTGGAGCGGATCTCGATGTCGCCGGTCGCGAGCTTCGGGTTCGCCATATCCGCCGGCCGGAGTTCGACAACGCCTTCGATCTGGACGACATACTCGCCGTGCGTGCTCTGCGCCAGGTCCCACGCCTCCTTGGAGTCGCGCGGATCGAAAATGACCTGCGTCATGCCGTAGCGGTCGCGCAGGTCGATGAAAATCACGCCGCCGTGGTCGCG
>CAYQYB010000220.1:0-4757 GCA_964421535.1 uncultured Verrucomicrobiota bacterium | reverse complement strand
AGCAGTACCTGACCTACAAGCGGATTTTTGAGATCGTCCGCATCCTCGCGACGCTCGGGAAGGCCATCATCATCGGCCGCGGGGGCGTCTGCGTGACGCGCGACATCCCTCACGGCATCCATATCCGGCTCATCGCGTCCGACGAGAGCCGGATCCGGACGGTGATGAAGGAGGAGAACCTCGATGCCGACCAGGCCGAGAAGACGATGAGGAAGCGCGACCGGGAGAGGGAGCACCTGATCAAGGATTTCTTCAACCACGACATCAACGATCCGCTTCTGTTCGACGTCACGTTCAACATCGACAAGCAGTCCACAGCGGACCTCGCCGCGCTGATCGTCCAGATGATCAAGCTGAAGGCGAAGAAGACGCCCTGAGCGTACGCTGATCAGAACCGCCAGCGGTGGATGCGCACGGCCGTGCCGGCGCGGAAGGACTTCTTCTCTTCCGGCAGCTCGATGAACCCGTCGCTTTCCCCAAGCGAGACGGAGTCGCCGGGGCCGAAGTAGGGCACGCGCGCGGCAATGACGGTCCCGTTGGCCTGCGATTTCAGCCGGACCGGGAAAAAGTGCGTCATGTGCTCGTCCACGAGGATGTCCTGCTCCAGTTCGGAGAACTCGCAGGGCCAGGGGGCCGCGCCCATCGATTTGCGCAGGAACGGCAGGATGTAGCGATGCGCGCAGACGAGGGAGGATACGGGGTTCCCCGGCAGGGCGAACACCGGCTTGCGGTCCTGGGTCTTTCCGAACCACATCGGCTTGCCGGGGCGCTGGCTCACTTTGTGGAAGATCATCTTCGCGCCCAATGATTTCAGTACGCCCGGCACAAAATCAAAGCGGCCGACCGAAACACCGCCGATGACGATCACCACGTCGAAATCCTTCAGGATGTCCTTGAGCACGCGCTCCAGCTGGCGCTGGTCGTCGCGCGTGTGGAACATGGACACCTCGGAGCATCCGATGCCGGCCAGCGCGGCGCGGATGGCGTATCCGGTGGAGAGCCGGACCTGGTGCGGGAGGATTTCCTTCCCGATGTCCACGAGTTCGTCGCCGTTCGACAGCACCGCCACCGAGGGGGACGTGCTGACCTCCACGCTCGACAGGCCGACCGAGGCGACGATCTCAATCTGCGGGGACAGGAGCGTGCAGCCGCTCTTCAGGAGGAGGTCGCCCTTCCGTCTGCTGGCGCCCTGCAGATCCACGTTTTGATTCTTCTTCGGAGACGCGGTTTCGGAAACGGTCGATTCGGTTCCGTCGGTGCGGAGCTCCTCGTAGGAGATGACGCAGTCGCAGCCCGCGGGAAGCACCGCGCCGGTCATCACCTCGATGCATCCGGACTTGCGGTCCTCCAGCCGGGCCTGCGGCTCGCCGGCCTGCGCGGTGCCCTCGATCTCGAACCTGCGCCGTCCCTGCTTCCACGCGGCGAACGAAATGGCGATGCCGTCCATCGTCACGCGGTCGTACGGCGGCAGGTCCCGGTCCGCGCAGATGTCCTCGCCGAGAATTCTGCCGTGGGCTCTCGTGAGCGGGCACAGGACGGTCTCGAGATCCAGCGCGTGGTAGAGAATCGTTTTTTCCGCGTCCTCGACGGTAATCATGGCTTCCAACCTGCCGATCTCAGACCCCGCGCGGTTCGCCCGCGCGAGGCGTGTCCGATGATCCGGCTCCCTCAGTCGCACATGAACCTTCAGTCGAAGTAGATGTACGCATCGAACCGATTCAGGTCGTTGGGGTCGACGGACAGCTCCAGGATGGTCCTCTGTCCTTCGAGGATGTCGATGTCTCCGCGGAATACCCGGTCGGAGTCATCCTGGTCGACGACGACGCGCGGCAGTCCCGGGTCGAGGTCGTACCATTCGTCGTCGTAGTCGTCCACGCCTCTCTGCTGCTGCCCGTCGATGAACACGTCGCAGTCGTTCGGAGTCCGGTTGTCGACATACAGGGTGCCTTTTCCGGCCGGCGGATCGTGGTCGAAATCATCGTCGTCGCTCTCGCAGCCCAGGAGTGTCAACGAGAGCGATGCGGCGCAGGCGATCAGGAGGAGAGCTTTTCCGCGGCCGAACGGTTTGCGCAATCTGGGCATGATGCACCTCGTGTGTTTACAGGAGAAGGATACAGCGGATCAGCGCGCCTCACAAGGCGTTTCAGGAAGCTTTTGTGGCGCAGGAGGGATCGGCCGGGTCCGCGTCGAGGCGCTTTCGGGCCAGGGCGTCGCTGAGGTTCTCGCCCTTGTCGTTCATGTTCGACAGCATCTCCGAGCAGGAGGGGCAGGCTCCTCGCTCCATGGAAATGGGGTAGTGCTTGATGAAGTACTCCTCGACGTGCTCCCACTTGCCGAACGAGGTCTTCACGCGGTGGCAATAGAGGCAGGTCTTGAGAAGCTTCCGGAGCAGGGCGCGCTGCTGCTCGTAGGTGTGGCCGATGGCGATCACGGCGGCGCCGATGATCGCGGCGGAGAGCAGGCAGACCCGGTAGGGGTTGAACGGCGTGGCGGGAATCCCGAAAAGGAGCCGGGGAATGTCGAGAAACTCAAGCACCCACACGAAGGTCAGAAGGAAGATGAACGTCATGTACTGCCAGAAAGCGATCCGGGCAAAGGCGTCCCTGCGCGCATTCATCTTGATCTCTTCTTCGCGTTGCATGAAGTACCTCCCTTACCGCACGATGAACGCATTTGCCCGGACGTTGTCAAATTTAAAGGCTTTGCGTCTCACGCCGACAAATATAACCGATTACTTGCGCGCTGTTTAGCACCCGTCTCCGCTTGTGCGAAGAATGGATGCGGGGTATTGTTGCCTGAAGAAAGGCTTGCGAATGACCAAATCAACGGTTGCGATTCTGAGAACCGGTCCGGCGACGGTTCTGTCTGACTATCATAGACTTATGAACCTGGCGGGCGTCCAGCAGGCCCTGCCGAAGGATCGCGAGACCGCGTTGAAGATCAACATCAGCTGGCATTTTTTCTATCCGGCCAGCTCCACGACGCCCTGGCAGTTGGACGGTGTGATCCGCGCGCTCAAGAAGGACGGCTACGACCCCGCGAAGATCCACGGCTGCCACAACCGCACCGTGGTGATCGACGCGCATCTCGGAGAGCGGGAGAACAAGCAGCTCCCCGTCATCCAGTCCCACGGGCTGAAGAACGTCCACCTCTACGAAGGCGACGAGTGGATCAACGTCCGCGAGGCCGTCGGCGGCCTGGCGGACAAGTTCCTGTGCCTGAACCAGGTCTATCCCGACGGCTTCATGATCCCGAAGCGGTTCATCGGCGAGAACATCATTCATCTGCCGACCGTCAAGACGCATGTCTTCACGACGACGACCGGCGCGATGAAGAACGCCTTCGGCGGCCTTCTGAACGAGAAGAGGCACTGGACGCATCCGGTAATCCACGAGACGCTCGTCGACCTGCTGATGATCCAGAAGAAGATCCACAGCGGAGTGTTTGCGGTGATGGACGGGACGTTCGCCGGCGACGGGCCCGGCCCGCGTTGCATGGTCCCGCACGTGAAGAATGTGATTCTCGCCTCGTCCGACCAGGTCGCGATCGACGCCGTCGCGGCGAAGCTCATGGGGTTTGATCCTCTGAAGGACATCAAGTTTATCCGGCTCGCGCATGACCTCGGGCTCGGGTGCGGCGATCCGCGGGAGATCGAGATCGTGGGCGATGCGGACGCGGTGAACGAGCCGTGGCATTTCAACGGGCCGTTCAAGAAGATGACGTTCGCGAGCCGCATGCAGCACAAGATCTACTGGGGCCCGCTGAAGAAGCCCATCGAGTGGTCGCTGAAGACCATCCTCGCGCCGTGGGCCTACATGGCGAGCGTGCTGTACCACGACACCTTCTGGTATCCCACGCACCAGAAGATCATCCACGACATCCTGCACAGCGAGTGGGGCCGCCTGTTCCAGAACTGGGAGAAACTGGCCCTGCCGCCGGACGACCTGAAGACGCCGGGGTGGGCCAGCGTGGGCGACGAGCCGGCCGAGCTGCGGCAGGAAAGCATGAAGTTCTTCCTCGAATCGTTCCGCATCCTGGGCCTGTGCGTCAAGGAAGCGCCCGAATTCGCCGCGAAGAAGAGGATGAAGGCGGCGGCAAAGTAGCAATATCGTCCTCGTCGTCGTCCTCGGTCTTCATTTCGAGTACGACGACGAGATCGAGGACGAGGACGATCTGAACAAGCTTACCGGATTTCCGCCACGAGAACGGAGAACCTTCGCACGGGCACGGCTTCCTGCAGGGCCGTGATGATTTCGGCGGGAGGGAGCCGCCCCTTCCTTTGCAGAGTCTTCAGCAGGGCCCTGTCGCCGTTCTCGTCCCCGAACGCCTCCGCGAGTTCGTCCGTGTGGAGAACGATCTTGTCGCCCGCGGCCATATCGATCCGGAGGACGGGATATTCCGTGCCGGGCCGTTCTCCCAGGAGCGGGCCGGCCAGGATGTCGCGGCGGACGGCTTTCCCGCCGTACTGCTCAAAGATCACCGGCGTCAGGTGTCCCGCGCCGGCGACGGAGAGGCTGTAGCGGCCGGGGTCGAACACGGCATAGATCATTGCAACCGTTTCATGCTCCGGCAGTTCGCGGGCGAGAAGGTCGTTGAGCGTGGCCAGCACCATCTCGGGGTGCGTGAGCTGGGCGCGCAGGTGCCCGGTCATGCGCGCGTGTTCCGCGGTGCCCGAGGCGGCGGCCATCTTGAGAACGCCGGAGATCAGCGCCGCGCCGGCGCCGCGCGCGGCGACACTGGCCATGTAGAACGCCGCG
>CAYQYB010000219.1:0-4762 GCA_964421535.1 uncultured Verrucomicrobiota bacterium | reverse complement strand
GTTCGCGCACCTGACCTCGAAGGGGTAAACGCCGATCGACGCCACGATCTTGCGATCGGCCCGGGCAATGAAATGCCGGTTCATGGACTCCTCGTTCGGCTGGTAAAGATCCGGAAGGAGTTCCTCAAACCGCGGGTGCGTGGGATTGCCCGTACGGTAGCTGAGGACCATCAGGTCCATCAGCTCCTTGAAATCCCTCTTGGTTGCTCGTTCGATGTTCATGCTGTCGTCCGCACCACGGCGGCGCATCTATACTATACTACCGCAGCATTGACTGTGCCAATGTGTATTAGCGCAGTGTCAGATCGCGGAATACGTACGGGATTTCGTCGATCAGGTCGCCCGCCACCAGCCCCGCCTGCGACTTCCGGCAGACCACCATGTCGCCCGCCCTGCCGTGCAGGTAGACGGCAACCCGGGCGGCGTCAAAGGCCTGGAGCTTCTGCCCGAGCAGGCTGACCATCATGCCCGCCAGGACATCGCCCGAACCGCCGGTGGCCATGCCGGGATTGCCCGTCATGTTGATGCTCAGGGGTTTTCCCTCCTGCGCCACCACCGTTCCGGCGCCCTTCAGAACGACGGTTGAATGCGTAAAGCGCGACGCCGCCAGCGCGACGCCGCAACGGTCCTTCTGAACATCCTCTTTCTCCTGCGAGAAGAGCTTCGCCATCTCCCCCGGATGCGGCGTAAGGACCACGGGACACTTGGCCCTTTCGACCCAGTGCGGCTGGCCTTCCAGCACGCTGATGGCGTCGGCATCGATCACCAGCGGCGACGCGCAGTCGCGGATGATGTTGCGCACGAGGGTCAGGCTCTGCGGATTCCGCGTCAACCCGGGCCCGATCAATATCGCGTCGTAGTCGTCGATTCGGCTCTTCCACTCGGTCCATATTTCGGCCGAAAGCGAGCCCGAGGATGTTTCCTTTGCACCGATGACCATGCTTTCCAGCGTGGCGCCCGCCACCACATCCGCAATGCTTTCGGGGACCAGCGCGGTGGCCAGGCCCGCCCCGGAACGCATCGCCGCCTTCGCGGCCATGGTGATGGCGCCGGCGTATCCGCGCGCGCCGCCGATCAACAGCACGTGGCCGTAGTCGCCCTTGTGCGACACGCGGGGACGCCGTTTGAACAACGGCTTCAAATCCGTGAGGTTGATCATTTCCCGGTCACCCTCGACCTGCATCTGGGTGATGTATTCTTCCGGGATCCCGATATCGACAACCTCCACTGTGCCGACGTAGTCGAGCGCGCACGGCTCCACGAGGCCCTTCTTCGGCAGACCCATCGTGACGGTCACGTCGGCCCGGACGACATCGCCCTCGGCCGCACCCGTGTCGGCATCCAAGCCGGACGGTATGTCCACCGCAACGACCAGCGAGTCCTGGGCTTGCGCGTTTATGTACCGGTTGGCGCCGGCCGCGGGCCCGCGCGCCGGCCCGCTCGTTCCGGTGCCCAGGATCCCGTCCACAAGAACATCGCCCAAAGCCCGGTACGGCATCTCGTCGTCCCAGTCTTCCTTGGTCGGAAGCTCGCGCACGGAAATTCCAGCCGCCTTCATCTTGCTCATGTGCTTCAGAGCGGCGCCGTGCACCTCGTTCGCGGCGCCGGCAAGCCAGACTTCCACCCCGAGCCCCATCGCCTTCAAATGGCGCGCGGCGGCGAACACATCGCCCCCGTTGTTGCCGCGTCCGGCAAACAGATGAATGGTCGGACCGTAGAAACCCGCGACCTCGGCCACGCGCCGCGCAACGTCGGCAACGCCCTGCCCCGCCCGGTCCATGAGCGCCTCGGCCGACGTCCCGCCCTCCTCGATCGTCCGCCTGTCGAGTTCCCGCATTTGAGCCACGGTAACCAGTTTCATCCGCAATCATCTCCCCGGCCGAAGCCGACCAGAAGCGCCTGAGCTACTGCGTAATGCTTTGTGTGCGAAAGACTTACAAGCACGCGCTCCACGCCACGTTTCTTGGCGAGCTTGCGTCCTTTCGCGCTCAACCGGACGGACGGCGCCCCGGTTTTGCCATCGCGCACCACCTCGATGTCCCGCCAGCCGATGTGCTCGCTGACGCCCGTCCCGAATGCCTTGCTGACCGCCTCTTTCACAGCAAAGCGCCCCGCATAGTGATTGCTGGGTTCGGCGCACGACTCGCAGTAGGCGGTTTCCTGGGGCAGGAAGACCTTCTCTTTGAACGTGCCGCTCCACTTGCGCAGCGTCTCTTTCATCCGCTCGTTTTCCACGAGATCAATTCCGATACCCATCACGTTCCATCCGGACAACGGATGGCCGGCGGCCTTCTTCACGTCTCACCTCCGCGGTACGAGGACATGGCCAAAAGGATTTCGTTCACAGCATTTTCCAGGCCAATGAAGACAGCGCGCGCCACAATGCTGTGCCCGATGTTGAGCGTGTCGAGATACGGGATCCGAAGGATGGACGAAATATTCTCCATGTTGATGCCGTGGCCCGCGTTGATCTGCAGCCCGAGTTCGTGCGCAAGCCTCGCGCCCTTGATCAGCTTCTCGAGCTGGGCCGGCGCGGCCTTCGCGTCGGCATCGCAGTACGCGCCCGTGTGCAGCTCGACCACGGGCGCTCCGAGATCCGCCGCGGCCTCGAGCTGCTTCTCCGAGGCTTCCACGAACAGGCTCGTCTTGACTCCGGCGCGCGCCAGGGCTTCCACCGTCGGACGCAACGCCGATTCCTGCCCCGCCACGTCCAACCCGCCCTCGGTCGTCAGCTCCTGCCGCCGCTCCGGGACCAGGCAGACCTCGTCCGGGCGGACTTCGAGCGCGATCTTCACGATCGACGGCGCGTTCGCCATCTCCAAGTTCAGAGGTATGCCTCTCTCCTTGCGGATGGCCAGCACGTCGGCGTCCTGGATGTGCCGGCGGTCTTCGCGCAAATGGATGGTGATGCCGTGGGCCCCGGCTTCCATGCACGCCCGCGCGGCCTCGACAGGGCTCGGATACGCCGTGCCCCGGACCTGCCGGAGTGTCGCCACGTGGTCAATGTTCACGCCCAGTTTGAGATTCATATCGCTCATCGTTTCCACCGCGCCGGATGATAGTCCGAGCCCGGCCGGAAGTGCAAAAAGAAATACGCAGCCAGAGAGGTCAGAACGTCTCCGCGGGGCCCGTCGTCTTGTTCGCCGGCCGCATCGTCGGCTCGTAGGCCAGGCACATGCCGCGCCCGTTCTCCTGCGCCGCCTGGAGCGCGGCGGTCGCGAATTCGACCAGGTGGCGCGGATGCCCGCCGTGGTCGGGATAGCCCGCGACGCCGAGGCAAATGGAGATGCGCAGGCTGCTCCCGCTCACCGGGAAGGCCATCTTCCTCGCCGCGTTGATCATGCGCTGGGCCGCAATCATTGCCGCGCGGGGAGCGCATGCCATGGCCACCAGGAAGGTGTTTCCATCCAGACGCCCCACCAGGTCCGCCCCGCGCACAGATTCCTGGAGGAACCCGCCCAGCCGCCGCAGGATCTCGTCGCCGGCGGATGGCCCGTAGTGCTCGCCGTACCGCTCGAAATGATCGACCTCGAGGACAAGCACGGACACCGGCAAATCGCGCTTCCGGTACTGCGCAACGTACTTCTGCAGCGCGCCGCCCAAGCGCTCCTTCCTGAGCACGCCGGTCAGGGGGTCCAACGCGGACGACGTCGCGGCCGCCGCCGACACCGGGGCGGCGGAGCTTGCAGATCCCGCGCCCGCCGCCAGGACCAGTTGTCCGCGTCCCCTCAGGACGGCCTCTTCCAGCGACGCGGTCGCGCTCTCCACGAGCGCCTTCACTCGGGTCCCGTCCTCCGGGTGCGCCGAGACGCCCACGCAGAAGCTGAAGCTTGTCGATCGGCCCGGCGACCCGCGAAACGCTTCCCGCAGGCGCTGCACAATGGCCTCCGCGTTTTCGCGCGGCGCATCCACAATGGCGCCGACCCGCCCGTTGCCGATCTGGACAACCGTGTCCGTGTCGCGGAGCATCTTTCGGATGTATTCCGCGAAGAGCTCCAGCCGGTCCATCCCGAGTTTCTCGTAGTGGGTCGCCGCGGCCGACGGCACGCCGTCCGGCACAAGGACCATCACAAGGAACGGCTCGGGCTCGAGATGAGCCGTGCCCAGCCGGTTGGCGATCTGCACCTGGAACGCGTCGTGGGGATCGATGGCCTGGTCGGCCTCCACCGCCTTGCGCGCGACGTTCTGGAACCGGATGAAGCTGACGATCAGGGTGAGCACGGCAAACGAGATGCCCGCGACCAGCAGAAACTGCGCGATGTTCGAGACGAATTGCACAAGCGCCCTGATTCAGTTTCCCAAGCGATGCAGGCGGGGACCGGCCGTACTATACGATGGTCTCGCCCGTCTTCGTATCGAAGAAGTGCGCCTTCTTCATGTTCAGCACCATGGTGAGCTGCTGATTGACGTCGGCGTTGTCGTGCACGTCCACGCGGGCAATGAAGGTGTGCTTCCCGGTGTTCAGGTAGATGAAAACTTCCGCGCCCATCGGCTCCACGACCTCCACCCTCGCCTTCACCTGGTGCTCGGGGTTCGGATTGGTCACGTACAGAACGTCCTGGACATCCTCCGGCCGCACGCCGAAGACCACGTCCTGCCCCACTCGGGAGCTGAGCTTCGCCGCCTGGTTGTCCTCCGCGCGAACCGAGAAGTTCCCCTCGCTGAACCAGATCCCGCCGCTCTTCTGCTCGATCCGGCCCGAGAAGAAGTTCATCGGCGGACTGCCGATGAAGCCGGCGACGAACTGGTTGCACGGATGGCC
>CAYQYB010000218.1:0-4769 GCA_964421535.1 uncultured Verrucomicrobiota bacterium | reverse complement strand
CTCGGGATGGCTTTCGCGAATCGTAACCCGCCTTTCGCTTTCAAATCGCTTTAGCTTTTTGATTCCGGTTACCGTCACCACGCTCATCGTGTGCGCGGTCATTTCGATCTACGAACTCTTTACCCACCTCCTCGTATCGGATTCGCCCTCGGCCAAGCTTCACTCCGTGTCGATCATTCTCCTTGGAAGCCTTGCGGCACTTCTCGGCGCGTACTTCGCCCTGCGGCAATACGAAAGGCTGCGGCGGCACACGGTCGAGGAAATCGGCCTCCGCAAGCAAGCCGAGGATTCTCAGCTCAAACTCGTCTTCCGGACGCGCCAGCTCGAGCAGGCGAACCAGGAGCTGGTCAACCAGATCACGGAGCGGATCGGCACGTTGCAGCAGATGAAGGACCAGGAGCGATTCCTCTCCGGGATCTTCGAAAGCATCCAGGACGGCATCTCGGTCGTGGACACGAACATGGTCATCCAGGCGGTCAACCCCACCATGGAGCGTTGGTACGCCCATGCGATGCCGCTGGTCGGCAAGAAGTGCTACGAGGCCTATCACGGCGCGTGTACGCGCTGCGAAGTCTGCCCGACCCACGAAACGCTCAACACCGGAAAGACGGCGTACCGGGTCGTTCCGATGACCGGCCGGGACCGCAAGGTCGTTGGGGCCATGGACTTGTACTCCTTCCCTCTGCTCGACAGCGCGAACGGCAGGATCAAGGGCGTGATCGAGTATGTGAGAGACATCACGGAGCGCAAACGTCTCGAGGAGCAACTGCGCCAGTCCCACAAGATGCAGGCCGTCGGCCAGCTCGCGGGCGGAATCGCACACGACTTCAACAACCTGCTGACGTGCATTTCCGGTTTCAGCGAGCTGCTCAACGACCAGTTGCCGGATGACAGCCCCCTGCGAAAGGACGTGGAGCAGATCCAGAAGGCGACCTCCCAGGCCAGCTCCCTCACCCACCAGCTCCTCGCCTTCAGCCGTCGGCAGGTCCTTCAACCCAAAGTCCTGTGCCTCAATCTCGTGGTGAACGAGATGGAGAGGATGCTTCGCCGGCTGATCGGCGAAGACATCAAGCTCGCAACCGAACTCGATCCGGAACTGGGCCGCGTCAAGGTCGACCGGGGGCAGATCGAGCAGGTGATCCTGAACCTCGTCGTCAACGCGCGCGACGCGATGCCGAACGGCGGCAGGTTGACCATCCGGACGGAAATGGCCGAATTGGCCCCCCACGACGCCAAGCTGATCCATGAAGCCCGCCCCGGAACCTTCGTGTGCCTCTCGGTGACCGACACGGGCATCGGGATGGACACCACGACGCTCGACCACATTTTCGAGCCGTTCTTCACGACCAAGGAGAAAGGCACAGGCCTGGGCCTGTCCACGGTGTACGGGGTCGCCAGGCAGCACGAGGGATGGGTCAACGTCTACAGCCGCTCCAACGAAGGTTCGACCTTCACCGTTTACCTTCCTGTTCTCGCGATTCGCGAGGAACAGGGCAATGCCGCGGAGAGCTCCGGCAGGATTTCCGGACAGGGCGAGCGCATTCTTCTCGTCGAGGACCGGGAAGAAGTGCGCGGCTTCGCATCGAAAGCGCTGCAGGCGCACGGATACAGGGTGCTCGAAGCCCCGGACGCGTCCCGGGCGTTCGAGCTGTTCATCAGTGCGCGGAGGGAGGTCGACATCCTCTTCACCGACATGATTCTTCCCGACGAGAGCGGGCTCGAGTTTTCCGAGCGCCTGCTCGCCCTGAAACCGCAGCTGCGTGTGCTTCTCAGCAGCGGCTACACCGACGAGAAGTCCCAGCGGTCGGTCATCCAGGAGAAAGGTTTCCCCTTCGTCCAGAAACCCTACTCGGTGAGCGCCCTTCTTCAAGCCGTTCACCAGGCTCTCCATCCGGCAGGTGCGCCGGTCGAAAAGCCGATGGACCGATCGTAGCGGAATGCGCGCACTCCACTTCGACGGCGGCAGGCTCTAAACAAGCACCCGTCTGCTTGGGTATTGAAACGGTGCGGAGAGTCGGTACCATCAGGAGGTTTTGGGAATCAGGAGGGGCGGCGCTTCCCGCCGTCCCGGCGGGGAAGCGCCATGATCAGGCAGAAAACCATCAGGGTCACACTGCTGCCGCCCTCGGAGCTGGAGTCCATTCAGCAGGAAGCCCTTGAATTCGCCGGCATCGGCCTCTACCGCTACCGCTTCGACGGCACGATCCTTTTCATGGACCGCGGAGCCTTCCGAATCTTCAACCTGGAGGGCGTGTTCCCCGATCCCGTTTCGGTCATCGGCCGGAACATCGCGGAAGTGTTCACCTACACGGGCCCCAAGGAAATGCTCCGCAGGGAGGTCCGCAAGCATCGCCACGTCCGCGGGCTCGAGTACCGCTTCAAGACCCTCTCGGGCATCGACAAGGTCGCGCTCCACGACTCCTATCTCGTGAAGGACCCCAAGACGGGCCAGGACGTCATTCAAGTCGTCATGTTCGACATCACCGAACGGAAGAGGACCGAGGAGCAGCTTCGGCAGGTCCTTACAAGCGCCCGATGCATTCTCTGGCATGCGAGAGTCACGGAGCACGAGAATGGCGCGTTCGAGTGGTTGATCAATGTTTCCAACGAGGACGCGGCGGAACAGCTCCTGCCTCTCAAGCGGCGGAGCGGCCAGAAGTACTCGGATGTCTGGCACGAGCGGATCACGCCGGAAGACCGCAAGCGCATGGACTTCACGAGCACGGACGCGATGCACAGGGATCTTCCCGGCTACATCCAGGAGTTCCGCTGCGAGCGGGCCGACGGGCAGATCCGATGGCTCTCCGAGCAAACGCACATTCACAGGCTCGGGCCCCGCAAGTGGTTCATCGTCGGCGTCTGCACGGATATCACGGAGAGGAAGAGGGTCGAGGAGGCCCTCCGCAAAAGCGAGGCGCGCTACCGCGCCGTCGTCGAGGACCAGCCCGACCTGATCTGCCGCTTCAATCCGGACACCATCCTCACCTTCGTGAACGAATCCTACTGCCGCTACTACGGCAAGCGGCGCGACGAGCTGATCGGACACAGCTTCATGTCGCTCGTTCCCGTAAGCGAGAGGGAGAACGTGAAGCGTGCCTACACCTCTCTTACACCCGAACACCCGGTCATCACCTACGCATTCCCCGTCGCCCTGCCCGATGGGCGCATGCGGTGGCAGCAGTGGACCGACCGGGCCATCTTCGATGAACGGGGGCGTTTCATCGAGTACCAGTCCTCCGGCGCGGACGTGACTGAGCAGAAGGAGGCCGAGCACCGCCACAGGGCGTTTTCCGCCGGATTGCGCGCCGTCGTCGCCATCGCGGACGAGCTGATCTCCTGCCCGGACCTGGACTCCCTGTACAAGCGCGCCGTCGAGCGCGCGAGGGAGAAGCTGGGCATCGAGCGCTGCGCCATCTTCGTTCGCGAGGGACCCGACCTGCGCGGAACGTACGGCACGGACCTGAAGGGGCACACTTCCAGCGAGCACATCCACCGCTTCCCCACGCAGACCGACTGGCTGGAGCGCATCCAGGCGCTGCGCCCGCAGGACCGCCGGATGATCGTGATCGAGCAGCCCTACGTGGAAGTCGGCGCGCGCGGCGCCGTCGAGCACGAAAAGGGATGGATCGCGATCACGCCCATCCAGTCCGCCACGGACTTTCTCGGCGTCTTCTCCAACGACACCGCGATCACGCGCCAGCCGATGGACGACACGAAGCAGGAGATCGTGAGCGTGTTCTGCTCCCTGCTCGGCGCGATCATCGAGCGCAAGCGGGGCGAAAGCAAGCAGGCGGCGATTTCCGAGGGCCTCCGCGCCGTCGTGGCGATCGCCGACGAGCTGATCTCCTGCCCGGACCCGGACTCCATCTGCCGCCGGACCGTGGAGCTCGCGAGGGAGAAGCTCAACCTCAACCGCTGCGCCATTTTCCTTCGCGACGGCGACGTCCTGCGCGGAACGTACGGAACGAACCTGAACCGCGAAACCACGGACGAGCACAACCACCGGGTGGACCCCTACCCCGACTGGCTGAAGCACTTCCAGGCCATGAGGCCGGAGGACCGCCAGGTGATCATCCACGAGGAGGCCTACACCGAGTGGACCTCCGGCAAGGTGGTGCGCTTCGGCAAGGGTTGGGTCGCCTTGACGCCGATCCAGTCAGCCGACTCGTTCGTCGGCATGTTCTCGAACGACACCGCCATCTCGCACTCGCCCGTGGACGAGACGCAGCAGGAGATCGTGACGGTGCTCTGCTCCCTCCTGGGCGCCATCCTCGAACGGAAGCGCGCGGAGGAGCGCCTCCGCAAGGCCCACGACGATCTCGAGGTGCGCGTACACGAGCGCACCGCCGAGCTGACCCGCGTCAACGAGTACTTGAAGGAGATCGAGAGCCGCCAGAAGGCGATCCTCAACAACATCCCCGACATCGCATGGCTCAAGGATCGCGAGGGACGCTTCATTGCGGCAAACGAGCCCTTCGCGAAGGCGTGCGGCGTCCCTCCCGACCAACTCGTCGGCAAGACGGACTTCGACATCTGGCCGAAGGATCTCGCAGGCCGGTACCGCGACGACGACGAGGACGTGATGCGCACCCGAAAGCGGCGGCGCTTCGAGGAGCCGATCGCTGCGAAGGACGGGACGATGTCGTGGATCGAGACGATCAAGACGCCCGTGTTCAACGAGCGGGACGAAGTCATCGGGACCACGGGCATCGCCCGCGACATCACGGAGCGCAAGCAGGCCGAGGAAATCCTCCGCCGGTCGCACGACG
>CAYQYB010000217.1:0-4771 GCA_964421535.1 uncultured Verrucomicrobiota bacterium | reverse complement strand
GGTAGTCGCGAAGCCAGGTGGAGAGGGACATGTGCCAGCGCCGCCAGAAATCGGTGATCGACACGGCCTTGTAGGGCGAATCGAAGTTCTGCGGGAACTGGAAGCCCAGCATGAATCCAAGACCCACGGCCATATCCGAGTAGCCGCTGAAGTCGAAGTAGATCTGCATCGCGTACGCGAAGATCCCGGCCCACGCCTCGACGGCGCCGGGCGAGGCCAGCCCGAACACGTGGCTGACCACGGGCGCCACGCCGTCCGCAAGAATGACTTTCTTGGACAACCCCACGATGAAGAAGGATGCTCCCAGCGCCGCCTTCTCCAGCGTGTGCGTGCGGAACACCATCTGGTCGGCGAGGTCCTTGTAGCGGATGATCGGGCCGGCCACGAGCTGGGGGAACAGAGAGACGTAGCACGCGAACTCCATGAAACTTCGCGCGGGCTTCACGATGCCGCGGTAGATATCGATGGAGTAGCTCATGCTCTGGAACGTGTAGAACGAGATGCCGACCGGAAGCGTGATGTGCAGGAGGGACACGAGGGGGCTCGACGCTCCCACCCATGCGGCCACGGCGTTGATCGTGCGGGCGCCGAGATCGAAGTACTTGAAGAAGCCCAGCAGGAAGAGGTTGGCAAACACCGAAACGACGATCCACAGGCGCCGGCGGCGCGCGTCGGGCGCGCGGTGGATGAGCAGGCCCGAGACGTAGTCAATCACCGTCGAGGTCAGCATCAGGGCACAGAACCGGTAGTCCCACCACCCGTAAAAGACGTAGCTGAGGACGGTCAGGAACGGCAGGCGCGCCCGTTGCGGCAGGAGAAGATAGTAGCCGATCAGGACAATCGGGAGGAAGCAGAACAGAAACTCGTAACTGTTGAACAGCATGGCTGCCGATTATGGCGGCGGAATTCGCCGAATCAATACGGAAGCGGTATTCCCTAGTCGCGGCGGAACGCGCCGGTCAATCCCGACATCAGGGCGGAAAACGCCAGGCCCCTGTGGCCGGATATATTGAGGCGCTTGAGCCGGAAGATGTCGTCCTGGTGCGTGTTCATCCCCTCGATGGTGGTGACCGCACCGCGGACGCCCCGGCTCTTCATCATCTGGAGAACATCCTCGTACTCCTTCGGAAGAGCGCCATGCGGATAGGAGTAGCATGTGGGCGACTTGCCCGTTATTTCCGCCACGACGGAGAGGGAGGATTCGATTTCCTTCTCGATCAGGTCCTTGTTCTCGTGGCTCATGGAAATGTGGGACACGGTGTGAGGCCCGATCTCGAAACCCATGTCGGAAAGCCGCCGGACCTCGTCGCGCGTCATCAGCGGATAGGCAACGTTCTCCCCTTCCCCGCACCGGCAGGTCTCATACACCTTCTTCAAGCACTCTGTCCGCTCGCACCGCGGCAATCCCCTCAAATGCCGCTCCCACTCGACGGCCGCCGAGAGACGGCCCTCCCGCCCATCCATCAATGCGACCCGCCCGTCCGGCATGCGGATGGATTCGCACGTCGTGTTGGAAACGGCTTCCCGCAGCCGGTACCACCACGGTGACGCCGTCCCATCTGCGAATCCAGTGCTCACGAAGAACGTGGCGGGGAAGCCGTACTCCTTGAGCAACGGCGCCGCCAGGGTCAGGTTGTTGCGGTACCCGTCGTCGAACGTGATCGTCGCGGTGTTGTCCGGCAGTTCCCCGCCGTTCTCGAGGGCGCTCATCACATCGCCCAAGGGAAGAACGTGGTAGCGCCTCTTCAGCTCGCCGAGATGCCGGCGAAACATCCGGGGATCCACCTGGAGCCCATCCCAGTTGACCACGGGCTCATAGAGCCAGTCGATGCCGTGGTACGCCAAGATCCTTACCTTGTGGGTGTTGATGGCGCGGAAGAAAGCCAGCACTCCGGCCGTGTTGGCGGCTGTCAGCAGGGATAGTTTCAGGAAGAACGACTTCCCCGCGCCGTGGTTTGCGTAACTCATGGATGAATTCTCGATGCCGACAGCATTCACCAAAGCACACCTCTCAACAGAACGACAATGTTATTCCCTGTAGGACAGCGCTTACACGCGCCACGCTCGGCACGGACCCGCTTTACTTCGATTTCCAGCCACAGTAACCTAGCCCCAATGAAGATCAGCGCCGTGGTCCTGAACTGGAACCGGCCCGACGACACCGTCGAGGCGGTCAATTCCATCCTGAATCAAGACTACCCGGACTTCGAAGTCATCATATGGGACAACGCCTCGTCAGACAACAGCCGTGACGTTCTCTCCAGGGCCTTCAAGGACAACCCCCGCATCAGGATGTTCTTCGCGCCGCGGAACTACGGCGTCGCCGGAGGGCGCAATCGGGCGGCGCGCGAAGCGGCGGGCGATGTCCTGTTCTTCCTGGACAGCGATGCCCACATCAGGACGGCCACTGCGTTCTCCCGGGTCGCGGACCGGCTCTCGCAGGATCACGGACTCGGAGCGCTCTCGTTCGAGGTGGTGCGGCCGGACGGTTTTCTGATGTGGCCGTTTGCCCGCCCCGCCGACATCTGGCGCCACAGGGAGTTCGAGGTCGCGCGGGTGGACGGGTGCGCGTTCGCCGTCCTGCGGGAAGCCTTTGACAAGGCCGGCGCCTTCGCCGAACACTTCTCGCCGTACGGAGCCGAGGATCTTCACTTCGCGTACAAGCTGATCGACGCCGGATACGAAGTCCACTACTTCCCCTCGGCCGTCGCCGTCCATGCGTTCTCCCCGGCCGGACGCACCGGCATCCAGTTCACCATGCACGTGCGCAACATGCTGCTGATCCCGCTCGAGCTCTTCCCGTTCCCGCATGCGCTCGCGAGCTACATGAAGACCGCCGTGTCGCTGGGCCGCGATGCGTGGGTCCAGCATCAGAGAAAAGATTTCCTGAGAGGGCTTTGCCGGAACCTGTGCGGATTCAACCCGAACGACCGGATCCCGATCTCCCCGAATCGCTGGCGCTACCTTCGGAGCCTCGTCGAAGCGGAAAAGGAATCCCGCCGTTTGATCCGAAGACAGGGAAACTGGGCCGCCCGGCTCGCGGGCCAGGCCTGGTTCTACCTGCGGGTCTGCGTTCTGTTCCTTCTCAAGGCCGCCGGCCGCCTCGCGGCGTACACCTCGGCTTCCCGCAAGCCGGCGGTGGAAGCGCGCCTGTTCCGCTTCGCGAACCGGATCTTCTCGCCGCCCCTTCAAGGCAACCTGCACACATCGATGAGGGCGGCGTGCGAGGCCCAGGACACAAGCGATTTCTTCGGCCTCGCGAAGCGCGTCAAAGCCGGGAGCAAATGGTTTCTCGGCAAGCGCCTCCTGGACATCGGCTGCGGCCTCGGAAAGTACTCCCAGACGGCCGCCTCGAAGGGCGCCGTCAGCGTCTGCGGGATCGACGTCGAGAAGAACGGCGTCGAGTTCGCGAAGCGCATCGCCCGGGAGCACGAGATCGCCAACGTGTCGTACCATGTCATGTCCGTCTACGACCTTCAGTTCCCGGACAACACCTTCGACGGCGCATTTTCCCACACCGTCTTCGAGCATCTCGCCGACATCCCGCGGGCGCTCGCGGAAATTCATCGCGTCCTCAAGCCGGGCGGCGAGTTCGTGTTCACGTTCGATGCCTTCCGCTCCCGCCACGGCGCGCACGTAGGCCACTTCATCGGCGTCCCGTGGCCCTGTTTCTTCTTCGACATCAGCGTCGTCACACGGCACTACAACGAGGTTTGCGACCGGTTCCTCGCGGCCAGCTCCATCAGCGGAAGCGACGCGGAGATGTATCGATCGAGCACGGTGGAGAGCCTGAACCGCATGAAGATTTCAGACGTCGAGGAGGTCGTCCGCCAATCGCCGTTCAAGGTGGTGGGCATGGCGCCTTACAACGAGGAAGCCCTGGTCCTCTCCACGCTTCCATTCCTGAAGAAGATCCCTTCCCTGTACGAGTACCTGCGCGGATCCCTCGTCATCCGTCTTCAGAAGCCCTGAGAGAGAGCATCTCACGGTTCTTCTCGCCCGAGAAGCCTTCGGCACGCCTGCTTGAGCCGTCCGCAGGCGAGCCGGATCGTCCACGCCGCCAAGTGCAGGACCGGCGCGAGCGGATAATGGTTCCGGCCCACGTAGACCCGGGGATGCACCACCGACAGCATGCCTTCGCGCGTCGTCTCCCGCGCGCGACGCAGCTCGGGGAATTCCGGGAGCTGCGACTCCCGGACAAAGATCAGGAGATCCTGGCGGTAGAAGTCCTCCACCTTGTCGTTCGTCCAGATCCTGGGCCGTAAAGCATCCACGACCACGTACCCGTGCGCGCGGAACAGGGCCGCCCAATACTCCGGCCACTGCTCGTTGAGATGTCCGGTTCCTCCCTTGAAGGGGATCGCCGCCCCGAACAGCACGACCGGCGCGAGACGCACCAGGGACTCCACGTGGACCGGCGCCGCCGCCGGCGGCAGATGCTCGGCCACCTCGATCGAAAGCGCCAGATCGAAGCTCCTCTTCACCGAAAAGGCCTGGCGCAGGTCGGCCGACACGAACGCCTCCGTCGGAATCATCAGCAGGTTGCGCGGCACATAATCGCCGTCAACGCCCGCGATGTCCCGCACCCCATGCTCCGTGAACACGGAGAGCCACGTGCCGACGCCGCAGCCGACGTCGACCACGCTGCGCGGGCGAAGGAGTTCCATGACCAGCGGAACCACCTCCCGCGCGGAGCGAAGGGACCCCTCTTTCTGATCCTCGTAGAACTGAACCGTGTATTTCACATCGGCACCGCCGGGCCGCACAGATT
>CAYQYB010000216.1:0-4801 GCA_964421535.1 uncultured Verrucomicrobiota bacterium | reverse complement strand
CCCTCGAGGTCCGCCAGCACCTCCCATCCCTCCGGGCCCTTGCGCAGGAAATGGCTGAAATCGTCATTGCCGCCGGTCGGATCGAAAGACGCGATGATGGACGTCGCCGGAACATCCAGCCGCGCGATGGATTCGGAATTCGTCAGGTTGCCGAGCAGGTCCGTCCACGAAAGCCCGTTCGGATCGGAACCTCCGGCGCAGCCGATCAGAACCAACGAACAGAGAACCACGAACAGCGAGCCAGCAATTCGTCTCATAGAGGGCGGAGTTTATCGCGGCGCGCGCGCAGGAGCAACGACGAATCGGATTTCCAAGGATTGGAAAATCGACCGAAAAAAGTTCCAAGGTCTGGAAAATCGGACACTTACGGGCTGTACGGCTGTTCCGCGATGTTCGTGACCACGGTCAGCACGCGGTAGAACAGGTTCGTCGCGTGCGCGAAGTCCGACGCCTGGGCCTGCCACTGAAGCGATCCGTCCTCGTTGCACAGGAGATCTCTCTTGCGCGTCCAGGGACCGTCCAAGCGCGCGGCCTGCTCAACCGTGTAGCGGAGTCCGCCCAACCCGTCCCACGTGAGAGTCGGCCGATCGGATTCCAGGCTCGGATCGACGGTCGACGCAAGAGCCTGAACCGTCACGCCTCGATTGGCCGATTCGAATCCGGTCGCCTGCGCCGTGATGGTTGCGGAACCGGCATCCACGGCAACGACCGGGAACTGCGCGGACGCCTGCCCAACGGCAATCTGGACCGATGACGGCACGGCGGCGACAGCGGCGTCGCCGCTTCCGAGCGTGACGGTCACGCTGCTCCCCAGCGGGCCGCTTCGCGACACCGCCCACTGGCTCGTGCCCGGCGTAAACACGGACGAATCGCCCGCCAGGGTCAGGCTGTTCGCGACCGAACTCACGCTCTGGTTCGTTCCGTCGTAGCCGGACGCCGAAGCGGAAATCGTTGCGTCGCCGCCGGACATCTTCATCATCTTGAGCGGCGCGCCGCCGCCCATCGTCACGCTGAACTCGGCGAAGTCGGAGCCGGACGCAATCGTGACGGACGGCGTCACGGACGCGACCGACGGGCTGTCGCTTTCCAGCTGAACAGCGAGCTCCTCATCCAGCGATCCGAGCCGCACGACGATCCAGTCGTTCGACGCGCCTTCGAACTCGGATTCGTCGCCGATCAACACCAGCGAGTTTCCGTCCAACCGGTGGCAGACCAGGCTGGCGTTGTCCCACATGGCGGCGCACAGAGGTCCGGTCGCGTAGAAGTTCTCTGCCGCAAGGACAACGCGCACATGGTCCACGGCGGGGTTCGTGTTGCGACCGACCAAGGAGTAGCCGCGCCACGATTCGTTTCGCTTCATGAAACGGTTCAGAATGTCGTTCGTCACCGATTTCAAAACCGTCGCGCCGCCGTCCCCAAGAAATTCCATGCGGAGTTCGAGCGCGCCATCCGTGATGCCGAAATCCGGATCCGCCCGACCGCGCAGACGCAACACGAACACGTGTCCCTTCGCGTAGGTCGGGATACTCACCGTCTGATAAAAACCCGCGACTCCATTGCTGACCCAACCGTGAAGCGCGACACCGTTGCTGCCCGTTTCAGCGGCCCAAGGCTCAACCCACGTGTTACCCCAGTACTCCCATTCGCTTCCCCACGCTGCATCCTCTTCGAAACCCGGATTCCTGAGCAGGTTGGCGGTGACCTTCACCTGGCGCTCGGCCGCCGCGTAACCCGTCGCCGAGGCCCGGACCGTTGTCGTGCCCATCCCCGCTCCGCAGACATAGAAACCCACGCTGTCCAGTCCGGACGGAATGGTCACCGTTGCCGGAACAGTCGCGATCGACGGGGCATCGCTCTCGAGCGCAACGTCCAAGGGATCGCTGAGCGCACCCGTGCGCGTCACCGACCACAGGTTGGATCCGTTACGGCTGATCGTAATGAGACCCGACAACGCCAGCTCGTTCGGCTTTACAACGATGCTTCGGCTCCCGGATTGGTAACCCGCAACGGACGCGACCACCGTGGCCGTCCCGCCCAACGTACCGCCGACAAAGAACTGAATCGCGCCCACCCCGGCGGGCATCTCGATGCCGGCAGGAACGTCAGCGACGGACGGGGCGCTGTTGCTCAAGTGCACCGTCACGGGAACATTCAGAGGGCCGCTGCGCGTGAGCGTCCACACATTGGACAGCCCTTGGAAGACCGTCGTCTCGCCGTCCAGCGTCAAGTCCGCTGCGCTGACCGAGATGAAGCGCGCGGCCGGAAGGAATCCGGTCGCGGACGCCGAGACGGTCGCATTGCCGGCACCGACAA
Organism: uncultured Verrucomicrobiota bacterium; assembly: GCA_964421535.1. GTDB lineage: Bacteria > Verrucomicrobiota > Kiritimatiellia > CAIQIC01 > JAGNIJ01 > CALMZY01. The sequence goes on along the minus strand of CAYQYB010000216.1, from coordinate 2,488 downwards.
CATCCACGACAAAATCGGCGGAAGCCGAACCGTCGGGAATCACGACCGACGCCGGAACGGACGCCACGCCGGGAGAACTGCTGTAGAGTTGGACCGAGGCGGAACCCACAAGCGATCCGCGGCGCGTCACGGTCCACACATTGGAAAATCCCAGGAACGCCTCGTTCGCTCCGGCGAGTTCCAGCGACGAAGGACTCACAGCAACCCGGGCGCGCGCCTGCCCATAGCCCATCGCCGAGGCCTTGATCACGCTGGTCCCATTGCTCCCGGATACCACGAAGAACGTTGTCGCATTCGTGCCGGCCGGAATGATGACCGAAGCGGGAACCACCGCGGCCTGCGTGTTCGTACTGGTGAGAGCAACGGTCAGCGGGGACGCGTCGGCCCCCGAGCGCGTGATTGTCCAAAGGTTGGACCCTCCAAAGTACAGATCCGTGTCGCCCTGAAACGCCAGGTTGCTCATTCCGGCGCTCAGCAGCTCGAACGAGGCGTTGTCCCACATCGCGGCACAGTACGGCTCGCACGGCGCGTAGCTATCGGCAAAAACCAAGACGTCCACACGATCCACGGAGGTATCCTGGTTTGTCCACTGCAGCGAGTAGGTGTTCCAGTTGCCCGCCTCGGATTTCAACGCTGCGTAGATACTGTTGGTTACCGCGTACTTGAACGATTCGCCGCTCCAAAACGTCAGTTGCAGTTCCACTCTTGATGAGGCAGAAGCGAAGCCCGCTTCGGCCATGCCGTCGATGCTGAACGCATAGACATCGCCCACGGCGTGAGACACGACCGGCACGCTTTGGCCGAAACCGCCGTATCCGTTCGTCATCCAGCCGTAGAGCGCGACGCCGTTTGAACCGCTTTCCGCGGCCCACTGTTCGACTCCGCAATCCTGCCAGCTAAACCACGAACTCCCGAACCATGCCTCCTCCTCGAATCCGGGATTGGCCAGGAGGTTGTCGGATACTTCTACAGTTCGGGATGCAGAGATGAAATCCGTCGCGATGACGGTCACGGTCGCCTCCCATTTGACAAGGCCCATGACTCCAAAGGTTGCAGATGTCGCCCCCTCGCCAATCACGACGGACGGCGGGACCGAAATGACCTCGGGATCATCCGCCGCAAGATTCACGGTAAGCGCCCCCGTCGTCGGACCCGTTCGTGCAACGGTCCAGAGGCTCGTCACGCCAAGGCGCGCCACTCCGGCCCCGGTCAGGCTCAACTGATTCATCTGCACGACCAAGGCCTTCTGCGCGGCGGGATACCCCGTTGCCGACGCGGTCACGGTCGCGCTCCCCGCATCCGTGCCGGTCACGTAGAAGGAAACGACGTTCGTTCCATCGGGAATGGTGACGGAAGCCGGCACCGACACGATACCGCCCGGGTCGCTTCCCAGCGCGACCTCAAGATCCCCCGCCACGGGCCCCTGCCGGGTCAACGTCCAGAGATTGGACATTCCCTCGTACATCGAACTCGACCCCGAGAAGACGAGGGCCACGGATTGGACTGTGGCGGTGTACGATATCTGCGCGCACCCAACTGCCGATGCGGTCACAACGGCTGCCCCATTCGTCCCTCCTCTCACATAGAAACTGGCCGAGTTCGAGCCGGCGGCAATGGTGACCGAGGCAGGAGACGAAAGAACGAGCGGCGCACTGCTCGTCAGGCTCACATCGAGCAAAGAGTCCGACGGCCCTTGGCGAAGCACCGTCCACAGGTTCGAGTAACCGGCATAGACAGCATGGTTGCCGGACAACACTAAGAATTGCGCCGAAACGAGAGCGGACTTCTGGGCCGGCTGGTAGCCCGCAGCCGAAGCGCCGATGACAGCTGCTCCTGTGTCAACGCCGGTGACGTAGAAAACCGCCGACGTCCTGCCCACCGCGATCACGACGCTCGTGGAAACGGTGACCGCAAAAGGATTGCTGTTCGTCAGCGCGACCGTCAGCGCGCTGTTTGTGGATCCGTTGCGAGTCACCCTCCAAAGATTGGAAGAGCCTACGTAGAACGACTCGCTGCCGGACAACGCGAGCCATGGGACGGAGAGATCCATCGCCTCGAGGCTGGCATTGTCCCACATCGCGGCGCAGTACGGCTCGACCATCTCGAACGACTCGCCCACGAGCAGAACCTTCACGACATCCACGGATGAGTTCTGATTCGTCCAGATCAGCGAGTACGTGTTCCAACTGCCGGCCGAAGATGTCAGCGAGGCGTAGATGTTGTTTGTCACTGCATACAACGGGGTGCCGCCATCCCAGAACTCCATGCGCAATTCCACGCCGGCGGTCGAAGAAGAGAAACCGGACTCCGCCATTCCATCGAGCCGGAAGGTGTAAACATCGCCCAAGGCATGCGAGACGACCGGAACTTCCTGGATGAACCCGCCGTAGCCATTCGTGATCCAGCCGTACAATGCGAAGCCCTGCGAGCCGTCGCGACCCGCCCACGAATCGAAACCGCTGTCGCCCCAGTTGTACCAGCCAAAGCC
>CAYQYB010000215.1:0-4819 GCA_964421535.1 uncultured Verrucomicrobiota bacterium | reverse complement strand
GTCGAAGCGGAAGCCGTCGACGTGCATGTGCACGACCCAGTAGCGCAGGCAGTCCATGATGAACTTGCGGACGATGGGGTGGTTGCTGTTGACGGTGTTGCCGCAGCCGGAGAAATTTTTGTAGTGGGGGCGGTTCGGCTCCATCATGTAGAAGATGGAATTGTCGATGCCGCGGAACGAGTACGTCGGGCCGCCGTCGCCGCCCTCGGCCGTGTGGTTGAACACCACGTCGAGGATCACCTCGATGCCGGCCTTGTGGAGCGCGACGACCATTTCCTGGAACTCGCGCACCTGCTGGCCGTGGGTGCTCGCGTGGGCGTACCGCTGGTTCGGCGCGAAGAACGCGAGGGTGCTGTAGCCCCAGAAGTTCCGCAGGCCGCGGCGGTTCTCGTTCTCGAGGTAGTACTCCATCTCGTTGAACTCCTGGATCGGCAGGAGCTCGATGGCGGTGATGCCGAGGTCGCGGAGGTACGGGATCTTCTCGATCAGCCCGCGGTACGTGCCGGGAAATTTCACCCCGGAGCTTTCATGCGCGGTGAATCCACGGACGTGCGCCTCGTAGATGATCGACTTGGAGAGGGGCGTGCGCGGCGTGTGGTCCTCCGACCAGTCGAACATGTTCCGCACGATGACGCCTTTCGGGAACAGCGCGCCGTTTTTCGGCGGCTTTCCGGGCGTCATTCCGCGCGGGTCCCCCCAGCGCGGCGAGCCGGAGATCGCGAGCGCGTACGGATCGAGGAGCCACTGGTCCGGATCGAAGAAGTTGGCCACGTCGCGCGGCGTCTGGCCTTCCATCCGGTACGCGTAGTACTGGCCCTCCCGGGCGTCGTCGACGTGCAGGTGCCAGACGTCGCCGATCCGATTTCTCTCGGCGGTGAGCTCGTATTCCTCGACGGGCGTCGCGTCGTCGGGTGAGTCGAACAGCATCAGCCACACGCGCGTCGCGTTCCGGCTGAACATCGTGAACTGCACTCCTTCCTCCACGACGTGGGCGCCGTAGGGGACGGGGATCGGGTTGCTGGGCAGAAGGTGCGTGTGGGCTTTGGCGTTCATAAGTTGCTGCATCGTTTGTTCAATAGCGGCCGAACAGCATGTACTTCACCCGCTGGCCGAAAGTTTTCAAGGTCCGGCTGAAACTTCCGTGCGACGAGCGGTGCCGCCGTCGGTGCCGGCGGACGACGTCCGAGCCGGTGTCGACCACGCTTCGGCCGATCCGGGCTCCTGCGTTCGCGACGCCCTGCACGCCTGCGGCGACGGTCTGGACGCCGGCGGTCACGGGTTTGACGACCAGGAAGCCCGCGGCCTTGGCGGTCATGTCGACCGCGGCCTCCACGCCGCTGGTGACCGTGTCCCAGAAGCCGGGCTGGTTTGCCGCGTCGGCCGGGACGGCGGAGCGGATCGGGCCCTTGAGTTCGGGCATCAGGTCCTTGGTGAACAGGTCCTTCACATCCGTCAGGAAATTCGCCATGCGCGTGCCGAGGGAGCGCACTTCCTCCTCCCGGTTCCAGCCGCGGAACGCGCCGCAGCGGTCCATCGCCGCGTGGCCCGCGACCGAGGTCAGCAGGCCCGCGCCGAGGCCCTGGCCGATGTCGTCGATCACGCGCCCGATCACGGGCACCTGCGAGAACAGGCTTTCGATCAGCTTGCGGCTGATGTTGAGGAAGTTGACCGTGGCGACGACGGCGAGGATGTCGCGAAGGATCCGCCATTCCTCGCGGGGGCTGGGCCGGCTCCTGTAGATCCGCACGATCCGGAACGCCATCGTGACGTTCCGGTACAGCACGATGAAGATGTCGGCGCTCGGATACGGGCTCAGCGTGACCGCGAGCATGACGTCGCGCACGCACCGCCGCACCTCATGGGACGCTTGCTCGTCCAGGCGGTTCAGCAGCGGCCCGATCATTTCCTGCTCCGCCTTGTTGATCGTCCGCACGAGGTCGTCGTTCAGCGGATGGGCCCCGAGGACATCCTCGATGTACGCAATGCAGTCCTGCGCCGCTTTGGCCGGCTCGCCCTCGAGGTTCGGGTTCTCCGCCATGCGGGTGAGGTACGCGATCAGGTACTTGCAGTACCGGCGCATTTCCGCGTGGCTCGCCGACGGCAGTTCGGGCATCGGCGGCGGGACGAGGACGCGCGGGCAGGCGCGGAGCCCGCGCCAGAGGTAGACCAGCAGGACGAGCAGTCCGGCGAGGATCAGCCCGGCGAAGGCGTAGGCCGCCACAGGGTGGATGCGGTAGAAAAGAACGAACAGGCGGAGACATTCGGAAAGGAAAATGAAGCCCAGCAGAACGCCGGCAACGACGGTCAGCCGCACCACGAGACTCCAGAGTTGCTTCAACATGCTGACGGCAGACTAGGGCGTTGAAGGGGCTGTCTCAAGCGTTTTCTGAGGCAGCAAATCGTCCTCTACGAGGACGATTTGCTTCTTACGCGGCCTTCCGCCTCAGCACATCCAGCGCGATAGCGCGGCTGGGCAGGGCCATGTCCAGGTGGTACGTGAGGAACAGCCCGAGCAGCTTCTCGATTTCTCCGAGCTGCCATGTCGTGCATTGGGTGCTCAGCGCCGCCTGCGAGGATCGGGCGCGTTGCCAGCCGGACAGGATGGCCAGGATGTCCGGCGCGATGGGCGGGGCGCCTTCCGCGCCCGCATCGGCGCAGGCGGAGCAGAGGATGCCGCCGCGCGCGTAGGAGAACTTGGCCTTCCGGGTGCCGGGCTGCAGCTCGCGCTCGCAGTTGAGGCAGTGCTTGAGGCGGGGCGCGAATCCGAGATCGTCCAGGAGCTTCAGCTCGAACCAGAAGAGAAACGACGCGGCCGCGCCGTTCGCCGCCAGATGATCCAGCCCGGAATCCAGAAGGGCGAACAGGTTGTGGTGCGGCGCGTCCGGCGGGCTGACGCGAAACAACAGATCCGAAAGGTACGAGGCGGCCGCCATCGCTTTCCAGTCGTCCCGGAACCGGTAGCGCGTCTTCAGCGGCGAGCATTCGCGCGCGATGTGGACGCCGGCGCGATCGCGTGCGTAGTAGACCAGCTCGCAGGTGTAGAACAGATCGTACTGGCCGAGGAAAAAGCTCTTCGGCCGCTGGGAGCCTTTGACGAGAGTGGCGATCCGGCCGTCGTCCGGCGTGAGCCAGGAAACGATCCGGGACGTGTTCGAGAAGGGGAAATAGCGAAGGACGATTGCCTGGGTCTTGTGGATCACGGTGGCGGTTCTTGCGTGGCCGGTGGAAGGGCTGTTTTGCCGTCCCGGGTCACCCACGCCTCCAGCTTGTCGAGGAGCGTCGGGCGATTGTCGAGAGGCTCGGCGCCGGGGTAGACCGCGCCCGCCGAGATCACCATCTTCATGCCGTCGGCCACCGACATGGGAAGGACCCTGACATCGGAGCGAGGGAAGATGATGAAGAAACCGGACGTCGGGTTCGGCACGGTCGCGACGAAGACGGCGACGTGCTCCTCGTTTTTGTGCTCCGGCAGGAGGTCGGTCACTTCCCGCGATATGACGGCGGTCGTGAACCCGATGACGTACGCGCCTCTGCGCGGGTACTCCACGACGACGACCTCCTTGAACATGGTCTGGCTCTGGTCGAGGATCGCCTCGCTGATCTGGCGGACGGAGATGTAGATCTTGTTGATGAACGGAATGCGGGCGAGGATCGTGTCTCCGAACTGGTAGAGCTTCTTGCCGAGGAAGTTCCGGGTCAGAAAACCGATCAGGAACAGAATAAACAGAACGATGATCAACGCCGCAGCTTGAAAGAGAACGGCCGGGTACTCCTTGAGCCAGGGCGACGGGACAAACGCGATCACCCATTTGGTCATCAGCTTGAAGAGGAAGTTGACGATCCAGACGGTCACCGCAATGGGGATGATCAGGATCAGGCCGACAAGAATGTTGTTTCGAAACGATCTCGCGATATTTGTTGCCATGGCCCCGCCAATGTACTCCGGTTCGGCCGCCGCGCCAAGGCGGAATGAATTTCAGCAGATGTCTTTGAGCCGTCCGGCCTTTTCCGCTTTGGACAGCCACGCCTTCTCTTCGTTCAACATCGCCCGGCGAAGCGCGGGCGTTCGGTCGGACGCGCCGGCCAGGTGGTGGAGGCCGTGCGCGATGTAGAGCGCCAACTCGCGGCCGGCCCCTTTTTCCGTGCGGCCGACGGCCTGCGCGCGCTCGGCGTTGATGAAAACCTCGCCCGTCGTTCGGGACTTCTCGCCGGGCATGCCGTGGTAAGTCAGGCTGATGACATCCGTCGGCGCGTCCTTCGAGAACGTGGCGCGGTTCACCGGCGTGATGCCGTCGTCGTCCGTAAAGATCAGCGCGATTTCGGCCCACGCCGCGAGCGGTTTGAGCGCGGGCCATTCGGCGATCAGCCCGGTGGCGAGTTTCCGGACCGCCGCGGCCCGGAGCCGAATTGCGGATTGGCGGTTCTGCAGGAGGAGTTTCATCCGCGTGTGTCGCCGCGTTCCTCGCGGTAGGCCTGGATGATCTTCTGGACCAGTTCGTGCCGGACGACATCTGAATCGGTCAGCTCCGTGAACGAGATCCCTTCGACCTTCGCGAGCGTGCGCTTGGCCTCGCCGAGGCCGGACTTCTTGTTCGGGGGGAGGTCGATCTGCGTCAGGTCGCCGGTAATCACGCACTTCGAGTCGAAGCCCAGGCGGGTGAGAAACATCTTCATCTGCTCGGGCGTCGTGTTCTGCGCCTCGTCGAGGATCACGAACGCGTGGTTCAGCGTGCGGCCGCGCATGTAGGCGAGTGGGGCGACCTCGAGGACGCCGCGCTCCATGTTCCGCTGGATGTCGTCGGGCGACATCATGTCGTAC
>CAYQYB010000214.1:0-4863 GCA_964421535.1 uncultured Verrucomicrobiota bacterium | reverse complement strand
CCGGCCAGAAGTACACGGCTGACGCGTACCTGCGAAGCAACAGCGACGACGGCCTCTCCAACGGGACCTACGGCGTCGTGGCGATCGAGTGGTACAACGGCACGAACTACCTCGGCACCGCGGAGAGCCCGCGGCTGACGGCGGCGAACAATGCGTGGCAGAACTTCAAGGTCTCGTCGATCGCGCCCTCCAACGCGACGCTCGGGCGCATCATCCGCAAGCTCGACCGCGCGACGAACGCGCCGATCGGCTCGCTGTACGTCGATGCGGACACGTTCGCGCCGGCGGTGGTGGCGAAGAGCCACGGCGCGGGCAAGGCCGTGATCATCCTGTACTCACTCGACATTCTCCCGGACGGGAACGGCGATCTCGAGCCGGACAACCTGCCCTTCAGGTGGCGCACGGACGTTCTCGGCGGCATCCTCAAGGACTACTGCGGCGTCCAGCCGATCGTGCAGGCGACGGGCACGAACGGTTATCTCTGCCTGCCCGAATACCGCACGTGCACGAACGGCGCCACGCTGTGGCAGGTCAAGAACTACCTGTACGACACGAACTACCCGACCGGCGGCTCGCCCCAGACGTATACCCTGCAGAGCACGCTCTTCAGCGGCAAGACCGTCCGCGCGTTCGAGCAGGGCCGGATCCTCGCGACCAACTGCAGCGGCACCGTCAGCGTCACCCTCGACCCGGACGGCCACGAGATGCTCTACGTGTACACCGCCTCGAGCAACCCGCCGATCTGCCAGATCGCGGACGCGCCGGCGGTCATCCACCCGTTCGGCGACAAGAACTACCAGATCAAGGTCAACTTCGACACGCTGGGCCGGACGAACCTGACGCTCAAGATCGCCCTGATCGGCGGGAAGACCAGCAACCAGACCCTGCAGGTGATCTCGACCAACATCACCGGCTACGGCCAGCAGACCTTCTGGATGTGGATCCCCGATTTCAACGGCGCCGACACGAACTACGTCTCCACGCCGGACGGCGGCCAGTACTCGTTCGTGACGTGGCTTGAGGATTCCGCCAGCAACCGCGTGACCGGCTTCACGACGCAGTCCACGGACCTGAAGTGGGGCGTGCGGCCGCTGACGAACCTCCCGACCACCGTCGCGAAGGGCGCCTCGGTGAACATGCCGATCGAGTGGGAGGACATGAACGAGTACCTGGCGTGGCAGAACACGCCGATGACGCGGAACGACGCGTTTCCCGCGCGCGTCGCCGTGTTCCGCTCCACGAAGACCGAAGCGCAGTACCCGGGCCACTTCGACCGCGTGAACCAGGTCTGCAACTGGCTCGAGAGCATGGGGTACGAACCCGGGAACGACATGGATGTCTCGTTCGACAACGTGGTCGTCTCGCTGGGCCAGACCAACGCCGCGGGCGTCTCCACCGCGTTCATGGACGCGATGGAGTCCGGGACGAACGGCTGGACGGCCGACGGCCTCTGGCACCAGGCGAAGGATCTCTACTTCAGCGCGTCGAACAGCTGGGTCTACAACAACGGCTCAAACTACAGCACGGGCGTCCGGAACACCGGGTCGCTGGTCACGCCGTGGATATCGCTCTCGAACTCGACCGCCGCGTCGCTGTCGTTCCGGAGCTGGTACCAGACGGAGGACACCGGCACGAGCTGGGACAAGAAGCTGGTGTACGTTTCGACGGACGGCTCCAACTGGACGCAGGTGCTCCAGGTTTCCGGGCCGAACCTGCAGTGGACCGCGCAGACCTGCGACCTGAGCCCGTACGCCGGGCGAAGCATCAAGGTGAAGTTCGTGTTCGACACGATCGACGCGGTGTACAACACGTTCCGCGGCTGGAGCGTGGACGACGTGAAAGTGATGAAGTCCGCGGGCACTCTTGTGGACCTCTTCTACGACAACATGGAGTCCACGACGAACTGGACGCCCGACGGCCTGTGGCGCAAGACGGGCAGCCGCGGCGGGGCGGATGTCAGCGGGACGAACCGCTGGGTGTACAACCGCGACGCGGCGAACACCAACTACAACACCGGCGCGCGCACGTCGGGCTCGCTGGTCTCCCGCTGGATCGATCTGGCCACGGCCTCCAGCGCGTCGCTGTCGTTCAAGAGCTGGTACCGCACCGAGGACACGGGCACGGCGTGGGACCGCAAGCTGGTGTACGTGTCCGCGGACGGGACGAACTGGACGCAGATTCTGCAGGTGTCCGGCGCGGCCCAGCAGTGGATGACGCAGACGTTCGACCTGGGCGCGTATGCCGGCCAGCGGATCAAGCTGAAGCTGACGTTCGACTCCATCGACAACATCAACAACGGCTTTGAAGGCTGGTATGTGGACGATGTCCGCGTCACCACGATCAGCGGCTCGGGCATCCCGGCCTTCTCGGACACGATGAAGAGCGGGACGAACGGCTGGGCGGCCGCGGGCCTCTGGCACCAGGCCACCGACATGTCCGTGAGCCCGGTCACGAGCTGGGCTTACAACAACGGCTCGAACTACAGCACCGGCGCGCGGAACAGCGGCGCCCTGCTGACGCCGTGGATCGACCTGACCGCCGCGGCCGGCGCCACGCTGAACTTCAGGAGCTGGTACGAGACGGAGGACACGGGCACGTCGTGGGACCGCAAGCTGGTGTACGTCACCACCGACGGCAGCAACTGGTCGCAGGTCCTGCAGATCTCCGGCCCGAACAAGCAGTGGACGTCGCAGACCGTCGAACTGGGCCAGTTCGCCGGCCAGCGGATCCGCCTGCGCTTCTTCTTCGACACGATCGACGCCGTGAACAACGGTTACCGCGGCTGGTACATCGACAACGTGATCCTGAACATCGTCGGCTCGGACATGCTCTTCACCGAGAGCTTCTCCTCGACGAACCTGGCGTCGTGGGCGCGCGCGGCCGGCGCGGGGAATTGGGCCTCTGACGGCAATGCTCTCCGCGCGTGGCGGATCGGCAACGACGACAACATCCTGTACGCGGGCGACGCGAACTGGAGCAACTACACGGCGAGCTTCGACTTCCGCTACAACAAGCAGGGCCCGTACTTCAACAACGTCGAGCTCTACCTGCGCTACCTGAACCGCGACAACTTCGTGAAGGTCGACGTCGAGAACTACTACGGGTTCTGGCGGCTGAAGTACCTCGTCCGCGTGGCGACGAACAACATCGAGCAGGGCTGGATCTACGAGTTCAGGAAAACGAACAGCCCCGTCGAGAACACGTGGTACAACCTGAAGGTCAGGGCCGAGACGAACACGTTCAGCGTGTTCTTCAACGGCGAGCCGGTCGGCGGCTTCACGTCGGAGGACTTCCCGTACTCCAAGGGCAAAATTGCGGTTGGCGCCCGGGCCGTGCAGCTGGGCATCTGGGAGCCGCAGAAGGGCTACTTCTTCATCGACGACGACGAGTACAGCTACTACTCGCCTTACGAGACGCAGACCGTGACGGTCGGCACGTTCCTGAACCTCGACTGGGGCTACCTGGTGAAGTTCTTCCCGACGCTGGTCCTGCCGTCGACGTACGTCATGAACGACACCGAGGCGACAAACGTCGTCACGTGGCTCGGGAAGGGGCTGTTCAACCTGATCGCGACGGACGGCGGCGTGGCGATGAAGAACGAAACCGGCGCCTACGATCTCGGCCGCGTGGAGAGCGTGTTCGGCGTGGCCGCCGCGGTGAGCACGGTGTCGAACCTGACGCGCGCGACGATCGGATCGTACGACCACTACGTCACGCAGGATTACGCGCCGGGCAGCCAGCTCAGCGCCACGGGCCGCGCAATGGCCTGGACGACGCTGGCGGGCGCGAAGGACCTGGGCGCCCTGAGCGGCACCGCCGCGGCGCCGGGGCTGATCGCCAACACGATCACCAACGATCCCCTGTCGCCGAAGAAGGTGTTCTGCTTCAACATGGGCGCGGACACCGCGGGCCAGCTGACGAACTCTCTCGCGGGCGTCGCGAGACGCGCGTTCGAGTGGGCGCGCGGGGAGGCGCACAAGGTCCGGATCGAGCTGAAGTACACGCCCGTCCGCGGCACAAACACGGACAACTTCGTCGTGAACGTGTGGAACCTGTGGGTCCTCGGCGGCACGGGAAGCAACAATCTGAACCTGGTCATTCCGGACGACGGCATCATGACCGGCTCGAACATGTACTGGGTCATGTACCTGTATCCGTGGGACGCGGACGACGCGTGGCTCGCGCACGACGGCTTCTACACCTCGACTAACGACGGGACCAACGGGCTCTACACCGCCATTTCGGGCGCGGGCCTGCAGATCATCGGGATCACGGAAAAGGCGTTCGCCGGCCGCGACTGGGACACCTGGGTCGCGTACAACACGTGGACGAACGGCAGCCTGAGCGTGGCGTACGGGATCAAGGACAAGGGCGGGACGCAGTACGAAGACAACTTCAACGACGGGAACTACACCGGGTGGAACATCGAGGCGAGCCCGCGCATCGGGTGGAGCGTGTCGAACAACACCCTGCAGGCCCGGGTCACCAACGTGTCCGCGGGCGGCTACTCGTATGTCTACTGGAACGGCCTCGCCGTGACCGGCAAGAACATCACGATCGAGTATGCCACGACGTTCACCAACGGCGCGCTGGACGGCGGCGTGATCTTCGGCGGCCGCGTGCTGTACGTGAACCCGAACCTGTGCGGCTGGGCGGACAACACGCCGAATTACTTCGCGGTGAACAAGCCGACGACGAACAAGTGGCAGAAGATCGTCGTGCACATCCGCGACGGGTCGCCGTACCTGCTGAGCGACCTGTACGTGGACAGCAAGACGGTGTTCCTGAGCGAGCCGATCGAAGTGGCGTCGTGGACGACGAACACGGTCGGGTTCCTCAGCCCGTACTCGAACCTGAACTCCG
>CAYQYB010000213.1:0-4865 GCA_964421535.1 uncultured Verrucomicrobiota bacterium | reverse complement strand
ACATCGACCAACGCGCCCGCGTCGGACTTCAATGGCGAGGGCCGCTGGGATCATCCTTCATGGCCTAACGTCATTTCGATTGTGGACATCGGCGCGGACGAATTTGTGGATACCGAGATTGATGGCTTTCCTGACCACTGGGAGTACGAGTATTTCGGTGACCTTTCCACCGCGAGCGCGACCAACGACGCGGACCATGACGAGTTGACGGATGCGGATGAGTACCAATTCGCGACCAATCCCATGAATTCGGACTCCGACGGCGACAGGGTTTCCGATGGCTGGGAAATGCGGTATGGGTTCAATCCGAGAAAGAACGACTCCTCCGACGATCCGGATGCCGACGGGTTCAGCACGAAGCTGGAGTACCTGGCCGATACCAGCCCAACCAATGAACTCGATTACCTGCGGATGACGGACGTCGTCTTGGATTCCGTCAGCAACGCGGTCGTCCGCTGGCACACGAGTTCAAACCGCGTCTATGCCGTCGAGACTTCATCGGGGCCCGTTGAGCCCTGGAGTTTCGTCACGAATGTGCCGGGCACCGGCGCCGACGCGACCTTCACGAATGAAGAGGGTGTTGCCGGCGTGCGGATGATCCGCATCAAGGCGCAACTGCCGTAAGCCGCTTCCCCATTTCCCCGGCCACGAACTTCATCAGCGGCTCGAGGTTCTTGATGTCCTCGATGTTGTACTCCACGAGGAGTTCGAGCGAGCGGTCGTGGCCCCGCTGATACTCGCGCCAAAGGCGCACCGCGTCCCAGCCGTCCAGCCCCCTCGTCCGCTCGGAGCGCTCGATGCGGAAATCCTTCTCGATCTTCTTCAAGCCGCCGGCGAAGCCGAGCCGCTTCAGGGGGAACCGAAGGTCGACGTGAACGTGATTGAAGAAGTTGTGGCGGAAGCGTTGCCGGATCAGGGGCATGTCGAACTGCGCCCCGTTGAACGTTACGATCAATGGGTGCGCCTCGATCTCGTCCACCGCGTCTTCAAGGTTGATCCCCGCGATGAACGACTTGGCTTGCTTGCCGTCGTAGGTCCCGATGACGGTGATGCAGTCGTCGTCCATGAACCCCGTTGTCTCGATATCGACGTAGAGGGCCTGGCCCGGGAAGTCGTGGAACGCGCGCCACTTGTGATTCGACGGGAGGCACTTGTCGAAGAAGTTCCAGTCGCCGCCCTCGTAGCGCTTGATGGACTCGATCACATCGCGCGCGCACAGTTCCGTCTTCCGGCCTTTGAGCCTGCCCTCGGCATGCGCGGCCATGAAATCGGTCCAGCACGTCACACCGGAATTCCACAGCTTGCGCTCGGTGGTTTCACCGATGCCTGGGAGGTGCAGAAATGTCTTCCGAAGCATTGTTACTTCTGCGCCGACATCTGGTTGTCGTGCTTCGATTCGAACGACTTGATGGCCGCATCGTGCTCGAGCGTCAGGCCGATCTCGTCCAGGCCCCGGAGCAGGTGCTCCTTCACGCCCGGATCGATCTCGAAGTGGAACGAAATCTCCTCCTCGATGTTCAGCGTGACTCGCTGTTCTTCGAGATTCACGGTCGCTTCCATGCCCTTGAAGCGGGCGGCCATCTGGAATATCTCCTCGACCTCGGCTTCCGCGAGTTCGACCGTCAGGACGCCGTTCTTGACGCAGTTGTTCTTGAAGATGTCGGCAAAGCCCTGCACCCGCGTCCCCTCCCTTGTCACCCACGGGGCGATCACGGCCTTGAAGCCGTATTGAGCGACGGCCCAGACCGCGTGCTCGCGGCTGGAGCCGCAGCCGAAGTTGTTTCGCGCGACGAGGATCGAGGCGCCTTTCAGGTGCGGCGCGTTCAGCGCAAACGCCGGATCGGGCTTGCCGTTCGGCAGATAGCGCCAATCGAAGAACAGCGATTCGCCGAAGCCGGTCCTCTTGATCGATTTCAAGAACTGCTTCGGAATGATCGCGTCGGTATCGACGTTCGCCCTGTCCAGCGGTGCCACGATCCCACGGTGTGTTTTGAAAGCTTCCATGGCTATTTCCACCTTCTGATATCAACAAAGTGACCTTCGATCGCCGCCGCGGCGGCCATCTCCGGGCTCACCAGATGCGTACGGCCGTCCTTGCCCTGGCGCCCCTCGAAATTGCGGTTCGACGTGGCGGCGCAGCGCTCCTGCGGCTTGAGCTGGTCCGTGTTCATCGCCAGGCACATGCTGCAGCCAGCGTGACGCCATTCCGCACCCGCCGCGGTGAAGACCTTGTCGAGGCCCTCGTCCATCGCCTGCTTGCGCACCTGCGCGGACCCCGGCACGACCAGCGTCTTCACGCCCTTCGCGACCTTGCGGCCCTTCATGACGGCCGCGGCTTGGCGCAGATCTTCGATACGCCCGTTCGTGCAGCTTCCGATGAACACGACGTCCAGCTTGATGTCGGTCATCTTCATTCCGGGCTTCAGGCCCATGTACGCCAGCGCCTGCTCGGCGTCTTTCCGGCTGTACCCCGGCACCTTGTCGGTGTCCGGGACAACACCGGTCACGTCCACGACCATGCCCGGGCTTGTTCCCCAGGTCACCTGTGGCGCGATCTCCGACGTATTGATCGTCAGCGTGCGGTCGAACTTCGCGTCCGGATCGCTCGGCAGCGTCTTCCAGAACGCGATCGCCTTCTCCAGCTCCTTGCCCTTCGGCGCGAACGGCCGGTTGCCGGTCGATATGTAATTGAAGGTCGTCTCATCCGGCGCGATCATGCCCGCGCGCGCGCCGCCTTCGATGCTCATGTTGCAGATCGTCATGCGCGCTTCCATGGACAGCGCGCGGACGGCCTCGCCGGCGTACTCGAGGACGTAGCCTGTGCCGCCGGCTGTTCCGATCTGGCCGATCAGCTTCAGGATCATGTCCTTCGACGTCACGCGCGGCTGCAGTTTGCCGGTGTACTCGACCTTGAACGTCTTCGGCTTCTTCTGCCGGAGCGTCTGCGTGGCGAGCACGTGCTCGACCTCGGACGTGCCGATGCCGAACGCCAGCGCGCCGAACGCGCCGTGCGTAGCCGTGTGCGAATCGCCGCAGACGATTGTCGATCCCGGGAGGGTCAGCCCCAGCTCGGGCCCGATGATGTGCACGACGCCGTTCCTATCGCTGCCCAGCCCGTAGAGCGTGACGCCGAACTCGCGGCAGTTGGTTTCCAGCGCTTCCACCGAGGCCTTGGAGATGGGGTCCAGGATGACGCTCGGATCATCCGTCGGGATATTGTGGTCCATCGTGGCAAAGGTCAGGTTCGGCCGGCGGACCTTGCGGCTGGTCAGGCGGAGCCCTTCAAAAGCCTGCGCGCTCGTCACCTCGTGAACAAGCTGGCGATCGATGTACAGCAGAACAGACCCGTCCTTCATGGTTTGACCCACGTGGCGGTCCCAGATTTTCTCGAAAAGTGTTTTACTCATAGCCGGGACAATATGGAGTTCCATGTTCCAAGTTTCAAGTTCCATGTTCTGGCGAAAAAAGCAAGTTCCAGGCCGGCTGACGCCAACCTGGAACCTGCAACCTGGAACTTGGAACTGGCTACGTTTCTTCCTCGCCCCGCGCCATCACGACCTTGCCGGTGCGGACGAGCTCCACGATCTTGAACTTCTTCAAGAGCTTGATCATGGCGTCCAGCTTTTCGGTGTCGCCGGTGGTCATGAGGATCATCGACCGCTCCGTGAGGTCGACCGTCTTCGCCTTGAAGTGGTCGGCGATCTCGAGCACTTCGGAACGCTGCGCGGGGCCCACGGCCAGCTTGATCAGGCCGAGTTCCTTCACAACGATGTTCTCGCCGGTGTGGTCCACGCAGTGGAGCACGTCGACCAGCTTCTTCACCGCTTCGATGATCTGGTACAGGCCGGTGCTCTCGCCGCTGGCCGTGATCGTCATGCGCGAGAAATTCCCGTCCATGGACGACGACACGACGAGCGAGTCGATGTTGAAGCCGCGCCGGGCGAACACCTGGGCGATGCGCGCCAGCACGCCCGGCTTGTTCGCGACGTACACGCTCAGGGTATGGGAGCTCGATCCGTTGTTCTGAGTGTTTTGCATGATGTTACCTCTTTCCCTCCGCTGACCGGGCCTGCTTCTTCGGTGGATCGATGATCATCTCCTCGATCGGCTTGCCCGCCGGGATCATCGGGAACACGTTGTCCTCCTTGATCACCTCGGCGTTGATGATGCACGGGCCGTCGTTGTACTCCAGCGCGCGCGTCAGGATCTTGCGCACGTCGGCCGGCCTCTTCAGGTGCAGCCCGAGCGCGCCGTACGCGTCCGCGATCTCGGCGAAGTCCGGGTTGCCCTCCAGGTTCACGCCGCTCTTGCGGTCGTCGTAGAACAGTTCCTGCCACTGCCTCACCATTCCGAGGTAGCGGTTGTTCATCACGATGGCCTTGATCGGCAGCTTGTGGTTGCAGGCCGTCGCCAGCTCGCACATCGTCATCTGGAAGCCTCCGTCGCCGGAGATCGACACGACGAGGTCCTTCGGCTTCCCGAACTGCGCGCCGATCGCCGCGGGGAAACCGAAGCCCATCGTGCCGGCGCCGCCCGAGCTCAGCCAGCCGTTCCTCTTGTTCGTCTTGTAGAACTGAGCCGTCCACATCTGGTGCTGGCCCACGTCCGTCACCACCGTCGCCTTGCCGCCGGTGAGATCGTAGAGTTCATCGACAATGTGGGGCACCCGCAGCCCGCCCTGCTTGGCGTAATGCAGAGGATATTTCTTTCGATAGCCGTCCAGGTGCTCCAGCCACTCCTTGGTGTCCAGGCGCCCCACGAGCTTCACCAGTTCCTCGACGATGCCCTTCGCGTCGCCGATGCAGTAGATGTCCGGCTTGATCATCTTGCCGATCTCAGACGGATCCACATCGATGTGTATCTTC
>CAYQYB010000212.1:0-4892 GCA_964421535.1 uncultured Verrucomicrobiota bacterium | reverse complement strand
AGGCCAGTTGGTAACCAGTTCAGGATGGAGAAAGCATGAGTGTTTCTGACCCTATAGCCGATATGTTGACGAGGATCCGCAACGCAAACCGGGCGCGACTTGAAGTTGTGCAGATGCCTCACTCCGCGATGAAGAGCGAGATAGCTCGTGTCTTGAAGAAAGAGGGCTTCATCAAGGATTTCGTGACGGAAGGCGGCGGCGGCAAGAAGAATCTCCGCCTGCACCTGAAGTACGGACCGGGGCGCGCTCCGGTCATCCGAGGCCTCCGCCGGATCAGCAAGCCCGGTCTTCGCCGGTATGTGCAGACGACAAAGGTTCCGAGGGTTGTGGGCGGGATGGGGATCGCAGTCCTGACAACTTCGCAGGGAATCATGACGGACCGCGAGGCCCGTACAGCGAAAACGGGCGGCGAGGTGATTTGCTACGTCTGGTAATATGTGGTTTTGAAACGAGGATTCTGAAATGTCGAGAATAGGCAGAAAACCGGTTGCGATCCCCGCGGGCGTCACGGTGACCGTTCAGGGGTCCAAGGTCTCGGTGAAAGGTCCCAAGGGCGACTTGTCCAGGGAACTGCACCCATTCATCACCGCCAAGGTCAACGGCGGCATTCTTGAGTTGGCTTGCAGCAAGGACGACAAGGTATCCAAGGCGATCTATGGAACGACGCGGAGCCTGATCGCAAACATGGTTCAGGGGGTGCACCAGGGCTATTCCAAGGACCTTGAAATTCAGGGCGTCGGCTTTCGCGCCAACCTGCAGGGCAAGAAACTGGTCATGTCGCTTGGCTACTCTCATCCCATTGAATTCATGGTGCCGGATGGCATAGCCCTGAAAGTCGCCGACGGCACATCGATCAATGTCAGCGGTCCGGACAAGCATCTGGTGGGACAGGTCAGCGCTCGAATCAAGGCGTTCTATCCGCCGGAGCCCTACAAGGGCAAAGGCGTGAGGCTGAAGGGCGAGTATGTGCGGCGTAAGGTCGGCAAGACGGTGGCTTAATCAATCATGAAACTTAGAACCCGGGCAGATTATCGGACACGCCGTCACCTGAGGGTGCGGCAGAAAGTGCGTGGTACCTCGGAGAAGCCGCGCATGTGCATATTTATCTCGAACAAGCACATGTATGTGCAGTTCATCGACGACATCGCGGCAAAGACTCTGGCGTCGGCTGCGACCGTCATCAAGGATGTGAAGGCGACAGCCAAGGGCAAGAACACCGTGGCGGTTGCCAAACAGCTGGGCCAGACCGCCGCGAAGGCCGCGAAGGCCAAGGGCATTGAGGCCGTCGTGTTTGACCGGGGCGGGTTCGCCTATAAGGGCCGCGTGAAAGCCCTGGCGGATGGCGCCCGCGAAACGGGTTTAAAGTTCTAAAGGAGCAGCGATGGCGAGGCATACAATGTCGTCGGATACCCAGCGAAGCGATATGGAGGAGCGGGTCGTGCACGTCAACCGCTGTGCCAAGGTCGTGAAGGGCGGGCGTCGTTTCAGTTTCAGCGCGTTGGTGGTGGTGGGCGACCGGAAGGGGAGCGTCGGATATGCCCTCGGCAAGGCGAACGAAGTCGCGGACGCGATTCGCAAGGCGACCGAGCAGGCGAAGCGCGCGATGTTCCGGGTCACGATGCGGGAGCAGACGATTCCGCACGAAGTGACCGGCAAGTACGGTGCCGCGTTTGTGCTTCTGAAGCCGGCATCGCCGGGTACGGGCGTGATCGCCGGCGGCGGCGTGCGCGCGGTTCTGGATCTTGCGGGCGTGCATGATGTGCTTGCGAAGTCGCTTGGCTCCAGCAATCAGCTTAACGTGGTGAAAGCAACCATCACCGCACTTGAACAGTTGAGATCGCGCGATGAAGCCGCCGCGGTCCGCAAAATGGAAGTCTAATCATGACACTGAGTCTGCATACGTTGGTCAAGACACCGGGTTCCAAGCGGCGCAGGATGCGCGTGGGCCGTGGGGAGTCCTCGGGCAAGGGCCGGACCGCCGGCAAGGGCAACAAGGGCCAGATGTCCCGTACGGGCCACAAGCACAAGCCGGCTTTCGAAGGCGGTCAGATGCGGCTCATCCGCAGGATTCCGAAGCGCGGCTTCACGAGCACGTCCGGCACGGAATATTTGCCGGTCAATGTGGATTCGCTGGCCCGCTTCAAAGAGGGCACCGAAGTAACCGTCGATCTTTTGCGTAAAGAAGGTCTCGCTCATGGACCGACGCCGCTGGTGAAGATCCTGGGCAATGGGGAGTTGAAAACGAAACTGGTGGTGAAGGCGCATGCGTTCAGCGCTTCGGCCAAGACCAAGATCGAAGCCGCGGGCGGCACCTGCGAGATCATCAAATAGCACAACTGGGAAACGGCACTCCTTATGCTCTCTGCGTTTGCAAACAGTCTGAAGATCCCCGAGCTACGGCAGCGGATATTTTTCACGTTTGGGCTGATCTTCATCGTTCGTCTTATCGCGGCGATTCCGACGCCCGGTATTGATGCGGTTGCGCTGCGCGAGTTCATGGCGCAGGTTCGCGCGTCCGCCGGCGGGGGCCTCCTGGGGATGTTCGACTTGTTCAGCGGCGGCGCTCTGGAAAACTGCGCGGTGGGCGCATTGGGCATCATGCCTTCCATCAGCGCCTCCATCATCCTCCAGTTGCTGACGGCGGTCGTCCCGACGTTGGAGCGGCTGGCGCGTGAGGGCGATACGGGCCGCCAGAAGATCACTCAGTACGGCCGCTATCTCACCGTGTTTCTCTGCCTGATTCAGGGATATGCCATGGCCGTTACTCTGGAACATCCCGAGAGCATCGGGATCGATCGCGATATCGTCATGATCCCGGGCTTGGGATTCCGCCTGATGACGGTCGTGACGATGACGACCGGCACGATGCTGCTGATGTGGCTGGGCGAGCAGATCACGGCCCGCGGGATCGGCAACGGCATTTCGCTTATCATCACGATCAGCATTGTCAGCCGCCTTCCGAATGCCGTGCAGGCCACGGTCAATATGTTCAAGCCGGTTGACGGCGTGGCTCAGTTCAGCATCTTCCACCTGGTTGGATTGTTGGTCATGATCTTCCTGGTCGTGGCCGGCGTCATTGCCGTGACGCAGGCGCAGCGCAAGATCCCCGTTCAATATGCGAAGCGGGTCATCGGCAGGAAGATCTATGGCGGTCAGAGCACGTACATGCCGCTCCGCGTGAATTACTCGGGCGTCATGCCGATCATCTTCGCCCAGGCGATCCTCATGTTCCCGTCGAAGCTGCTCAGCATGATTCCGTTGGATTTCTTCAAGCAATTGTCCGCGCACCTCTACTACGGCACGCCGGCGTACAATATTCTTTACGGCTTGATGATTCTCTTCTTCTCGTACTTCTGGGTGGCAACCCAGTTCAATCCAATTCAGATTGCGGATGATTTGAAGAAGTACGGCGGATATGTTCCCGGCATTCGCCCGGGCCGTCCGACAGCCGAGTTCCTGGATAAGACCATGACCCGCATCACGCTGGCGGGCGCACTTTTCCTGACGGTCATTGCGGTCCTGCCCACGGTCATGGCGCAGCAATTTCGCATCCCATGGATCGTTGCGTCGTTCATGGGCGGGACAAGCCTGCTGATCATTGTCGGCGTCATGCTCGATACCATGCGCCAGGTCGAATCTCACCTGATCATGCGACACTATGATGGCTTTCTGAAGAAGGGACGACTCCGTTCGCGGAGGTAGGTTCTATGAAGGCTATTATACTCCTCGGGGCGCCGGGCGCCGGCAAGGGAACCATTGCGGAAGGCATCAAGTCCGCGACGGACTACGTTCACGTCTCCACGGGAGACATGCTTCGCGCGGCTGTAAAGGCCGGCCGCCCCGTTGGCTTGGAAGCCAAGTCGTTCATGGAGAAGGGCGAATTGGTGCCGGACAATGTGATCATGAAGATCGTGACCGAGCGCCTTGAAGAGGGGCGGGCGGACGCCCACTACATGTTCGACGGATTCCCCCGCACGACAGAACAGGCCCGCATGCTCGATGAGGTTCTGAGAAGTCACGGCGGTCGCGTGGAGCAGGTTTTCCTTCTGGACGTACCGCGCGAAGTTCTCGTTGATCGTCTTTCGGGGCGCAGGGTGTGTAAGAATTGCGGCGCCGTCTATCATATCCGGAACATCCCGTCGAAAGTGGCCGGCGTGTGCGACCTGTGCAAGGGTCCTCTCTACCAGCGCAGCGATGACACCGAAGAGACCGTTTTGAACCGTTTGGAAGTTTTCAAGAAACAGACGCGTAGTTTGATTGATTACTACGAGGATAAGAAGGTTCTGTTTCGCGTCGACGCCGGCAAGAAAAAGGAGGAGACGCAGGCCGAGATTGTGTCGGTGTTGAGGACCCCGCCGCGTTCGCCATGATCATCATCAAGAACCCTGACGAATTGGCCTGCATGCGAGTCAGTGGCCGGATGGCGGCCGAGGTGCTGGACGCCGTGGCGAGAAAGGTCGGGCCGGGGGTGACGACGGGCGAACTGGACGTCTTTGCTTCGGAGTTGATCGGGAAGTTGGGCGGGAAGAGCGCGTTCTTTGGATACCGGGGCTATCCCGGACATATTTGTGTTTCGGTGAACGAAGAAGTTGTCCACGGCATCCCCGGACCGAGGCGTATTCAGATCGGCGATGTTGTGAGCTTGGATGTCGGGGTGGTGTATGGCGGCTTCGTGGGTGACACCGCGACGACCGTGATGGTCGGCGTGACGGATTCGGAAGTCATCCGTCTTGTGAACACGGGGCGGAAGGCTTTGGATGCAGCGATCTCCAACGCCGTCGCCGGGGCGAGGTTGTCCGACGTTTCGTACGCGATCGAGAGCGTGGCAACCGATGCCGGGTTCTCGGTCGTGCGGGATTTTGTCGGTCATGGAGTCGGCCGCAGCATGCACG
>CAYQYB010000211.1:0-4929 GCA_964421535.1 uncultured Verrucomicrobiota bacterium | reverse complement strand
GCGCCCGGGAGGACGTCGATATCGCGGAGGTTTTCGTGAGGAAGCAGGTCCAGCAGCAACTCCTGGCCTTCGGCCGTGCGAGATCGGAGGCGGTCATTGCCGGGCAGAACCTGGACTCCGCAAGAAGCCGGGTCCGGCTCGCGCGCCGGCTTTTCGAACTGGGGCGCAGCGACAACTTCTCGGTCACGGACGCCGAAGAGGCGTTTCGGAACGCGGAAAACACCTTCTTCGCGGCGAAGGCGGAATCCTCCGTTGCCACGTACCGATTGCTGAGGGTTCTGGGATCGCTGATCGAGTACCCGGATGATTTGAAGCCGAAGCCGCTTTGAGATAGAATTCAGGACCGTGAAGATGAAACGCAGCCATATCGTCCCTCTTTCGCTGTTGGCCATCTTGGGAGTCGTGTTTCTGGGCTCCGGCACTTTCCGCGCAGGCGATCGCGAACTCGGCGTTTCCGAGGTGAAGGCCGGGCCCTTCGAGGTGTGGACCGTCTACGACGGCGCACTGGAGTCGAGGGTCCAGAAGGACATCATGTCCTTCATGGGCGGTTCGGCCGCGATCATGGAGCTGGCGCCCGAGGGTGCGGCCGTCCGGGAGGGGGATGTGTTGGTGCGCTTCGATTCGTCCCAGGTGGAGCGCGATGTCCTGAAACTGGAGCGCGATTTCGCCGCGGCGAAGTCAGAGTACGAGAGCCTGTCCAAGGCGAAGCTGCCGCTGGAGTTGCGCGATCTGGAAGTGCGGCTGGGCGAGGCGCGGATCAGCCGCGATTCGGAGAGCCGTTACCTGGACGATTGCCGGCAGCTTCTCGAGGAGTCGCTGATTTCGGAACAGGAGGTCAAGCAGCAGGAACTCAAGGTGGAGGCGGGAAAGAAGCAGGTCGAGAATCTCGAGTTCCAACTCGATCTCACGAGGAAGTACCTGCATCCATCGGCCCTGGAACGGGCGCAAGCTGCGATGGAGTCGGCGGAGCAGGAACTGAACCTCGCGAAGAAGCAGTTGCGGAACTGCTCGGTCCAGGCGCCGTCCGACGGCATGGTCGTGTACCGGCCGGTCCACATCGGCGGCGAGTACCGGACTGTCCGCGTGGGCGACATGCTGTATCGGAATCTTCCGTTCATGGCGCTGCCGGATATGAGTAAGCCCGTGGTCCAGTGCAACGTGCCGGAATCGGAGTTGTCGCTGGTGCGCGTGGGCAGCGATGTTCAGGTCGTGCCGGTGGCATACCCCGACCTCAAGCTGTCGGGCAAGGTGGAGTCGGTCGGGTCCATGGCGCAGAGCGTCGTCGGCCGGCCGGACTGGCAGAGGTACTTCCGGGTGACGATCGGCCTCGCGGGCGGTGACGAGCGTCTGCGGGCGGGGATGTCCGTGCGCGCGTACATCCTGTCTTACGCGAGCTCCAACTCGCTGGCGATTCCTCGAGTGGCTGTGAAGTGGGAAAACGAGACGGCCACGTGCGAAGTGATCCGGGGCATCCGCAAGGACAGGCGTGAACTGCAGCTGGGCATGGCGAGCGAGCAGTACTTCGAAGTCCTGAAGGGTTTGGAAGCGGGGGAGCGAGTCGTCGGTCGATGAGCGGGCTTTTGCCAGTCCTGCGGATGAACGGCGTCCGGAAGAGCTTCCCGTCGCCGTCCGGTCCCGTCGATGTTCTCAAAGGCGTCGATCTTGTCGTTCAGCCCGGAGAATTCGTCCTAATCACCGGCCCGTCCGGTTCCGGCAAGACCACGCTGCTCAATCTCGCGTCGCTCATGGACATTCCGAGCTCCGGCGAGCTGTTCTTCGACGGCGTTAACGTTTCGTCGATGAACGAGGAGTCGCAGTGCGTTGTCCGCAAACAGAAGATCGGGATGGTGTTCCAGCGTTTCTGCCTGCTGCCGAACCGCTCGGTGCTCGACAACGTGATGTTCCGTTTCCGCTACGTGGAGGGGATGAACGGCGAGGCCAGGGATCTTGCGCTTGGGGCTCTTTCGACGGTCGGCCTGCCGGGGATCGAGGACCGGCTTGCGCGAAAGCTTTCAGCCGGCGAAATGCAGCGCGTGGCCATCGCTCGCGCGGTGGTGCTGAAGCCTGACCTGCTGGTCGCCGACGAGCCCACCGGCAATCTGGACAAGGATTCCGCCGCCGTGGTCATGGACTGTTTCCAGTCGCTCAACCGTCGGGGAATTACGGTGCTGATGGTGACGCACAACGAGGCGCTGGGGAAATACGCAACGCGGCATGTGGTGTGCAGGAACGGGGCGTTGGAGTGAGAGGGAACATGCGAATACGCCGATACGCCGACACGCCGATACTCCGAGACGTCTTCGACGGCATCCGCGCCGAGCCGGCGCGGGTGGCTCTTTCGTTCATGGCCGTTGCGATTGGCGTGGTCGCTTTCGTTCTTCTGCTTGCGGTGCTGGGCGGGTTGCGCGAGAAATCCCGTCTGCTGGTCCGCGAACTCGGGGCGAACGTGTTCGCGATCGTTTCCGGGAGCGGCGGCGAGTCCGGCCAGACGCAGGAGCTTCAGGAAAAGCATGCGGCGATTCTCGCGAGCAGCCTCCCGGGGAGCGTGGTCTCCGTCATGCGGCGGTACGAACTGGACTCGCCGGGCACGGGCCAGAGAGTGTCCATCGTTGCTACGGATGAGTCGCTGGCGCCCGTGCGCGGCTGGGCGGTGCGCCGAGGGCGGTTCATTGACCGCGTGGACGTTCAGCGGGGCGATCGCAGCGCGGTGATCAGCGCGTCTCTCGCCGAACTGAAAGGCTGGAAGGTCGGTGAAGTGGTCAGCCTTGAAAGCACGCCCTTCAGGATCGTCGGGATCGTGGAATCGAGCGCATCGCTTTCCGAAAGCCGTTCCGGAGAGGAACGTCTCGGGATCGGCGGGAACGTCATCTTCGTGCCGTTGACCTCTCCGTTTCCGCGGCGGAGCGAACTCAGGGAGAACAGTCGCCGCGCGGACGCCATCTTCGTCCGGGTGTCGCAGGATGCGGAGATTCACAAGATGCTGTCGATTGCCCGGAACCTGTTGGGTTCTCCGGCACTGGGGCTGGACCGGGTCACCTGGGTGACACCCGAAACGCTGATCCAGGGAGTCCGGCGATTGCAGGGCAGCGTGCGCGTCGCCGGCGGGAGCGTCACGTTCCTTTGCCTCATATTGGGGGGGACAACGCTCATGAGCTTGATGGTGGCCAACGTTCGTGATCGGGTCGTGGAGATCGGGTTGAGGCGCTCGCTTGGCGCCACTGCCCGGGATGTTGCTGCGCTGTTCGTGATCGAAGCCTGCGCGGTGACGTTTGCCGCAGCGCTCGCGGGCATCGTGGGGGCGGGCGCGATCCTTCTGATGGTGAAGGGGAAATCCTCCATGCTGCTGAGCATCGGGCCTGCCGGGCTTGTGCTTCCGTTGGCCGTATCAGTCGTGCTGGGTGTGGTCTTCTCGTACTGGCCGGCCCGTATCGCGGCGCGCATTTCGCCCGCGGAGGCGTTGCGGAATGAGTGATGGAAGTTTTTACTTTATCTGCAATCTGTTCGGGGCATACTGTCCCGCATTCCAGAGGGGTCTATGAGATATTCTTGGCGAACAACACTTTCCATCCTTGCCTGTGCGTTCCTTGCGGCAAACTCTCAAGCGGAGGGGCAGAATCGGCCGCCCGCAATAAAGCATGAACCGGTGAAAGTAGCCGTTCGGGGCCAGCCCGTCACCATTCTGGCGAACGTCACGGACGACTCCGGTATCGTGAAATCCGCCACTCTGTTCTACTCGACATCCAAGGATGCCGCCCCGTTCCGATCGCCCATGAAGTCGTCGGGGACGTCGTTGTACTACGGTACAATTCCGGCGAGCGTCCTCGGCAGCGTGGACAGCATTTCGTACTACATTGAAGCGCTTGACCACGTGGATGCGGCCCAGGAAACGGAATGGCATACGATTGAAATCAAGGATTCGACGGCTCCGGTGAAAACGGTTGAAGCGGGCCCTGCCGCAATTCCTGTTGCGCCGGCGCAGCCGGCCGAATCAGGGGGGGCCAGCGCGTTTACCGTGGGGGCCATCGCCGTGGGTGCCGCGGCTGTTGTTGGTGGGGCGGTCCTGCTGGCGAACAGCGGTGGAGATTCCTCGGATGACGGTGACGGAGGGGGTTCGGATGGGGCCGCTGCCGGATCGTACGTCGGGAATGTGACCGAGTGTTCCAGCCTGGAAGGCGGCAGTTCTTCTTGCATTTCGCACAGTTTTTTGATTAGTATTTCCGGCACGGGGGTTGTGAGTAGTGATTCTCTCCGCGAAGGTGTTTCGATGGAAGGACCTCTGCGGGGGAACGAGTTTGCGCTGGTTGCCCAGTTGACAGGAGTGAGCACCGGGGAAGTGGTTTACTCGGGCACGGTCATTGATCAGCGGATCGTCGGGTCCATCACCGGCAGTTCTCGCTCGTCAGCGGGGTTGAGCGTTCATTCGGGAACTTTCAGCGCGACAAAGAACTGAAGTTCCTTCGCAAGGGAAGAGGGGCGTAGACAAGAAGGGGTGGTGTCGGAGACGTGACAGCAGAAGTTGGCCTGATGTCTCGGTACTCTGGAGTCCAGTCCTTGGGTCGTTGCCATTTACGGGACCGTTAACTCCGTTGTGATGCGAGATGATGGAAAGGCCGATCAGTATACTTCTGGTTGAGAACGACATCGCTGACCGGGTCAGCGTCGAGCAGTTCGTTCGCAATTTCTCTACGCGGTACAAGCTGGACGTCGTGTCCAGCGCGGCCGAGGCCTTGGTTTGCCTCGAGAAGTACCACTACGACATCGCCCTTGTGGACTACCGCTTCAAGGATGGAACGGCATTCGACCTCCTGCAGAAACTCGGCACCATTCCCGCCATTTTCCTCACCAATCCGGGGCAGGAAGAGATCGCGGCCATGGCCCTCGAGCGTGGCGCGTACGACTACCTGATCAAGGACTCGAAGAAGAACTACC
>CAYQYB010000210.1:0-4976 GCA_964421535.1 uncultured Verrucomicrobiota bacterium | reverse complement strand
CCTTCCTGAGCGACGCCTGGTGGAAGCTCTTCGCCCACGCGGTCAACGAGGGCAAGCGGCTCGGCATCCGCATCTGGTTCTATGACCAGCTCGGTTTCTCCGGCTCCGGCCTCCAGGCTCGTGTGGTGCGCGATCACCCCGAGTTCCGCGGCCTCGAGCTTCGGCGGCAGTACAAGGACGTGACCGGCCCCCTGGACGTCGAACTCGTCACACCGGCCGAAGGCACCCCGATCGCCGCCTTCGTCTCCAACATCGTGGACGCGGCCGGGGCCGACGCTGCACGGTGGATCTGGGATGCCGCCGCGCCGGATCAGCCGGCCAGTCGCTACTTCCGCCGCACGTTTGAGCTCAAGGCATCACCCGACCTCGCCGAGATCGCCATCACCTGCGACAACGGCTACACGCTCTACGTCAACGGAACGAAGATCGGGCAGGAGAGCGCCTACGGCACTGACGGCTGGAGCAAGGCCGAACGCTTCGACGTCGTGAAGCAGCTCAAACCCGGGCGCAACGTCATCGCCGTGGCCGGCGAGAATCTCGGCGGGCCGGCCGGACTGCTGCTCGATATGTCCGTGCGGACGAGAGGCCCCGCGGACCCGCCGGAGTCCACGCGAATCGCCAGCGATGCGCAATTCCGCGTCGCCGCCGAAGCGCCCGAAGGATGGACTCTCCCCGATTTTGACGACGGCAAGTGGGTCCCCGCACGCGTGCTCGGCGCGCCTCCCGTCGCTCCGTGGGGAGCAATCAGCGGTATCGGCGCAGGCTCGCTCGCAACACTCGGCGTCGCCCTCGATAAGCTGCAGGATGTCACCGGACAGATCGCCGACCGCAAGATCCGGGTCGCCGTGCCCGCCGGCAGACATCGCCTGCAACTGTTCTACACCGTTCCGGGCGGCTTTGACTACCATAACCCCGCCGCGGGCGCCGCCCTTCTCGACGTCGTTCACGGAGAAATGGAACGACGATTCAAGGATGAACTGGGCAAGACCATTGCCGGCTCGTTCCAGGACGAGTTTCCTCCCATGCCGCGCTTCTCCAGGCGCATGATCGACGAGTACGCGAATCGCTGCGGCTACGACTTGCTCTCCCGGCTCCCGGCGCTCTTCGACGACGTCACCGATCACTTCGGGGTGAAAGACGGTCCCACGACCATCCAGATCCGTTGCGACGCGGCGCGCGTGGCCTCCGAACTCTGCGAGGACGCCTTCTTTCTGCCCCTCCAGAAGTGGCACGATTCGTTCAAGATGATGTGCGGATACGACCAGACCGTCCGCAACGCCGACCCGATCGCCGGCGAGAGCTACTACGTCGACTACTTCGGGACCATGCGCCACTACAGCGCGCCCGGCAACGACCAGAGCGGTGACGCCAAGCCGCACGAGTCCATCGCCGATCTGTACCGTCGCCCGCGCGTATGGATGGAGGGATTCCATTCGAGCGGATGGGGGCAGACGCCCGAGGAGATCGTAACCCTCCTCCATGCATGGATGGCCGAGGGCAGCACGCTCTACAATCCACACGCGATCTACTATTCCACCCACGGCTCCCTCTACGAATGGGCTCCGCCGGATACCGGCTGGCGCCAGCCCTATTTCGCGCATTACCAGGTCCTCTCCGACTACATCGCCCGCATGTGCTACCTGCTCACGCGCGGGTGCCACGTCGCTGAGATCGCCGTCCTGCACCCCGCCGCGACAATCCACGCCTACACCGGTTTCGGCCAGCCCCTGCCAGCCGCCCAGCGCGCCTCGGAGCTGTACTGGGCCGCCCAGAACGCACTGCGGGCCGATCGCCTCGACTACATGATCATTGACGAAGACTCCATCGCTCGTGCCAAGATCGAGGACGGCGTCATCAATGTCGGCCGCGCCAGAATTCGCCTGCTCGTGCTGCCCGGGACCCGCGCCATCGAAGCGGAGACCCTCAGGAAACTGCAAGCGTTCATGGCCTCCGGCGGCACGGTTGTGACCTTCGGCGACGTGCTCCGCCGACGCGCGGACGCGACCATGAGCCTCGATGAGTTCAAACGCCTCGCCGGGGAGATCTGCCACCGCGCCATCCCGCTCGACGACGCCGCACGTCTCCCGGCCACCGCGACGGACAAGCTGGGCCGTGACCTCGCCCAGAAGCTGCCCTATCTCCACAGGAAACTCCTGGCCGGCGACATCTACTTCGTGCTGTCCGATGACGGCACGCCTCCGACCATGCAGGCCGAATGGGACATCAACAAGCGAAAGCTGTGGGAGACCCCCGGTGCGAAGGGCGCGCGGCTTTCCCTCGACGTTCGCGCTGACGGAATCCCCGAACAGTGGGATGCGTTGACCGGCCGGGTCCTCCCGATACAGAACTACAGCCGCGCCTGTGGGCGCACCCGGATCGACGTCGAACTTGCGGGGACGCCCGCCGCTCTCGTGGTCCTCCGGGCCGCCAGGCCCGATGAGCCGCTGGCCATCGAATCCGACCTGCACGTCACCGAGTGCAGGCGTGACGGCGACGCCGTGGTTCTCCGGGGTACTCCCCGCCTCGATGCCACTCGACCTCCCTCCGACCAACACGTTGCCCAGGTTCGTTTCGCCGACGCGGCGTACAAGGCGACTGAGCCCGCGGCCGAACCTGTCGTCATCAATGTGCCCGGTCCGTTCGGATGCCGGCTCGAACCCACCATGGACAACTCACACGGCGACTTCGCCTGGCCGCCGTCCAAAGGCCCGCTCGACGTCGAGATCCGCGCGCTGCGCTTCCGCGAGGAGCGACCCGGCGATGATACTTCCACATGGAGATCCCCCGACTTCGACGACAGCAAGTGGGAGACCGTCCTCGCATCCTACGGCCCGCGGGCCACGTGGAGTCGGCTGGCCCTGAGAGCCGGCGAGACTCTCGACAATGTTCAGACACCGTGGACGATCGCGGACAACAAGGTCACGTCCTGCGAGTATTCGCTCAGACTGGGCATCAACGAAGACCCGATCTACCCATCCGCCCTCGGCGGCAAGGGGCGCATCCCGGAGGAATTCATCGACCTTGGCGGCGTTGCGGCCGGCGATGTGTTCATGGTGACGACCGTCGTTAGCGTGCCCGCGGACACGCCCGCACCCGACGGCGTTCCGGCCATCCTGCGCATCGGCGGAGAGGCCCGCAAACGCGCGCGGCTCAACGGCGAAGAGATCCGCTTCGGCGTCGATCCGGCCGCCCGCGTGCTCCGCGCCGCCGCCAAGCTCAAGCCCGGAAGAAATACTCTGGAGGTACTGGCGAGCCGTGCGACCGACGGGCGACTGCGGCTCTTCTACCAGTTCCTTCCGATCGAGGGCACTCCGCCCGACGCTCAGTGGATCTGGAGCGCCAAGGCGAGCCCCTCCGGACGGACTGCCTTTACCAAGACCTTCGAGGTTCCCGGCAAGGCCAGGGCCGCCGCGATGGTCGCGGCGCTCGGCGGCGTCCATCAGATCTCGCTGAACGGAAAGCTGGTCGCCGATCAGGGCAACTTCGAGCCCTACTTCATGGGTCGCTCTGAACGTTACGACATCCTGCAGTTCGTTCAGCAGGGCGCCAACACGCTACAGATTGAGGCCCTCGACGACGGCACCCCGGTCGGCATGCTGCTCGATGGCCTGGTCACCACCGAGGACGGCAAAGAGATCGCGTTCGTGTCTGATTCGTCGTTCAGCACGCTGCCCGCCGGTGCCCTGGCCACTGCCGCCACACCCGCGAGAATCCTCGCCGGACCCGCTCAGGGCTACCTCGGCGAAACCGCAACGCTGCTGCTCCGACCCAGGCCGCACCCGCTGCCCGAGGCGGGATGGCTGCTCAACCAGGCACCCTTGCCCGCCCCGTTCGATCGACTCACGTTTTCAACCGGGCATGAGCCGGCCGCGAAGTACGCATGGTACCGTTTCCTGCTGCCGCCGGGCGCCACGACCCTGCGTATCCCTTCGCGCATCGCCAGCACGCAAGGCAGCATCGACCTGTATGTGGATGGACAGCCAAGCGTCTCCCTGAACGAACCACTGGAATGGGTCATCGCTCAACTTCGCGGCCCGGAATCGCCGCGCCGCGTGGCTGCCCTGCGCGTCCAGCAGCGCGAAGGCTTTGAACGCGGCGCCGCGATTCGGGTGCCGCTGATCTTCGACGTCGGCCGCGGTCATATTACGTTCGGTTCCTGGGATGAACTCGGCTTGCCCCACTACTCAGGCGGAATGGTCTACACCACGAAGGTCACGCTACCCGACTCCCTGCCCGCCCGCACGACCAGCCGGCCGGCGCAGGCCACCTCTTCATCACCTGCCCCGGCCACCCTCGATCCGCAGGTCGTGCTCGACCTCGGTCGCGTGCGTGGAACCGTCGACGTCACCGTAAACGGCAAACCGTGCGGCTCGCGCCTCTGGCACCCCTATCGCTTCGACATCACCGAGGCCGCGAAGCCGGGCATCAACAAGCTCGAAATCCGTGTCTTCAACACCCTCGGCCCCCACTTCGGCGTCGGCCATCCGAGCTGGCACGTCTTTGAGAACCAGACGAAATCCGGCGTTTTCGGACCGGCGTCGGTGACGGTAGTCAAACCGGTCGAAATGCGGCTGATAAAAGCAGGGGCCAAAGACTGAGGCATGCCGCCGCATCGCGCGCGGTCACATCTTCGGGCGAGTTACGCCTGGCGAGGCGTAGAATATGGCACCGGTCCGGAGACCGTGGCCCTGCGCGGAATGCTCTACGCGTCGTACCGAGGAGGCAAGTCAGGCATGATCACCGTCGGCCCCGGCAGCTCGCGATCCACCCTGTCTCGCATCATCATCTGCGTGCTTACGTGCGTGTTCCTCGCCCCGATCTTCGGTTGTGACCTGTCAGACAACGCTCTCTCGAAATCCGCGCCCATCATCTTCGACGACGACTCCCGAGGAGGCTCCCCGTTGATCCTGGTCGTCATGGACGACATGCCTTTCTGAACCGCCTCGCACTCCAAGTCCGTCCCACATTCCCGGAGA
>CAYQYB010000209.1:0-4978 GCA_964421535.1 uncultured Verrucomicrobiota bacterium | reverse complement strand
AGTGCCTCAACGTCGAAGAGAACGGCAAGATCCGGCTCAGCCGCAAGGCCGCGCTGGAAGAAAAAGACGGAAAAACGGAGTAATGGAGCGCTGGAGGACTGGAGTGATGGGGAACCATCACTCCACCACTCCACCACTCCATCACTCCAACGCGGACGGGAAATGCCAAGGACGGATCCAGGCAAACGCGCGAAACTCGTCCTTTCCTGCCTCCGCACCGCCTACCCCGACGCGGGCTGCGAACTGGTCTACTCGAATCCTCTTGAGCTGGCGGTCGCGGCGATCCTTTCCGCGCAGTGCACGGACAAGCGCGTCAACATGGTGACGCCGGCGCTGTTTAGAAAATATCGGACGGCGGCGGACTGGGCGAGAACCCCGCAGGACGTCCTCGAGAACGAGATCCGATCCACGGGGTTCTTCCGCAACAAGGCGAAAAATATCCGCGCGCTCTGCGCGGAGCTGGAGAAGCACCACGGCGGCAGGATTCCCGACGATCTCGACGTCCTGATCAGCCTCCCCGGGATCGGAAGAAAGACGGCGAACCTTCTGATCGCCACGGCCTATGGAAAACCCGGCATCATCGTCGACACCCACTTTAAACGGCTTTCGAATCGGCTGGGATTCACGAAGAACGAGGACCCCGACAAGATCGAATTCGATCTGAAGGCGCTCCTGCCGGAAAAAGACTGGAGCGATTTCTCCCACTGCATGGTCTTCCACGGCCGGCGATGCTGCTTCGCCCGAAAACCGAACTGCGCGGGCTGCCCCGTGAAAACACTTTGCCCATCCGCCGGAAAGTGCTGAACACCTCTTTTCGGTTTGACTCGACCCGTTGATTCTCCTTAGTGTTACGTGTAACATTAATGGTTTTCCTTGTTCGCCCCGACCGTTTTCTGGTACTGAGGAGACTCATTATGAAGCATTCTTTGCGTTTCGCTCTCGCCGCCTGCCTCGTCTGCGCGTATGCCGCTTCAGCCGAGGACGCGACCGACAAGAACCTTGTGCCCAATGGCGGCTTCGAGCAATCCGTTGCGGATGAAGGAAGCGTGCCGACGGATTGGGTGCCCTTCACCAGCAAGAATGTCGTGCTCGGAACATCCCGCTCAGCCAAGCGCGACGGCGAGCAGAGTCTCAGGATGTCCGCGCAGAAGATTCCCAACGCCTTTCAAGGTGTCAACCACATCATGCCCCTCACGCCGGGTTCCAAATACACGTTCAGCGCGTTCTTCATGAACGACAAGAATGACCCGCTGAAAAACACGGCCACGGGGATGCTCGTCATCGAATGGAAATCTGCGGACAACAAGGAAATGTCCCGCACCCTGAGCAAGATGTGGGATCCTGGACTTTCGAAGCTGCGCTGGGAGCAGATTTCGATCAACAACGCGGAGCCTCCGAAGGGCGCCGTCTCCGCAACATTCGGAATCCATTTCTGCGACGGCAAGTCGGGAGCCAGCGGATCGGTGTTCGTCGACGACGTGATGCTGATCGAGAAGTAGCCCGCAAAGCCGCGGACAGTGTTCGGATTGCGGGATACCACTCTGTCCCAGCCCGAAAATGCATGTTTATCCTGTTGACAATATAACCGCATTTGATAGATTGAGAGCGGTTGCAATAGGTGTTCTGTGGTAGCATGTCAGAAGTTGACGCAGTACCGACGGGCGGCCGATGCGCCGCCGGCGGGGAACAAAGAAAGGAAAGGAGCCGTATCATGATCGCACGTATTCTGGTTGCAGGAGTTCTCGCAATAGCCATCTGCGGCACAGCCGCGGCGCAGGATGAGGCCGCCGCCCCGGCGACACCGGCGACGTTGCAGAACGGCGGCTTCGAGTCGCCCGATATCAGCAAGGGCGCCGAACAGCTGGCAACTCCGGACAGCTGGTTCCACTTTTCCTCCACGCCCGAACGGAAGGCGGGAGTGTCCGATGCCCGCAAGCGTTCGGGTTCCCAGTCCCTCTGCTTCAAGGCCCAGTCCCCGCAGGACTCCTTCCAAGGCCTTGCCTTCAAGTTCAGCGCGAACGCCGGCAAGCCGTACTCGTTCACAATCTACGCCATGAGCGATCCGGCCGACCCCCTCGTGGGCGCCTCGTTCGGACAGATCAGCTTCGAATGGCGCGACGCAAGCGGCAAGGAAGTGAGCCGCACCTACGGGCCGACCTGGAACTTCGAACTCTCGTCCACCAAGTGGGAGAAGATCACCGTGGACGCCGACGCTCCGGAGGGAGTCACAGAGGGCAGCGCGGTGGTCACCTTCTTCGCCAAGGATTGCAAGGGAATGGGGACGTTCTTCGTTGATGACACCGAACTGGTCTACCGGGGCAACTGATCCCGGGATGGGGTTCGAAGGGGGGCGCAGCATGAAGCCATTTATTAACGGAGCTCTGCTCATCTGCATGGCTCTCGCCGCACCGGCCTGGTCCGAGGATAAGCCCGCGAAGCCCAACCTCGCGCCCAATCCGGGATTCGAGCAGCCTTCCTCTCCCGAGGGAGCTTCGCCGGAAAGCTGGAACGCGTTCAGCAGCAAGATCAACAAGATCGGCGTCTCCAAGACCGCCAGGCACGGCGGCGAGCAGAGCGTCAAAATGGCGGCACAGGGCATCCCGGAAGCGTATCAGGGCCTGGTACTGGACATACCGGTCTCGCCGGGGGACGTTTACACGTTCAGCGCGTATGTCACGAACAACAAGGATGATCAACTGGGAGGATCCGCCCAGGGCTTGCTGGTGATCGAATGGATCAACGCCAGCAACAAGGAAGTGGGGCGCAGCACGTGCACCCCTTGGGATCGGAATGTCTCGCGCATGCGCTGGGAAGTGTTCGCCATCACCAAGGCAAAGGTTCCGGATGGCGCGTCCCTGGCTCGTTTCGGCATACATCTCAATGACGGCAGGCCCGGGGGAAAAGGATCGGTCTTCATAGACGACGTGGTCATCGAGAAGCAGTAACTTCCAGACGGACCAATGTCCGGGGGAGGATGACGCATGGGCAACCGGATAGCAGTGTGGATCACTCTGATCGGCGCAGTACTGGCCGCATCCACGGCCTTGCCGGCGTTTTCCCAGCCGGCGCCCGAGGCCATCCCGGCGCTCCAGAACGCAAGCTTCGAAAGTCCCACGGTCTCGACGCCTGACGATCACTTTCCTCCCGAGAACTGGATCTGCTTCGCATCCAAGCCGGGCGACAAAGTCGGATGCACGGTGCGAGCCAAAAGGTCGGGATCGCAGGCCCTCATCTTCAAGGCGCCCTCCGCGGCAAACGCCTTTGAGGGCGCTTCGCAGGAGTTTCAGGTCGCTCCGAACTACCACTACGCCTTCACCGCCTACGCGATCGCCGACGAGTCGGACCGGCTTGGCGCCGGATCCTTCGGACAGGTGCACATCGAGTGGCGCGCCGCCGACGGCAAGGAGATTTCCCGCGTGTACGGACCGACCTGGGATATCAACCTGTCGACCCGGCGCTGGGAACGATTCTTCGTGGAAGGCGACGCCCCCGCCGGCGCGGCGAGCGGCCTGGTCGTCGTCATGTTTTACTCCAAGAACAGCCCCGGCAACGGGACCTTCTATGTGGATGACTGCGAATTCACCGGCGGACCTCCCAGGAACGCCGCCATCCGCCGCGACCCCAACAACCGCATGAATCGCTTCCTGGAGACCAATCCGCGGCTCAAGCCGTCAGATTCTTCCTCCCGCTGAAACCCGCGCACGGCCTGATCTCTCCCACCCCGGCGGGCTCTGAGCTTGACCTGCCGGGAGAAATGGCGATATTCACCTATCTCGTGCGTACACAGCGACAGCTATTCAGGTCTGGACGCTTGTTCGTGGTCCTTGTGCTGGCAACCCTCGCGCCGTTCCTCGGTCTCGCCCAGGAACAGTACAAGAGCGTTGAGATCGCCGAACTCCTGAAATCGCCGCAGAGGTACTGGGCACGCCCCATCGTTTTCAAGGACACCCTGGTCAAACGCCCCCAGGATGCAAGGACCGAGATCGAGGGCAAGCGCTACGCGGAGTTCGCCACGCGAAACATCGGCATGTGCTTCGCTTCGGCCGACATCCTGCCGGCCATGACCAATCTGGCGATCAACAGCGACTACCTTTTTTCCGGCACCGTCTTCCAGTACCGCGGCCGGTACGTGCCCGTCATTCAGTCTTTCACCGCGGCAATGGATGCGCAGAAGCTTTCAGCCGACATCAGGAACGTCGCCGAGACAGCTCCCGAGGGCTTCACCAATGAGTCCGTACGGCCCATGGCCGACCTTCTCGCCGCGGTGCAGAGCGCTCAAGTGGCGTACGCCAAGGAGAAGAACATCCCTCTGTGCAAGCTGTACGACCCGACGTCCGAGCATTACGTCAGGGCCATGGACATCGCCCGTACCGCCATCTACAACTCGGAACAGAGGAACAACACGGCATCCGCGGAAGTGCTCGCCCAGTACCTTTCCACCGTTCTCGCCCGGCAGTGTGCCGCTGAAACGAGCATGCCGGCCGCAGCCGTGTCGGAGCCGCTCCAGCCCGCGCCTCCGCCGGCGCAGCCGGAGCAGGCCCTGACCCCGCCCGCTCCGACGGCGACAACGACAAGCGCCGCGCCGAAGAAGCTCTCGTGGAGCGAGCGCCGGGCGCTGGCCCGTGCCAAAAAGGAAGCGGACGAGAAAGCCCGCCTGGAAGCCGAGCAGGCAGCCAAAGCGAAGGAACCGCTCGCGCAGATCACGCCGCCGGCCCCGGCGGCGGAGCCCACACCCCAACCTCCGGCCCCGGAGCCCTTCGTCCAGCCGCCGCCAGCCGTTCCCCCGACAGCCTCTGTCGCAACGAGCGCCCCGCCAACCGCAACTCCAAGCTGGTTCCAGCGCTGGAAAGCGGAGCGCGAGAAGCGCGCCGCCATCGAGAAGGAGCAGGAGCGGATCGAAGCGCAGGAAGCGGAAGCCGCCAGGAAACTTGCGGAAGAGAAGAAAGCCGCGGAGCGGAAGGCTATCGAACAGCGCAAG
>CAYQYB010000208.1:0-4999 GCA_964421535.1 uncultured Verrucomicrobiota bacterium | reverse complement strand
CGGGGCCGTCGTCGACGGGATGGAAATCGACAGCCTGTCCGCGGAGCTTGCGCGGCCGTACTGCCGGCGGGTGATGGTGGGCGACCTGGACGACATCGAGGGCGCCGGATTGACCGAGAAGTATGATCTCATCATAGCGGCTGACGTTCTGGAGCACCTGCGCGATCCGGAGTTCGTCCTTTCGAAGCTGAAGAAGTACGTCAAGCTGGGCGGCAACCTGATCGTGTCGCTGCCGAATATCGCCAACGTGTACGTCCGGCTGAACATCCTGTTGGGCCGCTTCCCGTATCACTCGAAGGGAATCCTGGACCGCACGCATCTGCACTACTTCACGCTGAAGACGGCGGAGCGGATGCTCGTGAAGACGGGCTGGGTTATTGAATCGAAGGACGTGACGTCGATCCCTCTGGTCATCGTCTTCCCATTCCTGTCCAAGTCGTTGTTCCGGCCGATGCTGATCCTGTTCTGGCGCGTGACGAGATGGATGAAGGGGTTGCTCGCCTACCAGGGGTTGTTCTACTGCCGGAACCCGAATAGCGCCGACCTGCTGTGACGAGCCGTCAGGCTGGCGCGGCCGGGGAGGGTGCTTTCCAGCTCTTCTTCGCGCGGGAAAACCCGGCGAGGTCCAACGTTCGCGCGAGCCCGTACGCCGCGTAGAGAATGGCCAGCGGCACCGCGAATTTCAGTCTGCGCGCCCGGTTTGCGATCAGCAGCGCAGGCAGGACGACCACCGCCGGCAGCGGCAGCAGCAGTACCCATCCGGCCTTTCCGACCGACTCCAGCACGATCCCCGCCACGAACAGAGTCAGGGCGACGGCGAACGCCACGGTGTAGACCGGCGCGTTGCCTCCGACGCGGGCTCCTGTCTTCCTCACGATGTTCCGGTAGCTGCGCACGTTGGCGTGCCAGACCTGCTGCCGGAAGAACGCCCCGAGCGTGGCCGGTTCTCCGCGGTGAACCACCCGCAGGGCCGGCAGGCCGATGACGGGGATCCCCTGCAGATAGGCGCGCAGAACGAAGTCTGTGTCCTCGCCGGTGGCGAGCCCCTCGTCGAATCCTCCGAGCTTTTCAAACACGGTCCGGCTCAGCAGCATGTTCCGGGTCGTCACGAGGCGAAAGCCGTCGTGGCGTACGATCGGTTGGCCGTCGAAGATTTCGGTTCGCGGGTTCTTGGTCGTCCAGTGAATCTTCCACGCCGCCTGGACCCATGTCGGCGGCTCCGGCGGTTCGGCGGGCCAGCCCAGCACGATCTCCCCCGACTGCCGCAGAAGCGGCAGGGCTCTCTCCAGCCAATCCTCCGCGACCTCGCAGTCCGCATCCACGTACGCCAGCCACTGGCCCGAAGCCTCGGTCGATCCGCGATTGCGGCAGGCCGGGATATTCGCGCCCGGCAGTTCAATCACCTTGTCGAATCCCGCCTCGCGCGCCTCGCGTACCGTGCCGTCGGCGCTTCCCCCGTCCACGAGGACCGTTTCCACGGACAGAGAGGAAGGTTTTGCGAGCTTCCGGATCGAGGCCATCAGAGGGCGGATGCCTTGCGCCTCGTTCAGCGCGACGACGACGATGGAAAGGGTCTGGCTTGTGCTGGTCACGCGGAACAGCATTGCGCATTGAGCATTGCGGTTCAAGCCTCTATGATGAGGCCCAGCAACTCATGAATGTCGCCTTTCTCATGCAGGACGTGGGCATCATGTTCGGCGCGGAGCGCGCGACAGTTGATCTCGTTACGCGCCTCAGGAAGGCCGGCGACGACGTCCGCGTTCTCCTGATCGAGGAGGATCGGCTTCGCCTCGAGAAGAGCGATCTGCGGGATGCCCTGTCGGCCGCGGACGTGCCGTACAAGTTTCTGCGCACCGCCGGCGCGTTCTCGCCGGAGCTCGTGCGCGGGATCCGCGCGGCGGCGGCGGAGTGCGGCGCGCGCATTGTCCACACGATCGGGCCCAAGGCCACGTTTCACGCGTATTTCGCGATCCGGCGCACCGGGCGCTTCCTGTTCAGCACCGTGCACGGCTGGCTGTTCCGGCGCGACGCCAAGGAACGTCTATACGAGTGGCTTGAGCGGAACATCCTGAAGCGGTTCGACCGCGTGATCGTTCTATCGTCGTACTACGCCGGCTATCTCTTGAGCGCGGGGTTCCGCCGGGAGCAGGTCGTCCGCATTCCTTCCGGCTTCGATGCCGGCGCGTCGGTGTCGATGGAAGAGGCGAGGCGCACCCTTGCGCCCGCCGAGCCGTTCACCGTCGGGATGATCGGCCGGCTCAGCACCGAGAAGAACCATGAGATGTTCCTGCGCGCGGCGAGGGAAGTTGCGGCGCGGGGGTTCAAGGTCAGGTTCCTGATCGCCGGGAAAGGCCCCGAGAAGACGAAGCTCGAGCGGTTGCTCGACGAGTGGGATCTGGCCGACTCGGTCAGGATGCCGGGGTATCTTCCCGTCGAGCAGTTCATGCGGCAGGTCCACATGCTGGTTCAATGCTCTTTCATCGAGAACCTGCCGTACAGCATCATGGAGGCGATGGCGTGGTGCCGGCCGGTGCTGGCGACCGCTGTCGGCGGGATTCCCGATCTCGTGGAGGAGGGGAGGACCGGCTTCCTGGTGCCGCCGAACGATCACGAGGCGCTGGCCAACCGGATCTGCGAGATGTCCTCGTGGCCGAGGATGGTCGAGGAGATGGGCGCGGCCGGCCGAAGGAAGCTCGAAAGCGAGTTCTCCGTGCAGCGTTCGGTTGACCAGCACCGCGCCCTGTACGCGGCAATGGGCGAGGGCGCGTCATGAAGGAGTCGGGGACAATCGTCGGAGGGAAAGGCTGGTGGGTTCTTGCGTTCGCATCCCTGGTCGCTGCGGCGCTGCTGGCCCCCGCGCGGATTTTGTCGTTCATGCCTGCGGACGCGGAGTCCTATCGGGACCTGATCGCGCAGGGGATCCTGCTGGTCCGGATCGCACTCGTCGGCGTGGCGGTGCTTGCGGCTCTCTCGGTGCTGTTCTGGCGAAGCGCGCCTGCGGAGTCCGCGCCGGAACGCGGAACTGCGATCGACGGGCGCAATTGGCTGGCGGCAACGGGGCTTCTTGTCCTGGCCGTTGTTCTCCGGTGGCCGACCCTCTCCTCGTCACTCTGGTGGGATGAGATGACCGTTATGGTGCGTGTCGTGCATCGCGGCTTCCCGTATGTGCTGGTCTTCGCCGCGGAGGGGACCAGTCATTTGTGCAACACGCTTCTGGTGTGGCTCAGCACGCTTCTCTTCGGCGAGGGGGAAATCCAGATCCGGTTTCCAGCGTTCATGCTGGGTGCGCTCACGCCGGCGGTGTTCTACCTCGCCATGGCGCGATGGGTGAAACGAAGCGCCGCGGGAATTGTCGCTTTCCTTCTCGCCGTGAATTTCACGCTGATTGTCCATTCAGCGGAGGCGCGCGGTTACGCGGGAGCGATTCTGTTCTCGTTCCTGTCGTGCATGTTCTTCGCCGAAATGCTTCGTCGTCCCGGGCGCGGCGTGGCGGCGGGCTACGTCGCGTGTTCTCTGCTGGCGGCCGGGTTCCTGATTTTTTCGATCATCGTTCCGTTTGCCCACGGCCTTCTGATCCTGTACCGATGTCTCAGGGAAGGGCGCGCGCGGTCGGCAGCGAATCTTGGCGCGTTGTTCCCGTGTCTCTGGGTCGGCGCGTTGTCGCTGTTGCTGTTCGGCTTCCACCTCCCGCAGATGGCGGAGTACGGGCTCCATCGTTCGAGCGTTGATCATCTGCTTGCGAAGGACGCGGCGCCGGAGATCGCGCGCTACTTGGCCGGCGGATCTCTGTTCGCGGTGTTCGGCATCCTGGGCATCGCCGGGTTGATCGCGGCGTGGCGGGGTCGGAGCGCCTTGGCGTGGGCTGCCGGCATGCCGCTGCTGATGGGAGTTGTGTGGCTCCTGGTGCCGGGGGCGCGCTTCTCGCCCCGTTTCTTCTTCTTCGCCGTGCCCTGCCTGTTCATCGGAGTTGCGCTGTCCCTCGATGCCGTTGGCCGTCGCTCGCCATTGATCCTCTCGGTTGCCGGAGTTGCCCTCGCGACCGCTGTGTCGTCGCAATGGTCTGATTATCAACGTCTTGTGACGATCGAAAACCCGGACCTGAAAGGCCTGGCCGGGAGGATTGCGTCGCATCGTGTCGTGCTCGCGGGCATGCAGTCGGACGTCAACGTCTACTACTTTCCTGCCGCGTCGAGCATCGGGTCGCGCACGCCGCTGGACGAGGCGGACGCGCTGTTGAAGCGGGCGGATTACGTCGTCGACGGAGTGAACTGGTACGTGAATGACGACGAGCGGATAGCGCGGTTGGGGTTCGCGCGCGTTGAGAGGCTCGAGTCCTGGACGAAGGCGCTGCCGACTTTTCTGGTGTACAAGCGCGTTGAACCCGCGAAGTGACGGCGCATCAGGATCCGGGCGCTTCGAACAGCTTGCAGCGCATCCATCCGAGGCGGGTCAGCCGGAAGCGGATTGCCGTTGCAACGCACCCGAGCCCGTACTTTACGCTGCGCCGGAAGTTGATCGAGGACGCTTCGGGGAAGTACTTCGTCGGGCAGCTGACTTCGGCGATCATGTATCCCTGCCAGAGGATCTGCGCCAGCATCTGGTTGTCGAAAACGAAATCGTCCGAGTTGCCCTCGAGCGCGAGCTTCTGCAGGAGTTCGCGCGAGAACGCGCGGTAGCCGGTGTGGTACTCCGACAGCTTCGCGCCCATCAGCACGTTGGAGAACAGCGTCAGCAGGCGGTTGGACATGTATTTCCAGGCCGGCATGCCGCCCTTCAGCGAGTATCCGCCGAGGATGCGAGAGCCCAGCACGCAGTGATAGAGATCGTTGGCGATCATCGAGACCATCGCCGGGATCAGCTTGGGGGTGTACTGGTAGTCGGGGTGGACCATGATGACGATGTCCGCGCCTTCCTGGAGCGCCAGCCGGTAGCACGTCTTCTGGTTCCCGCCGTAGCCGAGGTTCTTCGGGTGAACGTGCACCTTCACCTTGGGAAGGCG
>CAYQYB010000207.1:0-5015 GCA_964421535.1 uncultured Verrucomicrobiota bacterium | reverse complement strand
GGCGAAAATCTCCTGCGCGTCAGCCGGCCCCGGAAGGGGCGTGATGATCTTCGACAGGTAGTTTTCCAGCTCGCGGCCATACTCGGTGTCTTTGCCGAGCTGGGCAAGCTGTTTGTGCACGAGCAGCAGACCCTGGCTGCCGACCTCTGCTTCTTCCGCGCTTGGATAGCGTCTCTTGGGGTCCGCCTCAAGAAATCTTTGCAGCAGAACGACAAATTGCGCGTTCTGCCGGACGTATTCGGGGAGCAGGTCCGGCAGCATCTGCGGCAGGCGCATCTTGTAGTTCAGAAGGTCCATCTCGCTCATCTTCGTGGGGTCGACCAGCGACTCGCCGCGGAGCATCTCGAGGCCGACCAGGCCTGTGCTGTAGATGTCCGACTGGACGAGGCTGGGCTCGCGCCGGTGCGTCTCGGGAGCCATGAACAGCGGCGTGCCGAGGAGGATCGTGACCTTCTCGTTGGCGACGACTGCGCGCCCGTAGTCCACGAGCTTCACGTAGCCGAGGCGGTCGATCATGATGTTCGCGGGCTTGATGTCGCTGTGGACGAAGCCCATCTCGTGGAGCGTTTCCAGGCCGCGGAGCACCTGCCGCATGATGTACAGGGCCACGCCGGGCTGGATGCGCAGGCGGCCCTTGTCCATGCGGAAAATCGCGTCGGTGAAGCGCGCCCACTCCTCCTTGGTGCTGCGGGACTTGGCCAGCTCGAGGTGCTTGCCGT
The DNA here is from genome assembly GCA_964421535.1 of uncultured Verrucomicrobiota bacterium. GTDB lineage: Bacteria > Verrucomicrobiota > Kiritimatiellia > CAIQIC01 > JAGNIJ01 > CALMZY01. The sequence goes on along the minus strand of CAYQYB010000207.1, from coordinate 4,296 downwards.
CGAGGAGGTAGCGCAGGCTGACGCCGTCGATCACTTCCATCTGGATGTAGCCGACGCCGTTGCTTTCCTCGTAAATATCCGGGGCGACGAGGTTTGGGCTCTTGACCAGCTGGAGCTTAGAGGTCTGGGCGGCGATGCGGCCCATATCGGTCCAGTATTTCTTCGCGTTCGGGTAGATGCTGGGGTCGAAGAGCTTGATCGCGTGGCGCGTCATGCAGCCGCGGGCGCCCTGGCGCAGGCCCTGGAAAACGATGCCCTGCCGGCCGCGGCCGAGCTCGTTCAGAAACCGGTAGGCAACGGGGTAGTATATCGCGCGCGCCGCCACGATCGCCTGGTAATTTGTGTTGAGCTGACGGCTGCCCTTGCCGAAGGCATCGGCGGGCGTTTCCCCGAGATTACCCGCCTCCACCGTGGTTTCAGCGCCTGAAACCTCGATGTGCGTCGTCTCGAAATGGAGCTTGTCCGGAATCATCCGGCAAGTGTACGCATGCAGGGCCAATTGGCAACAGAATTACGGCCATTTGTGGGGTTTTTCCGACAACCTTCTTGCCAGTTCGCCCCGTAAATCGTAATCGTATATATTCTTGGTCGGAGGCGCCGGGCGCGGGACAATCGGAGAGCTCAGGAATATGCCCTTGGATTCTCAGAAAACGTACGACGTGGCAATCATCGGCGGCGGAATCGTCGGTGTTGCGACCGCCATGGCGCTGGTGTCGAAGCCCGGCCGGTCCATTGTCGTGCTGGAGGCGGAGAGCGAACTGGCCGCGCACCAGACTGGGAACAACAGCGGGGTCATTCATTCGGGCCTCTACTACAAGCCCGGCTCCCTGAAGGCGAACAATTGCGTCGCAGGCCGTGGAGCCATGTACCGCTTCTGCGCCGAGCACGGCATTGCCGTCGAGCGCTGCGGGAAAATGGTGGTGGCCACGTCCGAGCAGGAGATCCTGCATCTCGACGCCCTGGAGCAGAAGGGGAAGGCCAACGGGATCGAGGGGATCGAGCGGCTGAATGCCAACCAGATTTCGGAGCGCGAGCCGCACGTCGCGGGGATCGCGGGCCTCTTCGTCCCGGTGACCGGCATCGTGGACTACACGCACGTCACGGAGGCGTTTGCCGGCATCGTCCGTTCGGCCGGCGGCGAAATCCATACGAATGCGCGCGTCACGGCGGTTCATCGGTTCGGGCGTGAGGTGGCTGTGGAAACGGTCCAGGGGACCATCCGCTCGCGGAACCTGATCAACTGCGCGGGCCTGCAGTCCGACCGGGTCGCCCGGATGTGCGGTGTCGAGCCGGGCCTCATGATCATCCCGTTCCGCGGCGAGTACTACGAGCTGGTGCCGGAGAAATGCAATCTGGTCCGCAACCTGGTCTATCCCGTGCCGGACCCTCAGTTCCCGTTCCTCGGCGTGCATTTCACAAGGATGATCAAGGGCGGCGTCGAGGCGGGGCCGAACGCGGTGCTGGCGTTCAAGCGCGAGGGCTACGACAAGTTCAGCTTTTCCGCGCGCGACGCGTGGGAAACCTTCACCTACAGCGGCGCGCTGGCCCTTTTTTCCAAGCATTGGAAAATGGGGATGGGCGAGTTCTACCGGTCGTTCGTCAAGCCGGCCTTCGTCAAGGCGCTGCGGAAGCTGGTGCCGGAACTCCGCGAGCACGATCTGCGCCCCGGCGGCGCCGGCGTGCGCGCGCAGGCGGTCGAACCGGACGGTTCGCTCGCCGATGATTTTCGGATCGTCGAAGCCGCCCGCATGATTCACGTGCTCAACGCCCCGTCGCCGGCCGCCACCGCGTCCATCAGCATCGGGCAGTCCATCGCCCAGATGGCGGAAAAGTCGTTCGAGTTGAAGTAGTGAGCGCGATGGGAAGCGTCCAAAGTCGAAAGTCCAAGGTCCAAGGTCGAAAGGTATCTTTGGGCTCTCTCTCCGACTGGCATTCGCAGTTGAGCAACAGCCTCCGCGATGTTCGAGGGCTCGAACGCGTTCTCAATCCGACCGCCGACGAGAGGGAAGCCATCGCCCGCTGCCGCTTGCCTCTCGGCATCACCCCGTACTACGCGAGCGTGATCCGGAAAAGCCGCGCGCTCCGCCGGACGGTGATCCCGGTCCTTGCGGAATTCAAACGCTCTCCGGGCGAACTCGACGATCCGCTCGGTGAGGAGTCGCACATGCCCGTGCCGGGCCTCGTGCACACCTATCCCGACAAGGCGCTGTTCCTCGTGACGGATCGCTGTGCTGTCTACTGCCGGTTCTGCACGCGGGCGCGCGTGGTCGGATCCGGTGAAATCAGATCGGACGTGAAGTCGTGGTCGCGCGCGCTTGAGTACATCAGGAAGACGCCCGCCATCCGCGACGTGCTGATCTCCGGCGGCGAGCCGCTCGTTCTTTCCGATGGGCGACTCGAGTGGCTGCTTCGGCGGTTGCGCGCCATCAAGCACGTCGAGATCATCCGGATCAGCACCAAGGTGCCGGCCGTCCTGCCGCAACGCATCACACCCGCGCTCGTTCGGATGCTCAGGAAATATCACCCGCTGTGGATGAGCGTCCACTTCACCCATCCCGACGAACTGACGCCGGAGGTCGCTACGGCCTGCGGCCGGATGGCGGACGCCGGCATCCCGATGTGCAGCCAGACCGTCCTTCTCAAGGGCGTGAACGACGACGCGAAGACCATCAAGCGCCTGATGCTCGGCCTGCTGAAGATCCGCGTGAAGCCGTACTATCTGCACCAGTGCGACGCGATTGCCGGCTCGGAGCATTTCCGCACGCCGGTCCGGAAGGGAATCGAGATCATCCGCCGGCTGCACGGCTTCACGACCGGCTACGCCGTGCCGATGTACATGATCGACGCGCCGGGCGGGGGCGGAAAAGTGCCGGTGGGCCCCGGATACATTATTGAACGCAAGGGCCGTGATCTGCGTCTACGGAACTACAAGGGCACGTTCTTCCGTTACCGGGAAGGGAAATGACCAAACACGACTACGTCCACGGCTATCATCCGCGCGAGGAAACGCGGCTGATGGACCAGGCAACGACGCTCACAGACCTGCTGCATTCCGACACCGTATACCCGCCGGGAAGCAGCGTGCTCGAAGCCGGCTGCGGGGTGGGGGCGCAGACGGTCATCCTGGCGAAGAACAGCCCGAAGGCGCGCATCACGTCGATCGACATCTCGGACGAGTCGCTGGCCGCGGCGAAGAAGCGCGTGACCGATGCGGGTTTCACGAATGTGGAGTTTAAACGCGCGGATATTTTCAACCTGCCGCTTGCCCCGGCAAGTTTCGACCACGTTTTCGTCTGTTTTGTCCTGGAGCATTTACCGGATCCGGTCGCGGCGCTGAAAAAGCTCAAGGAGGTTCTGAAGCCCGGCGGCTCGATGACCGTCATCGAAGGCGATCACGGCTCGGCCTATTTCCATCCGGACAGTGCGGCGGCGCGTCGCGCGATCCAGTGCCTCGTCGATCTGCAGGCGAAGATGGGCGGCGATTCGCTGATCGGCCGGCGGCTGTACCCGCTTCTCGTTTCCGCCGGCTTCCGGAATGTGCGGGTCTCGCCGCGGGTCGTCTATGCCGATTCCAGCCGGCCCCGGATGGTCGAGGGCTTCACGAAGAACACCTTCACCGCGATGGTCGAAGGCGTGGAGAAGGAGGCGCTCGGCGCAGGCCTGGTCGACCGGGCAACGTGGACAAAAGGAATCCGCGATCTCTACCGCACGGCCGAAGCGGACGGCACGTTCAGCTACACGTTCTTCAAGGGGATGGGAGAGGGGTAGCCCGGACCCGATACTGCCGGCCCGCGATGTTCGTCGCGCACGCGTTCGTCCAGAGCAGTTCGGCGGTGGGCCATTGGCTGGTTGGCGAGATGGAGAGCCACGCGTCCGAGCTCAGGTAATCCCGGGCCTCGAGGGTGTACACCATGCCCGTGTCCCGTTCGCTCCAGCCGGTTGTCCAATGCGTGACGAAGCCCTGGGTGTCCTCGAGTTCCTGCGTCACCACCTCGTCCGGTTCGTTCGTCCACACCAGGGTGTAGCGCGGGCCGTAGGAGTGGAACCCGACGATCCTCAGCGGGAACGAAAGGAGGAACCCGTGCGTCCTGCCGGAGATGGTTCCGTAGCCTGTGATCTCGCCGTTGTCGTTGATCGCGCGAGCCTCGGTCAGGTGCCAACCGGTGTTCGTCGGGATCAGGTTGTTCAGGTTGGTCATCACGCCATCTCGCCAGAGGAACGCGTTCCGCTCCGTGCCGTTCGTGAGGCTTGACGAGCCGACGATCCAGCCGCGCTCGTTGATGTCCCGGGCTTCCG
>CAYQYB010000206.1:0-5051 GCA_964421535.1 uncultured Verrucomicrobiota bacterium | reverse complement strand
CTCGCGCGCTCTCGCGCCCGGAGAAGGTGCTGCCGGCCACGCGCGAGCGTATCGAGCAGGCGGCGGCCGCGCTGGGCTATGTCCCCAATACGATTGCCCGGACGCTCAAGACGCAGCGCAGCGGGAAGATCCTGGTGACCGTGCCGGACATCGCCAATCCATTCTTCGCAAAGATCCTGCAGGGTGCGGAAGAAACCGCGCAGGCCGCGGGCTACGCCGAGGCCGAACCGAGTCTGGACATCGACGGGATCGACACCGCCCACAAGGCGGTCGTGCTTGCCTCGCTGGCCTACGGATTCCCCGTGCCCATGAAGTCGGTTCACATCGAGGGCATCCGCGGGCTGGAGCAGGTGGATATCGCCAACGCGGCGGAACTGGGCTACCGCATCAAGTTGCTGGCCATCATCAAGCGCGTCGGCAAGGAAGTCGAAGTCCGCGTCCACCCGACCCTCGTCCCGCACGGCCACATGCTGGCATCGGTGAACGGCGTGTTCAACGCGGTGTGGGTGTCCGGCGATATCGTGGGCGACACCATGTACTACGGCCGCGGCGCCGGCCGCGCGGCGACCTCGAGCGCCGTGCTGAGCGATCTCGTCGATGTCGCGCGCGACCTGCAGAGCGGGCTGAAGTCGCTGCCGCCGGCGTTTGTCAAGAACGGCGTCGACGGGAGCCGGAACATCCGCCCGATCGGCGACATCGACGCGCGGTACTACCTGCGGCTGTCGCTGCTCGACAAGCCCGGCGTTCTCGCAAAGGTCGCGCAGGTGCTGGGGAAGAACGGCGTGAGCATCGCCTCCGTGATGCAGAAGGAGGCGCGCTCGGGCAGGCATGTTCCGGTGATCGTCGTCACGCACCAGGCCAAGGAGAGCGGGTTCCGCGCGGCGCTGAAGACAATCGACGCGCTGGATGTCGTCGGCGCGCCGACGGTGAGGTTGAGAATTGAGGATTTCGGGTGAAGAACGAAACTTGAAACTCGAAACTGGGGGTGGCCGGGCGTTCAAACTGTTTGTGTCCAAAGTGCCCCAAGTTTCCAGTTTCAAGTTTCAGATTTCAGCATAGAAAGTCGATCAATATGAAAGTCTCCAAATTCGGCGGTACCTCCCTGGCTGACGCCAGCCAGATCATGAAGGTGTTCGAGATCGCGAAGGCGGATCCCGACCGCCGCATCATCGTCGTCTCCGCCCCGGGCAAACGCTCGAAAGAAGATATCAAGGTCACCGACCTTCTGATCTCGTGCGCGCAGGCGATGCTCAAGAACGGCAAGGCCGACGAGGAACTCGGCCGCGTCGTCGCGCGGTTTGCAGATATTCAGAAGGAGCTGAGCCTTCCTCTTCACTTGCTCTCGGAAATTGAGAAGGACCTGCGCGAGCGGCTAGCGGGCGACCACAAGCACGCCGCTCTGTTCACGGACAGCATCAAGGCCGCGGGCGAGGACTACAGCGCGCGCTTCGTCGCGGCGGCGTTCACCGCGAAGGGGTTGAAGGCGGAGTACGTCAGCCCGCGCGACGCCGGCATGCTGTTGAGCGACGAGCCGGGCAACGCGCAGGTGCTGGATGAGTCGTATCCGAAGCTGGCGAAGCTGTGCGACCGGAAGGGTGTCGTGATTTTCCCCGGGTTTTTCGGCTACACGAAAAAGGGCAAGGTGGTCACCTTCCCGCGCGGCGGGTCGGACATCACTGGCGCGATCCTCGCGGCCGCCGTGAAGGCGGACGTGTACGAGAATTTTACGGATGTGGACTCGGTGTACGCGGTCGATCCGCGGATCATCCCCGAGGCCAAGGCGATCGAACTGCTGACCTACCGGGAGATGCGGGAATTGTCCTATGCGGGCTTCGGCGTATTTCACGACGAGGCGGTTGTGCCGGCCGTGAAAGCCGGCGTGCCGATCTGCATCAAGAACACGAACCGTCCGTCGGCGCACGGCACGATGATCGTGCCGGACCGGCCGTATACTGCCGGCGGGGTGGTCGGCATCTCCAGCAGCGACGGGTTCTGCACTCTTTTCCTGAGCAAGTATTTGATGAACCGGGAAATCGGGTTCGGCCGGCGTCTGCTCCAGATTCTGGAGGAGGAAGGCCTGTCGTATGAACACGCGCCTTCCGGCATCGACAACACCAGCGTGATCCTCCGCAACGACCAACTGACGGACGCGAAGGAGAAGCACGTGGTGGGCAGGATCCAGAAAGAGCTGAACGCCGACGACATCGAGGTGGAGCGCGGGCTCGCGCTGATCATGGTCGTGGGCGAGGGCATGCGATACACCGTCGGCCTCGCCGCGAAGGCGACCCACGCGTTCGCCGAAGGCGGCGTGAACATCGAGATGATGAACCAGGGCTCGTCCGAAATCAGCATGATGTTCGGAGTGAAGGAAGTGGATCGGAAGAGGGCGGTGAAAGCTCTTTATCACGCCTTCTTCCAAGGAGAGACGCCATGACAAAACGGATAGCCATCTACGACACGACGTTGCGCGATGGAGCGCAGGGCGAAGGCATTTCCTTTTCCAGCGCCGCCAAGATTCGTGTTGCCAAGCGGCTGGACGAGTTTGGCGTGGATTACATCGAAGGCGGGTACGCCGCGTCCAACCCGAAGGACATGGCCTTCTTCAAGGACATCAAGAAGGAGAATCTAACGCACGCGAAGGTCGCGGCCTTCGGCAGCACGCGCCGCGCGAATACGCCCGTGGCGGAAGATGCCGGCACGAAGGCGTTGCTCGAGGCTGACACGCCGGTGGTCACGATTTTCGGCAAGAGCTGGCGGTTCCATGTGAAGGAGGTCCTGCGCGTCTCGGAGGACGAGAACCGCGCGATGATCGCCGACACGGTGCGCTTCCTGAAGCAGCACAAGAAGGAAGTGATCTACGACGCGGAGCATTTTTTTGACGGCTACAAGGACAGCCCGGAGCACGCGCTTTCGACTCTGAAGGCCGCGAAAGATGCCGGTGCCGACATGCTGGTCCTCTGCGATACGAACGGAGGCACGCTTCCTCACGAGGTGCAGAAGATCACGGAAGAGGTTATCAAGCAGTTCGGGCCGTCGGTCGGAATTCACACGCACAACGACAGCGAGCTTGGTGTCGCGAATTCGCTGGCGGCCGTGCTCGCTGGCGCGAGTCAGGTCCAGGGCACGATTAACGGCTACGGAGAGCGTTGCGGCAACGCGAACCTCTGCTCGATCATCCCGGCCCTGATGTTGAAGATGGGGCATGATTGCCTAAAGAAGGACAGTCTCAAGCATCTGAAGGATGTTTCCATGTTTGTCGACGAGATGGCCAACATGCGGCCGGACCGCAAATCCCCGTACGTCGGAGAGAGCGCGTTCGCGCACAAGGCCGGCATGCACGTGGATGCCGTGCGCAAGGCCACGAAGAGCTTCGAGCACATCGAGCCCGAGTCGGTCGGCAACGAGCGGCGGATTCTGGTGTCGGAACTTTCCGGCGCCAGCAACGTGTTCCTCAAGGCGGTCGAGATGGGTGTGGCGCTCGACAAGTCGTCGCCTGAAGTGAAACAGATTCTTCACGAACTCGAGCGGCTGGAAAAGGACGGCTACGAGTTCGAGGCGGCCGAGGCGTCGTTCAAGATGCTGATCCAGAAGGTGCTCAAGGCCCACAAGCCGTTCTTCGATTTGGAGGGATTCCGCGTCATCGTCGAGAAGAGACACAAGGACGAACCGTGCATCACCGAAGCCACGATCAAGCTCTCGGTGAAGGGCGAGACGGAGCTGATGGTGGGCGAGGGCGACGGCCCTGTGGACGCGCTGAACAGCGCGCTGCGGCAGGCGCTGACCCGGTTTTACCCGGACATCAAGGAAGTGTTCCTCACGGATTACCGCGTTCGCATCCTCGATCCCGAGGAAGCGACGGCCGCGAAGACCCGCGTCATCATCGAGTCGAGCGACGGTGCAAAGACCTGGGGCACGGTCGGCGTTTCGACGAACATCATCGAAGCCTCGTGGGAAGCGCTGGTCGACAGCGTGGAGTACAAACTGTTCCTGGACGAAGAAGAGAGAAAGAAGAAGTGAACGCCGAACGCTCAACGCTGAACGCCGAACGTCGAAGTTATGATCTGGAAGAGAGGCTGTTGGAATACGCCGCCGCCATCATCCGGGTGACCGAGAGACTTCGGAAATCACCCGCGGGCGCACATATCGGCAACCAGTTGCTGCGCTCCGGGACTTCGCCATTCCTTAATCACGGGGAAGCTGAGGCAGCAGAATCACGCAGCGATTTTATTCATAAACTGCGCGTTTGCCTGAAGGAACTGCGGGAGTCGCGTCGCGCTCTGCGGTTGATTCTGAAGGTGCCTCTTGCCGATGATGTTGCCGCTATCGATGCGCTGATGAAGGAGTCGGATGAACTCGTCCGGATCTTCGTTGCCAGCGTTCGAACAGCACAGAAGGGAATGGCAAGAGAAGTGAATGACGCTGCTTACGACACAGTCCCGGCCAGCGCCACTTCGGCGTTCGGCGTTGGACGTTCGACGTTCGGCGTTTCCATGGAGAGTTCCGATGTCTGAGCTACCGAAAACCTACGATCCGAAATCCATCGAAGACAAGTGGTTCAACTACTCCCTGGAGAAGGGTCTGTTTCACGGCGACGCCTCGAAGGGCGGCGAGCCGTACTGCATCGTCATCCCGCCGCCGAACGTCACGGGCATTCTCCATATGGGGCACGCCCTCAACAACTCCATCCAGGATGTGCTGGTGCGTTGGCGCCGGATGCAGGGCCGCAACGCGGTCTGGGTGCCGGGCACGGATCATGCAGGCATCGCCACGCAGAACGTGGTCGAGCGCGAGCTGAAGAAGGAGGGAAAGAAGCGCGACGATCTCGGACGTGACGCGTTTGTCGCCCGCGTGTGGACGTGGCGCGAGAAATACGGCGCGACGATCATCAACCAGCTCAAGAAGCTCGGTGCCTCGTGCGACTGGCAGCGCGAGCGGTTCACGATGGACGAGGGGCTCAGCAACGCTGTCTCCGAAGTGTTCATCCGGCTCTATGAAAAGAAACTGATCTACCGCGGCAAGTACATCATCAACTGGTGCCCGCGCTGCCGGAC
>CAYQYB010000205.1:0-5063 GCA_964421535.1 uncultured Verrucomicrobiota bacterium | reverse complement strand
GATATTGCCGATCTCCCAGGGGGACTTCAGCGCGCGCAGGCGCTCGTACTCGTCGGTGATGTCGACGAGGCGGCAGCCCGAGAAGCCCGCCTCGAACTGCGTGTACACGTTGTGCGGAAAGGCCGCCGTCCCGACGATGCCGACGGAGGCCATGGGAAGGCCCTTGCGCGCAAGCTCCGCGGACAGGCTGTCGATTTCCATCCCGTCGACGACGGCCCCGGCCTCCGCCAGCCGCCGGGTGAGCGACGCGTCCCCCACCCCCAGTTCGAGAACCGTCTTCCCGCTGACGCCGTGGTTCCGCAGCCAGCCCCAGATGCGCGAGTGGCTCGACGCGTGGTCGTTGAACTTCTCGAAGTACCTGCGCCCGCGGATCGCGAGATCGAAGTTCCGGCTGTACAGAATTCCCCGCCGGTGCAGGACGAACACGATCGACGAGATCAGGCAGTTGATGCCGTAGCCGATCCCGCGCAGGCTCCCGATCTCCTCGCTGTAGAACGTCGGCGTCGGCACTTCGACGACACGCGCCCCGGCCTGCCGCGCCTGCAGGAGGATCTGCGTGTCGAAATGCCAGTCGTCCGTGTTCTCCCAGAAGGGAACGCCGGACAGGAACGACATGCGATAGGCGCGGTAGCCCGAATGAAATTCGCTGAGCCTCATTCCGCTCAACGCGTTCTGGGTGCGCGTGAGGGCGATGTTGCCCCAATACTTGTAGCGCGGCATGCCGGCCTCGACAGCCTTTCCCCTCTCCAGCATTCGGGACCCGATCACCACGTCGGCCTCGCCGGACGCGATGGGGCGCAGCATGTCCGGCAGGCACTCGGGGGCGAACTTCCCGTCCGCGTGAAGCAGGACCACGGCGTCGAGGCGGTGATCGAGGGCGTACTGGAAGCCGATCTTCTGGTCCCCGCCGTACTGCCGGCTCACCCGGTTCCTGAGAACGACGATCTTGTCGCGGTGCCGCCCGAACGCGAGAACGCGCTCGACGGTCTGGTCGCGGCTGCAGTCGTCGATGACGAACAGCACCTCGATCGCGCTCCAGACCTCTTCGGGAATGCGGCTCAGCGTTTCGTTGATCATCCGGTCCGCGTTGTACGCGACCACGAAGACGCCGATCCGCAGGCCGTGATGATCCAAAGGTTTCGGGCTGTTCATGTCAGCACGCTTTGTACAACTCGAGCATCCGATTGACAACCGTCTCCGGCGAATGTTTCTCGGCGACCGCCGCGCGCCCGAGAGCGCCCATGCGCTCCGCCAGTTCCGGATCCGAAAGAAGCCGCTCGATCGCCGCGGCGGCCGCCTCGGAATCGCCGGGCCGGACCAGGAAGCCCGTCTCGCCGTCCTTCACCAGTTCCCGGTTGCCCCCGCAGTCCGTCGCCACCACGGGGAGGCCCGCGGCCATGTACTCCAGAATGCTGTTCGACAGCCCCTCGTTCGCCTTCGGAACAAGCGCACCGGCGTACAGGTGTTTCAGCAGCGACGGGACTTCCGTCACGTCCCCGAGGAACGCCGTGCGGGATGCGATGCCGAGGGCCGCCGCCAGCTGTTCCAGCTTCCCCCGCTCCGGCCCTCGGCCGGCCACGACGAAGCCCGCGTCCAGCCGCCGGGACAGAACGACCGCGGCGGCCTGCAGGAAGGTGGCAACATCTTTTTCCGGGTCGAGCCTTGCCACGTGCCCGATCAGCCGGCCCGGCGGCAGGCCGCCGGCCAGCGGGAACGGCAGGCCCGCGGAGTCCGAGAATTCCGCCATATCGAAGAGATTGGGGACGAGATGAATCCGGCCCGACGGCACGCCGGCGGAGCGCACGTGCCCGCGGATCGCCTCGGCATTGACCACCACCGCGTGCGCGCCCCGGTCCGCGCGGCGCATCAGCCACAGCTTGTGCCGCGGGTAGATCTGCCCGAGATCGCGCCGGCTCGTGATGTAGGGAACCCCCGCCAGGCGGCTCGCGACCGAGCCGAAGATCGCCGCGTCGGCGTCCCAGCAGTGGACCACGTCGAACTCATCGCAGAGGATGTAATTCTTCAGGCGCAGGATCATGGCCGCCGTATGAGGGGAAACCAAGCGCCGGATCCCGATATCGAAGACGGGGCCGCACTCGCGCTCGATGCTTTCGAGAAAATGCCCCTCGTGGCGGAACACCGCCACCCGCGACACGAACTTGCGCCGGGCCAGTTCGATGGACATCCGCGCGCACTGTCCCTCCGTGCCGCCGCGGATCAGGTTCCAGACCAGGTGGAGGATCTTCGGTGAACGGTTCATTGCGAATCGAGAAGCCCGGCCGACGATATCTCCTTCCAAACCAGCTGCGCCGCGAGATCGATCCCCTCCGAGTTCCAGTGCGTGTCGTCGGCCCAGTAGAGCAACTCGCCCTTTCCCGCCCTTTCCCGGAACGGCCCCAGGAGATTCACGACATGCACGCCCTCGCGGCGCAGGCCCTGCTCGATGGCGATCAGCGTCGACTCGGGAATCGGGCTCTCGGGCGTGTTGAACTCCGGCGGCAGAAGTTCCCGGTACACCTGCTCCTTGTCGGGGATGAGCATGACAACCAGCGCGATCCCGCGGGCGGCGCAGAAAGTATCCAGGAACTTCAGCGTGTCCACGACCTTGCCCGGCTTGCGTTCGTCCGGCGTCCACTTCATCGCATCGACGGACCACGTGTAGAACAGCACAGGCTGGCCGCCGACAGGGGCCGTGGCGATCGCGACATCGGGCGTGATCTGCCCGAAGACGTAATACCGGATCCGGTTCCACGCCTTGCGGGAAGCCTGGGCGATCATCGACGACGACGGCCACGACTTCTGAATGCTCTTCGGCGCCAACGCGCTCCAGTTGAAGCTCGCCGCCTCGCGGCTCGCGCCCGCCGCGGGTTGCTCGTCGATCCGCTTCAGGCGGTTCACAAGATCGGAAAGCATGGCGCCGCCGATCTCGCGCTCCAGCAGGCCCCAGACCATAACGCGGGGCGGGCTTCCGGCAAAACGCTCGTCCCCGAGAAACCGCACCACGGTGAACAGCGTGCCGCGGCCTGCCCAGCCGTAGCAGTACACGTCCCGGCCGCTGACTCGCGACAGGCAGGTATTGAACATGTTGGTGATCGTGGCGCCCGAAACCATGAAGCTGTCGCCGACCGCGACGATCGGGAACCAGCGGTTTGTGACCGGCGGCGCATTCCGGAAGCCGTACTCGTCGCTCAAGTCGAGAAAGGCGGGCCGCGCCTGTTCGAACGGGCGCGCCACCGAGGGGATGCCGAGAAGGCTGGTCAGGTCGCCGCCGCGCGCCTCGCCCGTCTCGCGCCGGGCCAGCGGCGCATCCGGCCCCTCCTCGCTCGCGGGCTTCGAAACCAAAGTCACCTGCCAGCGATACCAGGTGAAGCGCATCCACCAGTCCGCCGCGACCATGGCGGTCCACAGCAGACCGACGCAGAGCACCACCCAGAGGGCGCCGCGGCGGCTGACCGCTTGGGTTGTCGGTTCAACGTTCACGAATCAGACGCTCCAGTTGTTTGGCGACAAGTTGCGCGAGCCGCTGCGAACCTTCGGCCGTGGTGTGCACGTGATCGTAGAAGCACTCCCGGCATCCGGACAGTTCCTTCGCCGCGTCCACCAGGGGAACGTTTTTCGAATGCGCCACGTCCTTCATGATGCGGTCGGCGTCGTCAAACGCTTCGCACAGCGTTTCGTGGTCGAACTGCACGTAACGGTAAGGAATCCGCTTCCGCTCATCCTCCGAATTGTCCCGCGACACGAGGCGGCCTTCCGTGACCAGGACCGGCACGGCGCCGACGTCGCGCGCGCAGTCCGTGAAGAGTTCGACGTTGAGCTTGTACTGGCGGAGGGCGGCATCCTGGACCTCTGCATCTGCCTCGTCCCGCGGCGTCGCGCCTTCCTTGCCGATCCGGAACTTCCAGTCGAAATACGCGACCTTCAGCCTGTAGTAGATCTGGGAGTGCCGGCTGAGAAGCCCGTCGAGCCATCCGTAGGTCCTGGCCCTCGGGTCCTTCTCGTAGGGGCGCACGACGCGCAGGAGAGGATCCTTTTCACGGAAGCACTTGATGTCGTTCCAGGCCTAGTAGAGAACCACGTAGTCCGGCCGGAGCAGATGCCCCTCGGCATAGAAGCGTCCGAACGCGTCGAACGTGGCGTGCCCGGGTATTCCCGCGTTGATCACCTCGACCTGCGCGAGCCCGTTGCTGTGGAGGATCGTCTCCACGAGCGCCGGCCAGTCGCCGTGGTCCGGCGCCGCCAGGTCGAACACGGATGATCCCCCGTAGACGATCACGCGCACGACGCCGGCCGGCTTCTCGAACTCGAACTCCTTGCCGCGATAGCCGTGGCTGTTGACCGGATAGGTCACGTCGCCGTCCCGCGCGACAAGGGCCTGCCGCGCCAGGACGCTTCGCGCGAAGACCGCCCCTTCGTACCGGAACGAGCTGAACGGCGGGAGCGGCCGCAAGAGGCGGATCAACCCCTCGGCGGCGAGCAGGGTCGCGGCAATCACGATCGCGGCCAGCATCAGTTTCTTGCCCATAGCTTCCTCAGAACTGGAAATACAGGAACGGCGAACTCGAATTCACCAGGATCACACCCACGCAAGCGACGAACAGCGCGCCCAAGGCGACGGCCAGCCAGAACCCCATCCGCCAGCGGATCTCCCACGTGTTCCTGAATCCCCAGGCAATCGCCGCCGTCACGGCCAGCATGGCCGCCGGGAGGCAGAAGCCCTCGAACCACGGCACGATCGCCAGCCCCGCGCCGTTCAACCCAAACAAACCCGCAAACATCGCCCGCGCCTGCCCCAGCGTGCTGCACCGGAACAGGACCCATCCGAAAAGCACCAGGAGAAAAGTCACCGCGCGCTGGAGAAACACGGGGCCGCGCGCCAGGCCGCGCTTGCCCATCAGCCGCTCGAAAGCCAGGAGAACCCCGTGGTACGCACCCCAGATCACGAACGTCCAGTTCGCCCCGTGCCACAGCCCGCCCAGCAGCATCGTGAGGAACAGGTTGATGTAGGTCCGGACCGGGCCGTTGCGGTTTCCGCCCAGGGGAATGTAGAGGTAGTCGCGAAG
>CAYQYB010000204.1:0-5113 GCA_964421535.1 uncultured Verrucomicrobiota bacterium | reverse complement strand
GGGCGTTGCCGCCGTAGCCCGAGCCGTAGGACCAGATCTCGCGCGTCTCCGGGAAGTGCGTGATGAACTTCTGCTGGACGTCGGGGTTGCAGGGCCACGGCACGTCCTTCTGCCCCGGCTGCAGCGGCGCGCCGACGGAATGCAGCGCCCTGACGAATTCGCCGTCGGGCCCGAGCGACTCGAGGACCTGGGTGCCGACGCGGGTCATGATGTGCATGTTGACGACGACATACGGCGAATCGGTGATCTCCACGCCGATCTTCGCGATCGGACTGCCGATGGGCCCCATGCTGTACGGGATGACGTAGAGCGTGCGGCCCTTCATACAGCCGCGGTAGGACTTGGTCATCAGCGCCTTCATCTCGGTCGGGTCCATCCAGTTGTTGGTGGGGCCGGCGTCCTCGCGCGTCTTCGCGCAGATGAAGGTGCGCTCCTCGGCGCGAGCCACGTCGCTCGCGTCGGAGCGGAAGAGGAGACTGCCGGGCCGGCGCGCGGGGTCCAGCCGGACGGCCGCGCCGGTCTTGACCATGAGGTCGCAAAGGGAGTCATATTCCTTCTGCGAGCCGTCGCACCAGTGGATTTGGTCCGGCGTGCAAAGGGCGGCGACTTCGTTCACCCAGTCGAGCAGTTGCTTGTTGCGTGTCATGATCATTTCTCCGCGTTGAATCAGGGCTTTAAGCCGCCCAAAGTGGGTGGGAATCTAGCGGCGAAACGGCGGGTGGGCAAGCCTAAACATGCGCCGCGCGTTTGCGCTTCCGGCCGTAGGACGAGCGGGTCTCGCGGACGAGGGCCAGAGAGGCTGCATCTTCTTCCGGAGGTCGCCAAAGGCGGAATCCTTCGTTTCGCGCAACCGTTACCATCTCGTCATCGAAGCAGACGAGTTGAATGTCGGGCAGAACAGATAATGCTTGGTGAAAACAATACAGATGACCTGCATCAGCGGCGCGAAGTCGCCATATGCGATTTGCCGCGCATATACCGGTGATGTCCTGAATCGAGAGGTCGAGAAAGTCGATGGCCCCGAGTATCTTCTGCAATGACTCCCAGTCGAATCGATTGGCGTTTCGCCGGGCCATGGCGCCTTCTGCTTCGACCCTCATCCATCGCCACGCGAAGTCGCTGTCGGATATACCCCAAGCCTGTTGCGCCATCCCGGTGTAGCGTTCTGCAAGGGCCATGGCGAGGATCGCGCTTGTATCCCAAAAAAGATTCATCAGTAATCCCGCCCCTTGCGCACGAGATCGATGGTGTGGATGTCGGTTCTGCCGTCAGGAGCGATGCGAGGCTCGATTCTTGGCTTCTTGCTGCGGTCCGGTCGAGTGAGCGGGATCTCGATCTTCAGCCCGATCTTTTTGGCGCGCGCCAGACATTCCTCGCGATGGCGCCGCCACTCCGAATCCTCGTCCTGCTGGATGGGGGAGAGGGACGCGATGGGCTCATCGCGATCGCACACAATAATCGTTTCGCCTGTGGCGCGAACCTTCGCCAGATATCGGCTGAGGTTGTTCTTCAGGTCGGCAATCTTAACATTCATACATAGCTAACATAGCCAAGTAACATAGCTATGTCAAGAGCGCCGCCCGGACGGCCGCGATTGTCGCGTCCGCGGTGGTGTAGAGGATGGCCCGGATGCCGAACGTTTCCGCGCCGGCGACGTTCTCCGGGCGGTCGTCGACGAGCAGGCAGGTGTCGGGCGTGACGCCGAACTTGGCGAGGGCTCTCTGGTAGTACGCGGCATCGGGCTTCACGGCGCCGAGGTAGCACGAGGAGGCTTCGTCCTTGAAGAAGCGCAGCGACGGGAACTGCTCGTAGATGTTGGGCGTGTGGAGCGCGCCCGCGTTGGTCACGAGGTAAACGTTGTACATCCGGGACAGTTCGCGGGCGAACTCGATCATCGGCTTGTTCTCCGACAGCATGTCCTGATACGTCGTGACGAACTGATCCAGGGTGCCTGAGAATCCTGTGACCTCGGCGAAGTGGCGGAAGAACTCCTCCGTCGAGATCGCGCCGATTTCATACTCCCGGATCATCGGGTCGCGGTCCTCGAAGGTGAAGAACCGGCGCAGGGCGTCGAGTTTGGCCGGGTCGCAGTATTTGTGCGCCAGCGCGAGCGCAGGGGCGTAGTTGATGTGGAGGAGGACCGTGCCGATGTCGAAGAGGATGTTGCGGATCATGGGGGCACTGTAACACAAATCGTCCTCGTCGTCGTCCTCGTCCTCGGTCGTGCCGGGTGTCGAGGACGAGAACGAGGAGGAGGACGAGGACGTAGATTAGTGATTGTTTTCTGGGAGGTTTCTTATTAAGCCTTATACCCACACATGGGTGCGAAACACATAGGTTTGGGCCGCGGGCTCGGCGCGTTGATCAAGGATTCCGTGCCTGCGCCGGCCCCGGCTCCCGTTGCCGAGACGAAGGGCGGGATCGTCCAGGTTCCCATCGAGAAGGTTCACAAGAGCCCGTGGCAGCCGCGGAAGAACATCGCGCCCGAGGCGCTCGAGGAGCTTTCCCTTTCCGTCCGCGAGCGCGGCGTCCTAGAGCCTCTCCTGGTCCGGCGCGTCGAAGACAGGTACGAGCTGATCGCGGGCGAACGGCGGCTTCGCGCGTCGCAGAATGCGGAGCTCAAGCAGGTGCCGGTCATCATCATGGACGTCTCCGACCGGGAGGCGCTGGAACTGGCCCTCATCGAAAACCTGCAGCGCGAAGACCTGAATCTCATCGAGGAAGCCGAAGGCTATCGCGTTCTGGCCGACAAGTTCGAGATGACGCAGGAGCAGATTTCCCAACGCGTCGGCAAGGCGCGCGCGACGGTGGCGAACGCACTGCGCCTGCTGGATTTGCCGGACAAGGTGAAGCGTCTCGTGGCGGAGAAGCTGCTGACGCCGGGCCACGCGAAGGCGATTCTTGGATTGGAGATTCCGAAGGAGCAGGAGCTGCTCGCGGTTCGGGCGGTGGAAGAGGGGATGTCCGTCCGCACGGTGGAGCACATCGTGCACCGCCTGTTGAAAGGCGCCAAGAAGCCGCGCGCGGAAAAATCGGATATACCGGAGACGCACCTCAAGCATCTTTCCGACAAGATGCACCAGCACTTCGGCACCAGCGTTCGGATCTCGCCCTGCAAGACGCTTGCGAACGGCAAGAAAGTCAAAGGCACGGTCGAGATCGACTACTACTCGAACGACGACCTCGACCGCCTGCTGGTCATCCTGGGTCTCTCGGACAGTCTCTAACAGGTAGTCCATGGCTGACCCGAACACGCCAGAGCCGGTGCTCGACCCGACTCCCGAGGAGCGGGCGCGGGAATACGAGCAGGTCCACAACCGCCTGTTTCTTGTCCGGATTCTCCTGACGGTCCTCGTTCTTGCCGTTTACCTTCTCAGCGGCGCGTCGGTGTATCTCGCCGAGGGGCTGCGGAACCGGTTCGGCACGCTGTGGCCCGTGGTCAACGGGCTGTACACGGTGATCACCATCTT
The DNA here is from genome assembly GCA_964421535.1 of uncultured Verrucomicrobiota bacterium. Taxonomy (GTDB): domain Bacteria; phylum Verrucomicrobiota; class Kiritimatiellia; order CAIQIC01; family JAGNIJ01; genus CALMZY01. The sequence goes on along the minus strand of CAYQYB010000204.1, from coordinate 1,643 downwards.
CGGGTTCGCCGCGCTGATGTTCCCGCTCAGCCTGTACAGCGAGCATGTGGTCGAGCGCCGGTACGGGATGTCGAACCAGGAGCTCGAGGGATGGTTCGTCGACTACCTGAAAGCTCTCGCGATCGAGCTGGTTCTTGCGACGGCCTTCTTCGAGGTGATCTACGCTTTCCTGCGGTATGCCCCCGTCCTGTGGTGGATCTGGGCGACGTTCTTCTACGTGCTGTTCGTCGTGGTGCTGGCGGCCATCGCGCCTGTGGTCATCATGCCGCTGTTCCACAAGTTCGATCCCATCGACAACCCGTCCCTGACGGACGCCGTGAAGGATTTCGTCGAGAAGGCCGGGCTCAAAGTCGTCGGCGTGTTCCAGTGGGGCCTCGAAGAGAAGACCAACGCCGGCAACGCGGCCCTCGCCGGCCTCGGCCGGAGCCGTCGGATCATCCTCGGCGATACGATTCTCAAGGACTACTCGCAGGACGAGATCATTGCCGTGCTGGCGCACGAGGTCGGCCACTACAGGAACCGCGACATGGCCCGTCTGATCGTCGTCGGAAGCGCGCTGGCGGCGGCCGGGTTCTACCTGGCGCATCTTTTTCTTCAGACGCTGGTGGCGAAGTTCGGTTTTGCCGGCCCGGACGACATCGGCTCGTTCCCGATCTTCGTCTTCTGCCTGATCGTGTTCTCGCTGGTTACCATGCCGGTCTCCAACGCGTATTCGCGGCGGCGCGAGTACGCGGCGGATGCCTACGCGGTCGAGACGCTGGGCTCGTCCGGCGCGCTGGTCAGCGCGCTGGAGAAGCTGGCGGCCCAGAACCTGGCCGATCGGAATCCGGCGCCGTGGATCGAGTTCCTCCTGCACAGCCATCCGTCCATCGACCGCCGCGTCCGACGCGCGCGTGCGATCGATCCCTCGCCGCGCTGACGCTTTTTTGGCTTACTCCTGCTTGCGTCCCGGAATCTTTGTCCTAATATCAGCGATGAGGCACAGGCACACGTTTTCGCGCAGTCGTTGACGCGGGAGATTTGTTGATGTGAGCGATTTTCTTGAATTCAAGGACGTCTCCAAGCACTTCGGGAAAGTCCGCGCGGTAGACCACGTTTCGCTGTCCATCAAGAAGGGCGAGTTCTTCTCGCTTCTCGGCCCGAGCGGCTGCGGCAAGACGACCCTCCTGCGCATCCTCGCCGGGTTCGAATACCCCGACACCGGCCGCGTGATCCTCGACGGGCAGGACATCACCGACCTGCCGCCCAACCACCGCAAGGTCAACACCATCTTCCAGAGCTACGCGCTGTTTCCGCACATGACCGTCTGGCAGAACATCGCGTTCGGCCTGCAGATCGCGCGCCGTCCCAGGGCCGAGATCGCCGAAGAGGTCGACAAGATGCTGGCGCTGATCCAGATGAAGGACCAGGCGCACAAGCGGCCCGACCAGCTCAGCGGCGGCCAGAAGCAGCGCGTCGCCATCGCGCGCGCCCTGATCAACAAGCCGCAGGTGCTCCTGCTCGACGAGCCGCTCGCCGCGCTCGACCTGAAGCTCCGCCAGCGGATGCTGATCGAGCTGGACCCGATCCACGACGAGGTCGGCATCAGGTCCGTGTACGTGACGCACGACCAGGGCGAGGCGATGAGCCTGAGCGACCGGATC
>CAYQYB010000203.1:0-5131 GCA_964421535.1 uncultured Verrucomicrobiota bacterium | reverse complement strand
TCTCCGGCAACCTCCTCGACGTCATGTTCGACAACGTGATGGTTGCCGGGAAGGTGACGAACAAGTTCGACGCCGCCGGGTCCACAAACGGCTGGAAGCGGATGGCCGGCTGCGGCAACTGGACGGTGGAGGACAGCTCGGGCACGCCCGCCACCTGGGGGAGCATGCTGTCCTACAGCAACCAGACAACGTTCGGCCTGACGGGCGGCTTCCGCCGCCTGAGCTTCCGCATCAAGGCGGACGCGTCGAAGACGGTCGACAAGGTGTTCGTCTACGCGAGCAAGGCGGGCACCAGCCCCGTCTACCAGGTTGCCTTCTACGCGGATAACGCGGGGATTCCGGTGGGCGTTCCGATCGTGTCGACGAACATCACGGTCGCGACGAATGCGGCGCACTGGGAAACGATCGACATGCCGAACTACGCGTGGAGCGCGGGGACCTACTACCATCTCATGTTCTCCTATGTGTCGGGGACGATCGATCGGACGAACGGCGTGACCCTGCAGTACGTAACGCCTTCGCTGAACGGCCGCGACGTGCTGTGGTCCACGAACAACGGCTCGGTGTGGGTGTCGACGAAGTACGATCCGTCGTTCCGCATCCAGTACACGGACGGGTCGTCCTTCGTGCAGCCGTACGCATCCGTGTCGTGGCTGAACGTCAGCAACAACGTCCTGTACGGGCAGCGGTTCCTGCCGACGGCGTCCTGCAGCATCTCGAACATCACCTTGTGGATGAAGAGGCAGTCAACGGCCACGGGGGATGTGTTGATGACTGTGCGCCGGTGGTCGGACAAGGTGCAGGTCGCGACGTCGCGCGTGGCGAGGGCGTCGGTGGGCACGGGCAACGCCTGGGTGCGGTTCCCGTTCGCGACAGCCGTTCCGATCATCGCGAACACCCAGTACTTCTTCGAAGTGAAGAACCTGGGTCGGACAGGGGCCTATTACGTGGCGCGCCAGAACACGCTGGGCAGCTACGGCCTCTACAGCTGGGGCGGCACGAACGACTGCGACGTGGTGACGGTGAACACGGGTTCGACGTGGACGACCGAGGGGCAGTATGACCTTGGCTTCACGCTGGGCATGGTGTCGACCGGCAAGGCGTTGCGCGCGTGGCGCAGCGGGAACTCGGACAACCTGCTGATCTTCACGAACGCAGCGTACACGAACTTCACGCTGTCGACCGACATCAAGTACAACAAGCAGGACAACTACTTCAACGATGCCGAGCTGATCTACCGGTACAAGGACCGGTACAACTTCATCAAGGTCGGCATCATGAACTACTACGGGTTCTGGCGGCTGAAGTTCACCGTCCGGGTGCGGTCGAACGTCTTCCAGCAGGGTTGGATCTGCGACTTCCCGAAGACGAACCGGCCCGTGGAGAACACGTGGTACAACCTGAAGGTCGTGTGCAGCGACAAGACCAACGAGGTGTACTTCAACAACACGCTCATGGGCACGTTCTGGGACACGAACCTGTTGTCCGGCTACGTCGGCGTGGGGTGCCAGGCCCAGCAGATGGGCACGTGGGAGCCGCAGAAGGGCTACTACTTCATCGACGACGATGAAATCAGCTTCTGGGCGCCGGAAGGCAAGCCGCAGGACAAGGGCAAGCTGCTGAACCTCGACTGGGGCTACCTGGCCGGGTTCTTCCCGACCCTGATCCTGCCCAGCACCTACGTGATGAACGACATCGAGGCCTCCAACGTCTGCACGTGGGTCACCAACGGCCTCAACAACATCATCGCGACCGACGGCGGCGTGGCGATGAAGAACGAGGCCGGGGCGTACGACCTGGGGCGTATCGAGAGCCTGTTCGGCGTGGCGAACACCGTGACGAACATGGCGCTGGTCTCGAAGGTGATCGTCGGCACGAACGACCACTACGTCACGATGGACTGCGTCACGAACCAGACCATCACGGCGAGCGGGGCCGCCAAGAACTGGCCGCTGCTGAACGGCGATCCGTACTGCAAGTCGCTGGGCTCGATCACGAACGGCGGCTTGAAGCCGGCCCTGATCGTCAACACGAGGTTCCTGACGAACACAAACGCGCCGGCGAAGACGGTGGCGTTCAACTTCGGCGTGGACACCAGCGGCATGCTGACGAATGCGTTCAGGAGCGTCGCCCAGCGCGCGTTCGAGTGGGCGCGCGGCGAGGCGTACAAGGTCAGGCTTGAGCTGAAGTACACGGTCAACCCGACCAACCCGAACCTGGACATCGTGATCCTGTCGACGAACGCCTGGGTGATGGCCGGCTCGGGTTCGACGACGATCAACCTGAACATCCCGAGCGACGGCATCCTGACGGGTACGAACCTGTACTGGGTGCTGTACACGTTCCCCTGGGAGCCGACGAACGCGTGGATCGCCCACACGGGCTTCTACTCGTCCGGGAACGAAAGCAACTACGTGAGCATCGGCGGGATGGGCCTGCAGATCCTCGGCATCGCGAACTACGCGTACGCCGGCCGGGACTGGGACCTCTGGCTGGGGTACAACACGCTGACACAGCAGATGGATCTGGTGTACGGCCTCAAGGAGAAGGGCGTGCTGTCGGACGAGGACAACTGGGATGACGGCAACTACACAGGCTGGACCGTTGTCACCAACTCGAGCGTCGCTTGGACGGTAACGAACAGGGCCTTGCGCGCGTCCGTGGTGGGCACGGGCGGCTATTCGTACATCATCCGGAGCGGGTTGAATATCACCGGCAAGAACGTGACGGTGGAGTACAACATGCTGTTCACCAACGGCGCGACCGCGGCAGGCATGACGTACCGCGGGCGCGTGCTGTACGTGACGCCGGCCCTGTGCGGGTGGGCGGACCTGTACCCGAACTACGTCACCAACAACACGCTGGTGGTGAGCGGCAGGTGGCAGCACGTCATGGTCAACATCCGCGACGGGTCTCCGTACCTCATGAGCGACCTCTACGTGGACGGCCAGCCGGTGTTCGTGAGCGAGCCGATCCAGGTGACGAACTGGACGACGAACACGGTCGGGTTCCTGAGCCCGTTCTCGCCGTCGAACTCGTACGTCCAGTGGGACAACTTCCGGCTGGCGGACGAGCAGTACTCCTTCACGCGGACAACGACGGTCGCCGGCGCATGGGTGCCGACCTCGACCAACCCGACGCTCTGGGCCACGGCGCCGGACTACGATCCGGATTGGTGGGAGTACGACGGCACGCTGTACGGGGGCTCGTACCAGTGGTACGCGTACCTGCGCGGGACGAGCGTCCATTCGTATACGGACGTGAAGCTGTACTTCTCGCCGCGGCTGATGATCGAGCAGGCTTCGTTCCCGAAGAGGGTCACGGCCGGCACGATGACCAATGTGCCCGTGGACTGGGAGCAGCTCGACCAGCTGCCGGTCAAGCTCGGCATCTACCTGACCGACGCGAAGACCGGCACCCGGTACTTCGAGTCGAACTTCAACATCGTGGCGGCCTCGGGCAGCGGGTCATACCCGGTGTACATACCGACCAATCTGCCGTCCGGCAGCAACTACGCATGGGTGGCCAACATCTATCCCACGAATGCCGTGATCAATCTGTACCCGACCAACTACGGGTTCGGCATCGAGGGCCTGCGCCTCGGACGTGACGACACCTATCGTTACCGGAGTTGGGTCTACGGCATCGAGCCGGAGACAACCATCACGGTCAACAGCGTCTCGGCCACCAGCGGCTGCTACGTTGCGTACCACGATCTCGGCATCCCGCTGGGATCCTGCGCGTACTCGTGGTATGGCTGGCACGATGGCGACTTCATCACAAACGGCCTGCCCGAGGGGCTCAAGTGCTGGAAGACGGATATCCCGACCCTGTATGGGGGCTGGGGCATCTTCTATCCGGGCAACTTGGTTGACCTCAGCCGGTTCAACTATATGAAGTTCAACGTGAAGGCGCGGCGTCCTCTGAAGGTAGAGATCGAGTCGCCGCAGTACACCAAGCGGACGATCGACCTCTACACGACCAACTGGAATCCCGCGCTGGCCGGCCAGTGGCAGGAGGTCACGATCCCGATCACGAACTTCGGGTTCGGCCGGCCGCTCACGAACGTGTTCGGCTCCTTCTCCGTGACGCTCCTGGCGCCGCGGTCGAAGTCGCTCTCGTTCCCGTCGACGAATGTCGGCTACGCGGTCGGCTCGATGTACGACGGCGGCCGCGGGGTGCAGGTGAGCTCGATCCTGAAGACGTCGGGCAACGGCGGCACGAACTGGACGTTCCTGACCCCGGGCACGAACTTCGAGCTCGCGACGTTCTACGACGTGGACTTCGTCAGCACGAACACGGGCTGGATCGCCGCGGCCGACAAGGGCGTCCTGCGCACGACGGACGGCGGGTTGACGTGGACGCAGCAGACGAACGGGTTCACGAATGCCAGCATCTACAGCGTGGACTTCGTTGATGCGAACACGGGCTGGGCTCTGGACGATGCGCTGAACGGGCGGGTATTCAAGACCGTCGACGGCGGAGCGACGTGGGTGGTGCAGTACACGTGCACGAACATATATGTGGACTACACCAAGCTCCGTTTCGCGAACGCCAACAACGGCTGGGCGATCGGCGGCATCTGGTACGCCACCGGCAAGGTCCTGCGCACGGTGAACGGCGGCACGACGTGGACGGAGCTCGACGTCGGCAGCAATACACTGGTCGACATCTATGTGCTCAACGCAACGAACGTGTTCGTGTCCGGCGACGGCGCCACGGTGCGGAAGTCGGCCGACGCGGGCGCGACATGGACGGACATCGGCATCCCGTACTCCTATGACGCGTTCTACGGCACGGGCTGGCAGAACACGCAGACGGGCTTCGTCTGCGGCGTGAACGGCATGGTGTACAAGACGGTCAACGGCGGCGCCTCGTGGTCCGGCTCGTGGTGCGGCTACTACGGCCATGCGTCCGACTTCGTGTTCACGGATTCGGGCATGCTGTACATGGCGCTGGATACGCCGTACAACACGCCGGGCATCCTGAGGAGCACGGACTTCAACGGCTCGTATCCGAGCTGGCAGCGGATGGACGGCGATGCGACAACGTACTTCATCGACAACGTCCGCTGGTCGATCGCTCGGTAGCGGTTTGTAACTTGGAATGAGCGGGCGGCGGCGCGAAAGCG
>CAYQYB010000202.1:0-5178 GCA_964421535.1 uncultured Verrucomicrobiota bacterium | reverse complement strand
TAGTCCACTTGCCTCCGACGTAATCGCGAGTCTGCTTTTCGACGGGATTCCCGAGTGTACCGACCGCGAACATCATCGCGCGCTTCGCAGGCGTGTCCGCGATGTCGGAATCGGGGTTGAGGATGAAGGGCTCTCCCTTCGCGAACGATGCTTCCATATCGCGGCGGTACTTGTCCTTGATCGCCTGTTCGGTCGTGTGGACGGCGGCGACGCCCCCGGCCACGTAGCCGGCGCGGGCCATGAGGCCCTTTGCTTTGGCGGCTTCGGCGGTCGCGTCCGCGCCGAACTTGGCGGCCTGGGATTTCAACCACGCGGACCGCGCCGGATCGGTGGCCGCGACTTGCGCTGCCTTGCTGGCGTAGATGTCGGAGACAGCGCCCAGCGCGCGCGCTTCGCTCATGTGTCCGGGGATGCTCGGGATCTCCGTCATCGTCCTCAACTCCGAGCCGGTGAATCCGGCGACCGTGTTGTAGGCTTTCCCGAGATACTGGAGCGGGTTCTTGATCCAGGTCGGGAGCTTGTTCATGGCGGCCTGCTGAAAGGCTGTCATCTTCTCGCCCGCCTTGCCGAAGAGGTCGCCCAGTTTGGACATGCCGGGGAGTTTCGAGATCCCGAGCTTCGCGAGGTTGAGACCGGAAAGCGCCGCGACGGTGTAGGACAAGTCCTGCCCGAGCGCGAGGTAATGATCGAGACGCGGGTCCATGGTCGGGTTCTGGTCCCGGTACTCGGAGATACCTTTGCCCGTGAGCAGCGAACCGCCGAAGACCCCGAGCGCCTTCAGGAAGTTCTTGAGTGCGGGCGTCATCTTGCTGGCCGTCGCGACGGTCTTGGAGCCGCCGGAAATGACGAGGCCTCCGGGGACCATCGCGGCAGCGGTCGCGTAGTCGTCGAACGACATCGGGTCGTGAAACCCGCCGAAGAAGTTACTGATGTCCTCGGCGGCATTTTCCCACCACGATTGGTTGGCGCGGCGCGCCGCTTCACGCGCCTCCCACTTGGCGGCAATGCCGAAAGGATCGTTGGACGGGTGCTGTGTTTGTGCGGACACGTTGTTGTACTGGTTCTGCGACGTGCCGCTGGAGCCAGAGTACGAGGACGAAGAGGAACTTCCTCGGCGGCCTCCGCCGCCTCCACCTCCACCTCCACCCCCGCCGCCGCCCCCTCCGCCACCACCGCCCCCGTGCATACGGGCAAACATCGCCTTGCGTTGGTCGTCCTCCATCTCGGAGCCCGGCGGGCCTCTGTTGTCGAGGATGCGTCTCATTGCTCTTCCTCTTCCTTGGTCCGCTTCAAGTGCCGTTGCCATGCGGCCTGCTTCTCCTGCTTCGCCATCCAGTCCGGCATCGCACCGCGCTTGTTGCGGGCGTCGATCTCGTCGTACTCCTTCTGATAGCGCCGGAAGGATTCGACTTGGCCCTGCGGCGCGGCGTTCTTTTCCGTCCGCTCGGTCACGGTGTCGGTCCGGTCCTTCTTCAGATAGAGGGTATTCCGGGGCACGACCTGGATGGGTTCCTCGTCCACGCCGGGGATCGGCCGGTTGTAGGCGTTGGCCTTATCTTGCCGGGCCTGCTGGCGTCGAGACCATGAAGCATCGCGTCCGACAACACCGATGGAACTGGCTTCCTTGATGAACGCTTCCATGTCCACGGTGGCCGGATCGACGCCCAGCTTCTTGAGATCGCGCATCATGCCTTGCTCGTCACCGTTGGCCGCGTTGCGCCACAGCGACTTCAACTGCGAAACCTGTTGCTGCTCCTGCTTCATTTGGTACTCGGGCGAAGCCAGCCTCTCGGCTTCGGCCTGAGCTTTCAATGCGGCTTTGTCGGCTTCGATCTGATCCCGAATCGCCTGTTGCTCCTCGCGGTTGAGTTGGCGCGTCTGGTCGTTGTAGAGGCGGCGTGCGGCTTCGGTCTCGGCTTCCTCCTGCCGGATTTGTTCAACTGCGATGTCGCGGTCAATCTCATCGAGGACCGCCTGATGCTCGGACTTCCGTTGCTCGTAGTCTGACAGAGCCCGGCTGTTCTGTTCGTTGACCTTGTCGAAGTACGCCTGCAGAGCGGCCTTCTGCTTCTTCGGGTCCTTGTACTTCGCCTTGATCTCGTCTTTGACCTTCTTGAGTTCCTTCTGGATCGACCGGTTGCGCTCTTCAGCGGCGGAAGCCTGCTTGTCGATGTCGGCAAAGCTCATGCCTTGTTTGAAAAGGTCCATGCGCAACTGGCGAACATCGACCGTCTCGAAGCTCTTCAGTTCCGGCGGCGTGGGTGCCTGCGCGGCAACCTGATCCCGGTACTGCTGCATCTGGTCGATACGTGCGTCGAAGTCGCGAGAGCTGGAATACCGATTTGCGAGGGCTCGGTGCCTTCGCCGGGGATGAGCAGAACCACAAGCCGCTTGCGGCGGTAATCGTGGTGCTCCTTCGTTCGTCGGGCGATGCGTCTTTCAAGGTCGGTCATGGTCAGCCCTCGTCCAGTTCCGCGCCGTCGAGCGTCGCGAAGTCGATTAACTTGGTTAGGTTGCGGGCGAGTTCGTGCGCGTCGGTCTCCCTCGTCGGATGAAGGACAATCCGGTTCCGTGCGTCGTCTTCGATAACGACATCGAAGACCGGGCTCCCGTCGCTGAGTCCTGCTTTCTTAACTGTGATGTACATGACTGCTTCTCCTTTCTGCCGGGTCAGCCGGCAAAGTTCACAAGGCCTGTTTCGCGTAAGCTGGTGAATGGGGTTCCCCCGCGTCCGATCACGACATGATCGAGGACTTGAACGTCCAAGACCTTCCCGGCCTCCACAAGCTGGCGTGTTATGCGTATGTCCTCCGCGCTCGGCGTCGGGTCTCCGCTCGGGTGGTTGTGGCTTACGAGGATGGCGGCGGCACCGTCTTGAATCGCCGTGCGGAACACTTCGCGGGGGTGAACGAGCGAAGCGTCCAGAAGCCCGAGAGTTATCAAGTGGCGGTCAATGATGTGGTGCTTTGTGTCGAGGGTCAGAACCGTAAAGGCTTCCTGTGCCAGCGTCGCGGTATCGGACAGAATCCCGGCGGCGTCCGCCGGTGTGCGGCACGTCTTGGAAGAGGATTCTTTGACTACGGGCAAAGAGAGATTGAAGGAAAAGCTCACAGCGTCACCTTCACAATCTGCCCGCCGAACATGGCGCATGTGTTAAGAAGGAGCCTTGCGACCTTCTTGCGGTATTCAGGAATCCCGCCGATCTTATCGGCAACCCGTTTAGCTGATTGGACGGACTGGTGCGGAGCTTCCGCTCCCGCCGTCGCCTTTTCCCGATTTGGTTTCGCTGTTTTCATGTTCGGTTCCCTTTCTGATTTGGTTTTCATTTCCGTTTCGCCGCCTGTCCGTCCGTCTGCGTTTGCTTCACTTTGAAAAAAGCGACGAAAGGCCGGGCGGCCTGCGGGAGTAGTCTTCAGAGGGCACCGCATGTGTTGGCCCCCGGCTGTCCCCGACGCGGCGTCGGGGGTCTAGCGTGTGAGCAAACGCAACGGACGGATCAGAGCGGGGCCGTGAGAAACGGAATGAAAACGAAAGGGAAAAGAACGGTGCCGTAGGCAGAAAACGAGAAACCGAATCGGTCAGGAAAAGGCGGAAAGGCGGGAGCGAAACTTAGCTACATCCCCGCGCGATCCGCGGAGCGGATTGGCGTGGGGCTTGGGGGGATTGGTGGGGAGGCGACTTTAGCGGTGAAGTTCTTCTGTGCCGCTTCGAGGAAGACGTGGTCACCAGCGCTTTGTTGGCTTGGTAATCACTGGAACCGAAACTCGGAGAGACCCTCCATCTTGGACATTGCACCGATGATGGCGTCCAGGTCTTGGTCAGGGAAAACCTTGGCGAGAGTCTCGATCTGTATTTCGTTGTTCTTGAGATTTTTCTGCAGACTGATGGACTTCAGGGCAATGTCGAATTTGGTCAGGGCAGATTTCACTTCGTCAACAAAGCCGGGGCGGTCTGCGCCTCGTATGATTATGGTTCTCGTCATGCGACCGCGGATGAGTCTCTTCTCGACGAGGTCTAATCCTTTCAGTGCAAATAGGACAATGGCTGTTGTGATAACGCCGATCAGGAAGTAGCCCGCCCCGACTGCCAGCCCGATTATCGCTGCGGTCCAGAGGCTTGATGCTGTTGTTAAACCTTTCACACCTGCGCCGAATCGGAAGATCGCGCCAGCCCCAAGAAAACCAATACCTGAAATCACCTGCGCCGCTAGTCGTTCAGGGTCGCCGTTGGAAGCGGTTGTGTGAAACTGCATGGAGAGGTTGATCGAAATGCACATGGCGAGAGCCGCGCCAAGGACTAGGATGATGTGCGTGCGCAGTCCCGCGGGTTGGTGATGCATTTCTCGCTCGAACCCGATCAGTCCACCCAGGATACCAGCCACAAGAAGTCTCCAGATCACGTCAAATTGCGTTAGCATAAACCTGTTCCTTTCGTCTGTTGCGTGTGGATACGCAGATCGAGCAAATACTGTAATCAATTGATGGTTCAAAGTGAACGCACTTTAGTCATGCATCGGAGGAGTTGTTGAGATGTGGAGTGTCTGGAAAACGGTGCCATCAATCCCGTGTGGGCGTACTCCTGCCGGTACTTGTTCGCCAGCGCGAGCGCGATGACGCAGTCGTCGTGATAGCCGTCCGGGGCGTTGTAGGTGATCTGGCCGCCAGACATGATCTTGTACTCATACCGCTTCATCTCGTTGGTCAGCGTGTCCCAGGCTGACGGCCAGAACACCTTCTTCTGCTCCACGGCGACGATGAGGCGCTGGATCAACTCTGTCTTGCTGTGGTTGGTGAACTTGAACGGCGTGATACTCGGGCACACGCGGACAAGATCGTCATATATCGGATCGCCCGCGCCGGTCGCGTCCAGGATCAGGCGCCCGCGGTGCTTCCGCGTGAAGCTGACAATCCGTTCCTTCTGAATCGGCCAGTCGAGACGGTTGAATCGGTCCATGTCGAACGCGTGGCCGGTTCGCGAGTCCATCGCTATCAGGACTGTGAAATCGGTGTGTTTGGCGATGTCGCAACCGATGACGGTCTCGCCGTTCCCGCCGATCGTGTTCAGCAGGAGGCAGTCCTCGATGTTGCGGAATACCCCGGCGCTGTCTTCCAGAAACTCGGCCAGGTACTCCTGCCGGAACACGTCGGCGGGAAGTGTTGCCTTCGCGTCGTCCCATTC
>CAYQYB010000201.1:0-5189 GCA_964421535.1 uncultured Verrucomicrobiota bacterium | reverse complement strand
CGCCGACGAAGGGGTGGAGGGTTCCGGTGTTCGCGCGCAATTCGGCCGCAAGCTTCTTACGCGGGGGGCCTTCCGGCTCGACGCGGCCGGCGGCGTGCAGGGCATCTGGAACATCCACAATCAGGTGAGCGCGTCGACGTACAGCGAGCAGTTGATCCGGCAGAGCTATACCGTGATCGATACCTATGACGTCGGTCCGGCGATTCCGCCTGCGCCTTATGACGGCGTGTTCTTCGGCCCGTTGATCCCGAACATCCCGGCTTCGCGCGGCCGGTCGTACAGCGTCGGATCTTCCTGGGTGGCGGAGAACCAGATCGATATCGAGACGGACGCCGACCTCGAAACGCTCTGGTTCGGAGCGCGCGCCGTGTGGCAGGGGAACGGACCGCTGTCGCTGTTCCTGGAGCCCTTCGTGTCGTGCAACTACCTCGATCTCACCGCGAAGCGGACGGAAACGTTCAGGGCCGTGTATCCCGACGGGTCCTCTCAGACGCTCGACCAGTGGAGCGATGAGGAGTCGATCGGCCAGTGGCTGTTCGGCGTCGGCGTGAGCGTGGGCGGCCGCGTGGATCTGAACGAGGACTGGTTCGTCGACGCCAGCCTCGCCATGGATCGGACCGAGAAGGCGGACATGGATGTCGGCCCGAACACGGTTGAAGTGGATCCTTCGGGCTACAGCGTCGTGCTGCAAGTCGGCCGCGGTTTCTGAGATTCACGAGGCATTGAGCGTTCGCAGGAGTTGGTGACTTCTCGCGCCGAGTTATATCGTTCTCCACGATGAAGAACCGAATCGCGCTTTTCCTCAGCCTGTTGGTGCTTGCGGTCCAGCCGTTGGACACTTTTGCGCAGGCGCCGCCCGGCGGCAACATCGGCGTTCAGCAGGGACTGGTGGTCCAGCGGGCGCTGGAGGCGGCGCAGAAAGGGCCGCCGATCCGGCCGGGCCTGCACGGTTCATTCTCTGTTGGCGCAACGTACATCGCCCCCTCGGATTTCGAGGAGGTCGGCGATGTTTCCGTGAGCCGCCAGCAGGCGGGCGGCGGCTTCGAGTACGTCATGACGAACGGCGCGATGTTCGGGTTCCTGGTGGACCACGAGCGGAGCCGCTACGACTTTTCCGACGATGCGGTGGAGAGCGCAGCGGGAGTCGACGACGTTTCCGCGAACCGCTTCGGCGCGAACGTGCGGCGCAGCCTCAACGAGAAATGGTCGCTGTTCGGCAACGTGGATACGACCTTCAACGTGGCCGAGGGCGCGAGCTGGGGGGACGGCCAGACCTATGGCGGCCTGATCAGCTTCTCTCGGCGCGTGAACCCCCAGTTCTCGTTCTCTCTCGGGGTCATCGCGCGTTCGCAGCTGGAGGAGCATGCGAAGATCCTGCCGATCCCGGGGATCGACTGGCGAATCACGCCGCGGCTGTCCCTGCGCACCGCGCAGGGCGTCACGGTTTCGTGGCAGGTCGACCAGCGCAGGAAATGGATGACGGATTTTTCCGCCGGCTACGAGACCCGCGCGTTTCGGCTGAACGAGGACGGGCCGGTGCCTTCGGGGGTGGTCAAGGACCGCCGCGTTCCGGTTGTCGCCGCCTTGCGCTACGGGCCGAACCCCGGCATCAGCCTGAGGGTCTTTGCCGGAGCGGCCTTCGCCCAGCAGTTCGAGTTCCTGGACTCGGAGGGCGGCACGGTCGACAAGGTAGACGCGGATCCGTCGCTGGTCGCGGGCGTCTCCGGGTCGATCCGGTTCTGATTTTTTCCAAGGGTTGGAAAAAACAGGCCGGATTTTTCCAAGCATTGGAAAAAATCGCTGACGCTCAAGACGCGGCGTTCGGCTTGCTGTCGTCGTCCGCCGCGCCAACCAGCAGGAGGCTTGTGACGAGCGCGGCCACGACCGGGCCGAGCACGAGACCGATGAAGCCGAACGCGGCGACGCCGCCGAGCAGGCTGATGAAGATCAGCAGGCCGTTCATCGACGAGCGCCCGCTCATCAGCGCCGGCCGCAGAACGTTGTCGAGCATGCCCACGATGCCGATGCCGATGGCGACGAGAATCAACGCCCGGACCCAGTCGCCCGTTATCGCGAGCCAGATCGCGGCGGGTATCCAGATCAGCGCGGTGCCGCCCATCGGCAGGAGGGCGCAGAAGCCCATCACGACACCCCAGAAGACCGGCGCATTCAGGCCCAGGACGGCGAATCCTATGCCGCCGGCAATTCCCTGGGCGAGAGCGACGACCAGGGTGGTCGTCGTGCTCGCGAAAACGAGGTCGGTGGTCAGCGTGATCAGCTGTTCCTGACGCTTCTTCTCGAACGGCAGAATCTGGCGGACGGCGATCCCCACCTGCTTCGAATCGCGGAGGAAGAAGAAGAGAGCGAACAGCGTGACGAACAGCTTGAACAGGAACACGGACGTGTTCTGCAGGATGGACCCCGCCTGCGACGCCAGGAGGGCGGTTCCCTGCGCGGCCAGGCTCATCAGCCGCGTCCTGATCTGCTCGACGGGAGGAAGCGGAAGATGCTCCTGCATCCATTTCCACGCGGTCATCAACTTCTGGTGGTTCTCGATATCGGCCACGGCGGCCTGGATGACGGTCGCCGCCTGTGCGGCTTCCTTGATCAGGGCGAGCGCGAGCAGGACGGCGGGAAGAATGAGGAGCAGGGCGACCGCGAGCGACGACAGGGTCGCGGCGCGGGTCTCGCCGAGCCGCGATTCGAGCTTGTCGAACAGGGGGTAGGCGCACAACGCGAGGACCGCGGCCCACGCCAGCGGCATGATGAAAGACTCGAGAATCCGGAACGCGAGAAAGCCGAGCAGGAGGATCGCGCCGTAGAAGATGACGAGGTTAAGACGCTCTCGCTCTGTCAGGCCGGGCATTATTCGCCTTCCAGGTTCGGGGTCCAGCGGTTGTACAGGATCTGGAGCGTGCCGTCCTTCTTCCACTGGCTGAGGATGGCGTTGATCCGATCCTTGAGATCGTCGTTGCCCGGCTTGATTCCCCAAGCCAGGTACTCCGTCGTCAGGGGGATGGGAACCACCGCGAGGTCCGACTCGTACTGCGACGCCAGCCACCAGATGGCGGGCGCGTCGTAGATGAACACGTCGAGGCGCCGGTTCCGCAGGGCCAGAGCGGCGTCGTTCGGGATCAGGTACTGGATGATTTGCGCGCGCGGGCACTTCTCCTGGACGAAGCTGTCGGCCGTGGTGCCCTTCTTCACGCCGATCCGGTCGAACGTGTAAAGGACGTCGTCCCGCGTCTTGATCTTGGCATGGTCCCTTCGGCGCACGAGCGCGAGCTGGCCGGACTTCATGTAGGGCTCGCAGAAATCGATGCGGACGCGTCGGAGTTCGGTGATGGTCATCCCGGACATGATCAGGTCGATGTCGCCGCGAAGCAGGGAATTGATTTCGCGGTCCCAGCGGAGTTCGACGAGGTCGAGCTTGCGCCCGAGCTCGTCGGCGAGCCGCACGGCAAAGTCGATCTCAAGCCCGCGGAGGAGGCCGTCCTCCTTCATGACGATGGGGGGATAGTCCGGCGTCACCCCGACGCGCAGGGGCGCCTTGAAAGGCTTGGTCAGGGTCTTGCAGCCGACCGCGAGGAATCCCGCGGCGATGGACAAGAGACACACGAGCAGCAGCGAACGATATTTCATAATCAGATCCTGTTGTCGTAAAACGGAATGATTACCTTCCCGTCGCTTCGGAGTCGAGCCTAACCTGAGGGTAGAACTTGCGGGGCGGGGTCTTGGCGGCTACACTTCGTCACATGAATACCGCCATTTCCTCCCTCGGTGAGTGCCGGTTCAAGTCCCCTCTGCATCTCAACACCATTGGCGACGACATGATCGGGAACTTCGTGCCGGACAAGGCGCGGATCCGGTTCAACGTGGAGGTGGACAGCGGAGAGAACGTGCCCGAGTTGTTCTTCGAGAAAGCCGGCCCGCGCGAGTCGATCTTCTTCGATCCGGCGAAGACGCGCGCCGCGATCGTGACCTGCGGCGGCCTGTGCCCGGGCCTGAACAACGTGATCCGCTCCGTGTACCGCGAGCTCTGCAACTACGGCGTGAAGGATGTCCTCGGCATCCGGTTTGGCTACCAGGGCATGAACCCGGCGGCGGGCCGGCCGCCGATCCCTCTGACCTCCGACTTCGTCGAGGACATCCACATGGAGGGCGGCACGGTCCTCGGCTCGTCGCGCGGCAACCAGCCGGTGCCCGTGATGGTTGATTTCCTGCAAAGCAACAAGATAGACATGCTGTTCTGCGTGGGCGGTGACGGAACCCAGCGCGGGTCGCACGCCATCGCCGAGGAAGTCACGAAGCGCAATCTGCCGATCGCGGTCGTCGGCATTCCGAAGACGATCGACAACGACATCATGTATGTGCGCAGCACGTTCGGATTCGTGACGGCCGTGGACCGCGCGCGCGACGTCTTGTCCTGCGCGCACGCGGAGGCGCACAGCTACCCGAACGGCGTCGCGCTCGTCCGGCTCATGGGCCGCGACTCGGGATTCATCGCCGCGCTCGCCACGCTGGCGAGCCAGGAGGTCAACTTCACGCTCATCCCGGAGGTCCCGTTCAAGCTCGACGGGGAGCGGGGCTTGCTGGAGGTGCTCAAGCAGCGGATCAAGCTGAAAGGGCACGCGCTGATCGCGGTCGCGGAGGGCGCGGGGCAGGACCTGCTGGCCGGCGCGGTCGAAAAGGACGCGTCGGGCAACGTGCTGCACAAGGACATCGGTCTGTTCCTGAAGGACAGGATCGCGGCGTACTTCAAGCAGCAGAACATCCCCATCAACATGAAGTACATCGACCCGAGCTATATCATCCGGAGCGTGCCGGCCAACTCCGAGGACAGCGTGCTGTGCGACCAGTACGCGCGGAACGCCGTCCACGCCGGGATGGCCGGCAAGACGGATCTGATCGTCGGCCTGTGGTACTCGTTCATCCACATCCCGATCGCGATGGCGACGTCGAAGCGCAAGAGCGTCTCGCCCGAGAGCCTGCTGTGGAGCAGCGTGATTTCGGCGACCCGCCAGCCGCAGCGGTTTGAGTGAGCTCATCAACGAGGTGAACATGCAAACAACACGCCGTTTGTTCGTCAGCGCCGTTCTGTCCGTCCTCCTGATTGCCGGCTGCATGCCCAAGCCGCCGCCGCTCGGGCCGCCGCCCGCGGCAGGCAGCGCCGCCGCGGAGCCGCGCAA
>CAYQYB010000200.1:0-5305 GCA_964421535.1 uncultured Verrucomicrobiota bacterium | reverse complement strand
ATCGACGCGGAGCGTCGCAGAGTGCTCGTGTCCGGCTTATAGGTCAGCCCGAGGACGGTCACCGGCACGCCTTCGAGCTTGCCGAACACCTTCGTCAGCTTCCGGACGACCAGCCTGTTCTGGATCTTGTTCGACTCCCAGATCCCGTCGAGCATGAGCGTATCCAGCCCGAACTTGTCGCCCAGTTCGCGGAGCGTCTGCATGTCACGCGCAAGCGTCCCGCCGGAGAATCCGAGGCCCGGGAACAGCATCGCCTTCCGGCCGATCCGCTCCTCCAGCCGAAGGACCTCTCCCAGCCTCTTGCCGTCCGCGCCAACCTCGTCGCAGATGTTTCCCAGCTCGTTGGCGAACGTCACCGATGCGGCGAGATACGCATTCAGGGCGTGCTTCGCCATTTCGGCGGTGCGCAGGCTCACGCGCTCCCACTTCGTCACCTTCAGCGGCGCGAGCAGTCTCTCCACGCGGTCGAGCGTGTGCGCGTCGTCCGCGCCGATCACGGGCAGTGCGGGATCGACGAATCGGTCGATCGCCTGGCCGAGGCGCAGGTTCTCCGGGCTGTACGCGATGCCGAATTTCAAAGAGGGGTTCTTCTCGCGGATCGCCGCGGCGATCTTGTCGCACGTGCCGACGGGAACCTGCGCGGTGACGTAGACGACGGTGTCCTTCTCGATATGCGGCGCGATTTCCGCGGCGGTCGTGAAGATCTCCGTGAGATCGCTGCGGTCGTTCGCGTCCACCGGCGTATCGAACATGATCAGCACGTCGCGCCGCCCCTTTACGGCATTCGCGACGTCGGAGGTGAATTTCAGCCGGCCGGACTTGACCATCTTTCCGAGCAGCTCGTCGAGGCCCGGCTCGAACAGCGGCGCCTTGCCCTCGTTCAGCTTCGCGACCCGCGCGGCGTCATGGTCCGCGCCCAGGACGTCGTAGCCGAGGTCCGCGAGGCACGCCGCCCCCACCACGCCCTGGTGCCAGCACCCGATCACGCAGAGTTTTGATTTTGTGCTCATCAGTTTGCCGTCCACTGTTCCTTCCCCAGCATTCGCCGGGCCGCAATTCGCACCGCCTGGTCCGATTTCAGCTTCGCCTTCCACCCAAATCCGTTGACCCGGTCCACGGTGATGTGCACCCGCGGCTGGTCGCCCGGCCACGCCCTCTTCGTACCTTCAATGACAACGCGCGCGTCCGGAAGGTTCATTTCTTCCTTGATGATCTGCGCGATGTCGATGACCCGCGAGATCGAATCCGTGCCCAGGTTGAAGACGTCGCAGGGCTTGTCCTCGGTCATCGGGATCGTCCGGAAGCCGTACGCCATTCCGTGGATGCACTCCTCAACCAGGAAGTAGTTCTTCTCCTGCCGGCCGTCGCCCTTGATCAGCAGCTCCTTCGGGTTCTCGCGGAGCTTGCGGATGAAGTCGAAAATGACGCCGTGCGTCATGCGGCCGCCGATCACGTTGCCGAAGCGGTACATCCAGCCGCGCAGGCCGTACAGGTTGCAGAACGCCGAGATGAACGCCTCGCTGCCGATCTTGCCGGCCGCGTACGTGGACACCGGCAGCAGCGGCCCGGACGACTCCGACGTCGCCACCTCCGTGCAGAGCTCGCCGTACACCGCGCCCGTGGACGAGAAAATGATCGGCTGGATCTTCAGCAGGCGCATCGCCTCGAGGACGTTGAACGTGCCCATCACGCAGTCGCGCAGGTCCCGCCGCGGCTGTTCCGCGCCGCCGATGATGTCCGTGTTCGCCGCGAGATGCCACACGAAGTCGTGGCCCTTCATCTCGGCCGCGAGCCTGTCCGTGTCGAGGATATCCGCCTGCACGAACTTGAAGCCCGGCTTGCCGACGTGATGCTCGACAAACTCGTGGTGGCCGTTCGACAGGTTGTCGTAGACGGTGACGGCGACCCCCTGCGCCATCAGGATGTCCGTCACGTGACTGCCGATGAAGCCCGCGCCGCCGGTGAGAAACACACGTTTGATGTTCGGCCCAAGCAAGGTCATCACTTACCGCCCTCCAAGAGTTCCACCTCCAGCTTCGGAGCCGCCTTCTGTCGGATCTGGACGAAATGCCTGTCCAGCGTCAGGACCGCGCACGGCTCCCCCAGCGCCACGGCAGCCACCAGCAGGTCGCCGTGCGGAACCACCGCCCCGGCAGCCCGCAACGACCTTCCCAGCCCGCTCGCTGCGACCCAGTGCCTTTTCTCCAGAGGGATGAACGGGCACACACCCAGTACCACTTCAATGGCGCGAAGCTCCGCGTGCGAACGTGCGCCGAGCTCCAGCTCAAAGGAAACCGGGCAGGTGCAGCAGGCTTCCCGGCTGGACAGAAGAGCGCTCACGCGGTCCTTCACCGCCTCGCTCCCCTTTCGCCGGAGGAAGTCCACCCAGACCGATGTGTCAACGAGTATCATCCCAGGAGGCCTCGAGTTCTTCGTTCGTCGCCCCGTAGTCCACGCGCCCTTCCCTCACCGCGCGAACGATCTCTTCCACCTTCCGCCTGCGAAGATACTCCTCGACAGCCGCGTGGACGGCTGTCGACTTCTTCTTCATCCCCGTCAGCTTCTGCAACTTGCCCAGCTCAGCTGCATCAATATCTACCGTAATTCTCATCATATCACCATAGTAAGTGATGCATAATTAATATAGATATGATGCGATCTGTTGTCAAGCGGCCGGTTTGATATTCCCCTTCTTCAAGTCCTCGATCATGGCGTCGACCGACGCGACGACCGCCTCGCGAGAATTGCGCCTGTTGCTCCAGCCGCGCGCCCGGATCTTCTCCGTCGCCAGCCGGTACACCGGCACGTCGGCCTTCCAGCCGCGCGCGCCGCCGGTGAAATCGTAGGCGACGTTCTTCAGTCCCATGCGCTCGACGACGATGTCCGCGATCTGCCGGACGGTGAGGTGGTCCTGCGAGCCGACGTTGAACACGTCGTAGCCCGACGTTTGGTCCTTCTCCATCAGCCGGAAAGCCGCGATGACGTCCTCGATGAAGATGTACGGCTTGCTCTGGGAGCCGTCGCCGAAGATCAGGAGCCGCCTCGGGTCCTTCGCCAGCCGCCGCAGGAAATCGTAGGCCACGCCGTGCGTCTGGTGGGGGCCGACGACGTTGGCGAACCGGAATACCGTGCCGGTGATCTCGAACATGTGGCAGTACGAGCTGATCAGGGACTCGCACGCGAGCTTCTGCGCCCCGTACGTCGAGATCGGGATCATGCGCGGGTATTCCTCCGGCACCGGGATCGGCGGCACCTCGCCGTACACGCCGCTGCCGGACGTGAACAGGATCCGCTTCACGCCGGTCTTCCGCATGGCCTCCAGCGTGTTGTGCGCCAGGAGCGTGCCGTTCATGAAATCGACCGCGGGCTCCGTCGCCGCCCGCGCGATGTCCGAGTTGGACGCGAAGTGGTAGACCACGTCGTGGCCGGGCATCGCCTTGACCAGCGCCGCCTCGTTCTGCGCATCGCCCTCCACGATGTTCAGCCGCGGGCTCTTGATGCGCTCGCCATACGCCCAGCGGCGGCCGGTGCTGAAGTTGTCGAAGACCGTGACATCCGCGTCGGTCGCGTCGAGGAGATGATTGACGAGATGAGCGCCGATGAATCCCGCGCCGCCGGTGACGAAGTATTTCTTTTTCACAAGTGCTCCAAGGGCCCGCCCGCCTCAGGCGGGTTGGAAAAAATTCCGCTCCATTTTCCAAGGATTGGAAAATTATGCGAGTCTTTTTCCGTGCGCGGAAAGGTCCGGACGTGCCGCAGCATTTTTCGATTTTTCAAAATACACGTTTGACAACTGCGGCGACTTTAGGAAATTCTTCGTTTACGCGTATGCGGCGCGCGGATTGTCGCAGCGATTCGCGCATGAGGTGAAGGCAAACAGGAAACCTCTGGAGGGATGCTGTGAAGTGCTTGGTGCTTGGAGGAGGCGGGACCGTTGGCATCGCGCTCCTCTATCTTCTGAAAAAAGCCGGGATGGCCGTCGCGGTCGTCGATCCCTTGAAGCCCGCCCACTATCCCATTCACGAGAAACGCCTGAAGGGCACGTTGCTGGAATGGAAAGAGGAGGCATACACCCTCCAGAAGCTCGACGAGCGGCTGAAGTCCGAGTCCTTTGACGCCGTCATCGACCTCGCGCCCTCGCTCGACAAGCCCGAGAGCCTCGCGGTCTGCGACAAGCGCGGCGTGTCGCTGATCAACGCCACGATCGCGGCCTACGGGCGCGGCGTCCACGCGGTCGCCCGGAACTTCCTCAACAACCGGCCGGCCATGAACCAGCGGGCGCACATCGTGGCCGCCGGAATGAACCCCGGCGCGCTCAACGCCCTGGCCGAGGAGATCATCCAGCGAAACGAGCGCCCCACGCAGATCGTGTATTGGGAGTATGACGACACCGCGCCCGCGAGCGGCACGTTCGAGGAACCGTCCATCACCTGGTGCCCCTGCGAATCCGCGCAGGAGATCGACGAGGACCGGGCGTTTGAAGTCGTGAAAAAGGGAAAGATCCTGCTCCACGACAGCCCCCTCGAATGGGAGCCTCAGGACTACCGCGCGTGCGGGGCGCCGCTCGACCAGCTCCGCGTGCCGCCCGGAGGCGACGCGCTCCTGATCGGCCACGAGGAATGCGTGTACATGGGATGGCGGCATGACACGGCGTGCAAATTCATTTACGGGTTCCATCCGGAGAACATGACGCTTATGCGGAAGGCCAGCGGCAATCTCAAGGTCAACCTCCTCCGCCAGGCGAAGGATGTTCACCTGCAAGGCGGAGATGTCGTGGGCGTGTCGTGCCGCTTCGATGGGCACTGGCGCGGGGCCTACTGCCACCTCGACAACTCGCCGGCGATTCCGCTGGATACGAACTCGACCAGCATGCTCGTGGCTTCCGGGATCGCCGCCGCGATCATCGTGCTCAAGAACAACCACGTCGGCCCGGGCGTCCACCTCACCCACGAACTGAAGAATTACGTGCCGGCGTTCCGCTCGCTGGTCCCGGTGCGGGAGTTCGAGGTGCTGGCCGATCCGGGTACCTGACCCGGGGTCGCACGGCTCACTGGTGGTCGAAATCGTCGAACGACGTCATGTCGCTGACAACCTTCGAGCCCTGCAGGGTCGGGAAGTAGCTGACGCGAAGCATGTCGTGCTTCAGCATGAACTCGTCGAGCTGGCGGCCCTTGGTCGGACAGTACAGCATCAGGAACCCGCCGCCGCCGGCGCCGATGATCTTGCCGCCGAGCACGCCGAAGTCCTTGCGGACTTTTTCGTAAAGCTGGTCGAGCATCGACAGGCTGATCGCCGCCGACATCTT
>CAYQYB010000199.1:0-5327 GCA_964421535.1 uncultured Verrucomicrobiota bacterium | reverse complement strand
CTGAAGAACGACATCGGCGCGGACCTCGTGAATGAGATCTCGAACGCCCCGCAGACGAACGAAGCCGAGATCGGCAAGCAGCGCGAGCGCGTCGCCGCGCTGAAGGCGAAACTCGGCGGCATCAAGAAGAACGAGTCGAAGCTCCTCGCGTCCGTCGCGGACAGCTTGGTGAAGCGCAGCGTCTGGATCCTCGGCGGCGACGGCTGGGCGTACGACATCGGCTACGGCGGACTGGACCACGTCCTCGCCAGCGGCCGCAACGTCAACGCGCTCGTGCTGGACACCGAGGTGTACTCCAACACGGGCGGCCAGTGCTCGAAGTCGACCCCGCGCGGCGCGGTCGCGAAGTTCGCGGCCGGCGGCAAGCCGGGCGGCAAGAAGGACCTGGGCCTGATGGCGATCTCCTACGGCAACGTCTACGTGGCGAAGATCTCGCTGGGCGCGAACCCGCGCCAGGCGCTGAAGGCCTTCGCGGAAGCCGAGGCATACGATGGCCCGTCGCTGATCCTTGCCTACTGCCACTGCATCGCGCACGGCATCGACATGATCAACGGGTTCCGCCAGCAGAAGCTCGCCGTAGAGTGCGGTCACTGGCCTCTGTTCCGGTACAACCCGATGCTCGCGGCGGAAGGCAAGAATCCGTTCCAGCTCGACTCGAAGAAGCCTTCGGTCCCGCTGAAGGACTACATCTACAACGAAATCCGCTACAAGATGCTGACCCGCACCAACCCGCAGGAAGCGGAACGCCTCCTCAAGCTGGGCCAGCAGGACGTGAACGAGCGTTGGAAGGTGTACGAGCAGATGGCGGGCCCCGTGGCAACCGCAGCGGAAGCGCAGGCATAACCATCACTTCGAATTAAGAAAGGACTGAATCATGGCTAACCTGAAAACCAAGTACATGGGCCTCGACCTGAAGAACCCGATCGTTCCGTCCGCCTCCCCGCTGTCGGAGAGCGTGGATGGGATCAAGCGGATGGCGGATGCCGGCGCGGCCGCCGTCGTCATGTTCTCGCTGTTCGAAGAGCAGTTGAAGATGGACGCGGAGTCGGAGACCGAGCGCCTGGCCGCCGGCACCGAGAGCTTCGCCGAGTCGCTTTCGTACTTTCCGAAGATCGACGACTACATCGTCGGCCCGGAGCAGTACCTCGACCTCATCAACAAGGCTTCGCAGGCGGTCGACATTCCGATCATTGGAAGCCTGAACGGCTTCTCGCACGAAGGCTGGATCAGCTACGCGAAGAAGATGCAGGATGCCGGCGCGAAGGCGATCGAGCTGAACATCTACCACCTGCCCACCGACCCGAAGATCTCCGGGGCCAAGGTGGAGAAGATGTACATCGACGTCGTCAAGGCGGTCACGTCGTCCGTCACCGTCCCGGTCGCGGTCAAGCTGAACCCCTACTTCAGCGCGACGGCGAACATGGCAAAGAAGCTGAAGAGCGCGGGCGCGAAGGGCTTGGTGCTCTTCAACCGCTTCTACCAGCCCGACTTCGACCTCGAGAACATGAGCGTCGCGCCGACGCTGTTCCTGAGCTCGCCCGGCAACATCCGGATCCCGCTGCGCTGGATCGCGATCCTGTACGGACGCGTCAAAGTCTCTCTGGCGGCGACATCCGGCGTCTACACCGCCCAGGAAGTGGTCAAGTACATCCTGGCGGGCGCCGACGTGGTGATGACGACCTCCTCCCTGCTCCAGAAGGGCGTGGGCAACATCACGAACCTGATCGAGGGTCTCGAGAACTGGATGGAGGAGAAGGAATACGAATCCGTCAAGCAGATGAAGGGCGCGATGAGCCACAAGTCGGTCGCCGATCCGGCCGCCTTCGAGCGCGCGAACTACATCAAGATCATCGAGAAGTACAAACGCGAATACAAGATGGTATAGTAGAAGGGTTTTGTGGGCGGGGCCTCCCGGCCCCGCGGGGTCTGGAGACCCCGCCCACGAAGGAAGACAGAGACAGGCACTAAGGAGAAAACATGAAAGTAACGATCGATCGCGATACCTGCACCGGCTGCGAGCTTTGCGCCACGACATGCCCGGAAGTGTACGAGATGGACGATGATGGTCTGGCGAAGGTCAAGGTTGACCCCGTCCCGGCGAACGTCGCCGACTCGGCCAAGGAAGCCGCGGCGAACTGCCCGGTCGAGTGCATCAAGGTCAGCGAATAACGTCTGACAGCTTAAAGAATTCAGCCCTTCCGGACGCAGGTTCGGAAGGGTTGTTTTCTTCAGAATACCGCTGTTTATCGGGGGTTTCCATGCTCCAGCCCCCTTTACAAAGCGCAGGGCCTTTCGTACGATACGTCCGTTTTCCCGCTGCGTGCAAAGCCTCCGGACGATCTGCTTAGAGTGCCCCGGTTGCCGGTTCCGCAGGTTGATATTCTGTGGTGAAGTGTCATGCTGAAGACGAAACTGTTTCAGGCCTTCGCGGCCGTGGTCGTTGTATTCGGACTCCTGTCCGCGTTCATCGGCCTGCGCATCATCAAGGACCGCGTCGTCGGCGAGGCGCAGGAACAGGTCCGCCTCGACCTCGGCGGCGCATGGGCCACGTACAACGCCCGCCTGCATGACATTGAGACCATCCTCGACCTCGTCGCCCTCAAGAAAGCCGTCGTCGACGCCGCCGCGGACCGCACGTGGGACACGGCCGATATCCGCCAGCGGCTTGAAGTCATCCAGCGAAGTTTCGGGTTGGATTTTCTGACCATCGTTTCCCCCGAAGGCAACGTGGTCTTTCGCGCCGCGCCCCCGTACAACACCGGCGATTTTCGCGGCCAGGATTCCGTCGTGGCCAGCGCGCTGAAAGGAAAGGCCGTCTTCGGCACCGTCACTTTCTCCCGCGATGAGCTCGTGCGAGAAGGCGACGGGCTGGCCGACAGGGCTTTCCTGTCGCTCGAGGACACGCCGCACGCCCGGCCCGCGGCGAAGACGGAAGAAGACCGCGGCATGGCGCTCGTCGGCGCCGTCCCGATCATGAAGGGCCCGCAACTGATCGGCGTCATCTACGCCGGCGTCCTGCTCAACCGGAACCTCGATCTGGTGGACCGGATCGCGGATTTGATTTTCAAGAAGGAGCTGTACAAGGGCACCTCGATGGGCACGGCCACGATCTTCCTCGGCGACTGCCGGATTGCGACCACCGTCCGCCTGCCGAACGGCAACCGCGCCATCGGAACACGCGCTTCGAAGGAAGTGGCCGACCGCGTGCTGGACAACGGCAACCCGTGGGTCGGCCGCGCGATGGTCGTGAACGACCCCTGCCTGACGGCCTACGATCCGATCCGGGACGTCGACGGCAAGGTCATCGGCATGCTGTACGTCGGCCGCCTCGAGCGCCCGTTCCGGGACCTCGGCCGGAACATGATGCTGCGGTATGCGGGCCTGCTCGTCTTCGGCCTCGTCGCCTCCCTCGTGATCGCGTTCTTCATGGCCAGCCGGCTCGCCCAGCCGATCCACGCGCTGGTGCAGGCCGCCGGCAAGCTCCATCGGGGAGAGCCTTTGCCGCCGGTCCGGACGAGCAATCCCTGCCGCGAAATCGAGAAGCTGGTGGTGACATTCAACGGCATGGCGAAGGTGCTCGAGGAGCGCGAATCCAAGCTGAAGGCCCTGAACAAGAGCTACATGGAGATGCTCGGATTCGTCTCGCACGAACTGAAGAGCCCTGTGTCCGCCATCATGAATTACCTCTTCCTGCTGCGCCAGCATAAGCTTGGCACGCTGACGGAGCCGCAGGAAAAGGCCGTGAAGAACATCGAGACGAGCAGCAACCGCATCGTCGAAATGGTCCGCCACTACCTGAACCTCTCCCGCATCGAGAACGGCGAACTCCGGCCGGTGCCGACGCGCGTCGCCGTGATGGAGGATGTCGTCCGCCCGCTGATCGAGACGTTCGAGAGCGAACTGGCCGCCCACCGGATGCGCGTCGAGAACGGGATCAATGCCGAGACGCTTCTGCGCGCGGACCTGAACATGACGCGCGAAGTCTTCGAGAACCTGCTCAGCAACGCGATCAAGTACGGTCGCGAGGACGCCGCGATCGTTCTCGGCGAAAAGCCGACCGACGGGTTTATCGAGTTCAGCGTCCGCAACGATGGGCCCGGCATCCCGCTCGACAAGATCAGCGCGGTGTTCCAGAAATTCACGCGGCTTGAGGACCAGCAGTACATCCGCCGCCAGAAAGGCACCGGCCTCGGCCTGTTCATCACGCAGCACATTGTCGAGGCCCACGGCGGAAAGATTACGGTGGAATCGAGACCCCAGGAATGGGTAGAGTTCCGCTTTACGTTGCCCCGTTTTGAGGAGAAGAAGTAGAAATGCCGACGACCCCGCTAGCCCACGTTTTGAAGATGCGCCACGAGGCGATTTCGCGGCTGTTTGACGCGAAGTTCAAGGCCATCACGCGCATCACGGTCGGCTCGGCCACGTGCGAAAACGCCGCGGGCGCCAATCCCGTCTACGACCGGATCGTCGAGCTGTTTGAGAAGAACAAGCGGCCCGGCTTCGCAATCGGCCGCGTCGGCTGTGCCGGCCGCTGCGACCTCGAACCCGTTGTCACCGTTATCACCAAGGGCAAAATCCCGGTGAAGTACGTGAAGATGACTCCGGCCAAAGTGGACAAGGTTTTCGAATCGCACGCTCTCGGCGGAAAGGTCGTCGAAGAATTCACGATGGAACACGCCGCCGGCCTGCGGCAGTTCAAGCGGATGGTCAGCGTCTGTCACGGCGCAGGCTGCATCAAGAAAAACGCCGACGTGGAGAAAGCTTTTCAGGATGCGATCGCAGAGTTCGGCCTGCAGGATTCGGTCGCCGTGACGCGTTCCGCATGCCAAGGCCTCTGCGAGCGCGGGCCGGTCGCGTTCGTATACCCGGACAGCACGGTCTACCAGAAAGTCACTCCGGAGATCGCGAAGAAGATCGTCGAAAAGCACCTTCGGGACGGCAAGCCGATCGCGGAGCACACGTGGTCCGGCAAGCGGCTCGCAAACCGGTTTCTCCCGATCTATGGCAACGTTCAGTTCTTCGGCAAGCAACTCCGCCTGACCCTGCGCAACTGCGGAGTGATCGATCCGGAGAACCTCGACGAGTATCTCGCTGTGCAGGGCTACGAAGCGCTCGGCCGCGTACTTACTGACATGAGCCAGAAAGCGGTCATCGACGCGGTCACCCAGTCCGGCCTGCGCGGCCGCGGCGGAGGCGGCTATCCCGCGGGCAGGAAGTGGCAGATCGCCTACGACCAGAAGAGCGACCAGAAGTACTTCATCTGCAACGCCGACGAGGGCGACCCCGGCGCGTTCATGGACCGCAGCACGATCGAAGGCGATCCGCAC
>CAYQYB010000198.1:0-5329 GCA_964421535.1 uncultured Verrucomicrobiota bacterium | reverse complement strand
CCCGGTCTTGCGCGCGACGACCGCCAGCCCCAGCAGCAAGGCCGGCTCAGCAAGCGCCGAGAATGTCACTTCGCGGCTCGCGCCCATTCCTTCGAATGCGGATCCGGTATCCAGCGCCGCGAGGAGCGTGAAGAAACGGAGCAGGCCGAGGAGGTACGCGAACAGGATCAGATCGCCGGGGAACGCGATCAGCGCGGGCGCGCCGCCGAAGGGAATCAGCGCGGCGGCGACCAGAACGGATGCCACGCCGACGATCGGCCCGGCGCGGAACATCCATGTGGTCGTGCGGCTGTATACCGCGCCCTTGTGGACGAGCTTCCAGAGATCGTAATAAAGCTGAAACAGCGGCTGGCCCGTGCGCCCGGCGAACAGCGCCTTGGTCCGGTTGATCACGCCCAACAGCAGCGGCGCGGCAGCGAGGGCCACAAGCATCCAAAGAAGTGAGAGGATATGGCTCACGGCACAATCCTCCACGCAGGTAGGGCGAGGCGTCCCCGCCGAGCCGCAGGATTAACCCCACGGCTCAGCCGGAGGCTTCGCCCTGCCAAAGACCACGCTTCTCGAATGACGTTCATGGCTACAGCTTCCAAATCAAAAGGACCAACAGCGTCACGGCGATGTACAAGACATAGAGTTGCAGGCGGCCATGTTGCAGCCAGCGCAGGCGCGCAATCGCGGCTTCGATGGCCAGAAGGATGGGTTTGAAGAGCCGCTCCTTGAACACGTCGGCGGTGTCGCTGCCGAAGAACGCTGTCTTCGGGAAAAGGCCCTTGGGCGCGGAGGAGCGTTCCTTTGTGCCGAGGACGCCATGCACGAGTTTCGTCAGCGGCTGGTTGAACGACGAGGCCGTGTACTGCATTCGCGCGTCGGGCCTCAGGTACCCGCAGTCCCACGTGCCCGCCTCCGTCACCTCGCGCCCGGCGAGCAGGCGGCGGCGGGCCACAGCGACGCCGGCGACAAGCGCGATAAACGCCAGACCCGCGACAACGACCCGCGTCAGGATGGACGTGAGGTTGGACAGCACCGGATCGAGCGCAAACGCATCCAGCCCCATGGCGCTGCCGATCACATGAACGACGAATCGGCAGATGAGCGGCGCGGCGAGGCCCAGCGCAACGCACGCTGCCGCCAAGACGATCATCGGGACCCACATCGAGCGGCTGCACTCGTGCGCGTGCTCCGCGTGCTCGGATCGCGGCTCGCCGAGGAAGGATATTCCGAAGGCCTTGGCGAAGCACGCGGCCGCGAGGCCGCCGATCAACGCGAGGCCGATGACGACCGCGAGCGCGGGGATCGCCGTGCCGGGCTGATCCGAAAGGGCGCACTTGAACGCGCCGAGGTAGATGAGGAACTCGCTGATGAAACCGTTCAGCGGCGGCAGTCCGCTGATCGCGGCCGCGCCGACGGCGAACGCGGCGCCGGTCCGCGGCATGCGCTTCAGCAGTCCGCCGAGGCGGTCCATGTCGCGCGTGCCCGTGCTGTGGGCCACCGCCCCTGCCCCGAGAAACAGCAGGCCCTTGAACGCGGCATGATTAATCACATGAAGGAGAGCTCCGGCGAATCCTGCGATGGCGACGGTCAGTTCGCCGCAGCTCATGCCGAGGAGGCCGAGCCCCATTCCGAGCGCGATGATGCCCGCGTTCTCGACCGTGGAATACGCGAGGAGCCGTTTCATGTCGCGCTGAGCCAGCGCGAAGAGCACGCCGAGAATTCCGGACGCGGCGCCGATGCCGATCAGTGTCAGGCCCCACCACGCCGGCGGCGGGCCCAGGAGCGTGAGCGTGCGGAACAATCCGTAGATTCCCGTCTTGATCATCACGCCCGACATCAGCGCGGACACATGGCTGGGCGCGGCGGGGTGCGCCTCCGGCAGCCAGATGTGGAACGGCATGAAGCCGGCCTTGGTGCCGAACCCGACGACCGCGAGCAGGAAAAGCGTACCGGCCATCGCGGCGGGCACAGAGCCGGCCGCCGGAAAATTCAGCGATCCGGTGTGGCGGCCGATTAGCAGAAAAAGAGCGAAGAGAAAAGCGGTGCCGATGTGCGTGGCCACGAGATACGTCCAGCCCGCGCGCCGGACATCCTCCTTGTCGTGCTCGAACGTCACGAGGAAGAAGGACGCGAGGGACATGAGTTCCCACGCGACAAGAAACAGGACCGCGTTCCGGGCGATCAGCACGACAATCATGCCGCCGACGAGCGCGTTGAAGAAGAGCCACGAGCCGCCGAGGGATCTCCGGCCGCGCCATGAGGCGAGGTATTCATGCCCGTAGATCGCCGCGAGCGCGGAAAGAACAAGAACCGGCACCAGGAACAGCGCGGACAACAGATCGATCTCGATCGAGAACCATCCGAAAGGAACGCTCCAGGGCCGGGTCCAAGATTCGGCCGCGCCGCGGGCGATCACGCGCAGGGGCTGTACGAGACCGAGCAGGCAGCCGGCGACGGCACCGCCGGCGCCGCAGACAGCCGATACTCTTGGGAAGCGGTGTGTCAGAAGGGCGGCCAGGCCGCCTGCGGCCATCAGGAGCACCGCAACGAGGATCAGAGGCAGGTTCACAACTCCGCCTCCAGCGAACGTATGGCGCCGAGGATCTCGGCCGCGGGCGCCTTCCGGTCGATCAGTTTCTTGAACGCCGGATTCTTCAGCGTGAACCCGAGCCGCGCCAGGAGATGCAGGTGGGCGCGAATGCTGGGACTGACCATGGAGAACAGCGCACGCACCGGTTTCTGGTCGAGCGCGCCGAAGTCAATGGGCGTCTTCAGGAAGCAGAGCGTGATCGTCGGCTTCGAAACGTGCAGGACGATCGGGTTGCGGACGTGCGGGATGGCGATGCCGTCGCCGACGGCGGTCGAACCCAGCGCCTCGCGCGCAAGCAGTACGCTGAAGAGGAACTGGCGGTCCACCTGGGCCGGCAGCTGCATCCGCGCAACGACCGCGCGCAGGACGGACTCCTTGTTATTGCCGTCGACGTCGTGGAACGTGCCGCCGGTCTCCAAGGCTTCGGCCAGACCTGTCATGGGCGGAGCGTCGGCGTCCGTTTCGCTGAAGAGTTCCGGCGAAACGCTGAGGTTCCGGGAGGTTGCCCACTCTAACAACTCGGTGCGGTTGAAACGAAGCTGCCCGCTAACATGCTGTGCCGCTAGTCCGCCTGTCTTGACCCATTGATAAACTGTTTTTTCTGAGACTTTCAGAATTCGGGCTACATCCCGAACGCGTAATTGCATTTGTACAGACCTGAACTTTCATACCGTGAGAAATTGGGAGACGTTTCTACTCCGCGGCGGCGGCAAGTCAAGATGTTATCCGGCGTAATCCGCGTAAGTCATTTATGTATAAATGGATACATCTTGAATAGGCTCAGGGAGTGGTGGCGGCTCTGAGAGCGGCTGCCACACGCTACAGTTTCCTGCAGTACGTCACGGCGTAGAGGACCTCTCCGGCCTTCGCCATAACCGGGTGTCTGCCGGCGGCCTGGAAGCCAAGCTTCTCGAAGAATTTGCGCGCCCGCTCGCTGTCCTCGCGCACGTTCGCATGGGCGCCGGGGCTGCCGGCGGCTTTCGCCTGCTCCAGGAACCGGGCCACCAACTCTCCGCCGAGGCCTTTCGACCGGAATCCCGGCTTGAGATTGACGTGCAGGTGGGACGGATACTCGTCGAGGCTGATGCCCTTCGCGCGTCCGCGCAGCCAGAGGCGAAGATTGGAGCGCACGAATTCCCTGGACTGCGGGTACCGGAGGACATCGCGCCGGAAGACTTTGATCAGGAGCCGCGGCGCGATGCCCAGCGCCATGACGCGGACAAAGCGCCGGGTGTCGAGACAGCCGGTGACGTAACCCGCCACCGTGCCGCCGCAGTCACCCACCCAGCAGGACTCCGGCTCGCGGTCCGTGTAGTAGGCCGTGAGAAGGTCCGCGAAGACCTCGCGGTCCGGGAAGAAATTTTCGACCGGCTCGCCGCAGTCTGCGGTGTCGCAGCAGATCGTGCGGATGGCTTCGCGGTCGCGAGGCTCGTACGGGCGGATGTGTACCCTGTCTCCCTCAGTGTTCATGCTGTTTTCCGAAACCATCCGCAGGAAGGTCGCCAAGTTGCAAACAACTTGTAGGGCGCGAAGCCCGAATCCTCGAGGGTTTCGCGCCACGCGCCGATCCGGCGGGAAACCCTGCCGGGCTTCCCGCCCTACAATCCCTTTCTTGCGTACCTTTGCGTCTTCACTTTGCGCCCTTTGCGCTAAAATCCGTTTTGTTGTTTGACTTCGACGATTCGCCACGAAGTCCAGTCCATGGGCACCTCTCCCAGTTTGGTGCGCGCGCTGGTGAAGAGCTTCTCAGGATTCCCCAGCAGGGCGAGCGGCACACGGATCGTGATCTTCCTGTCTTCCCGGCTCACATCGCATGAATCGCCCGGCAGGCGGCGGTCCTGATCCATGATGTTCATCGCCGTCATGCCGACGTTCACGCGAATCTTGGGCATCTCGCCAAAGGGCTTGTCGTGCCGGTAGCCGAAGAAGCTTGCCGAAAACTGCACTTCGCGCACCAGCGCACGCGACAGCTCCATGACCAGAACGACCTTGTCGCCCTCCAGGCTCATCGAGCGAGTCTCGATTCCAATGTAGTCGCCGCGCTCCATGTCGGTGAGCAACTCGGGAACATCATCGTTCTCTCGCTCGTTCTCGACGGCGGCGGGATGGTTCGTGTCCGCCTGCGCGAGCGGCAGGATACGGAAATCGCCGAACAGTTCGTTGGGGCGGATAAACGAGTCCAGGTAGGCCGCGGACACCGCGTACTGGCTGGCGTGCAGGCGAATCGCCTCGTGCTTGACCGCGACGTTTGGCGGCGCGAGCGCGAGGTTTCTCCACAGCACCGTGTCCTTGAACAGATCGGGAGGGACGAGCGGGGTGTCCGGATGATAGCCCTGCGGCTGCGGCCACTTCTTATAGTGGACAAGAAAAGGCACCACCTCGGGCGCCAGTTCGCCTTCGAGGTCCCAGAGAGCGACGCGCGCAAACAGGTACAGCGAGCGGTGGTCCGGGTTGTGGTCGCCGGGGTGCGACACGAAGATCTTCGTGGGCTTGAAGTCGCGGATGACGGACTTCAGGTCGGCCAGGATTTCCTCCCCCTTGTAGGGCGCGCCGCAGCGGAACGCGTTCGTATACGGCACCGCGGTGACGCGCGTCAGCATGCTGCGGAACGGCGGGCGGTCGCCCCAGTGCTGGTTCCAGATGATGAGGGTTCCGAAATCGGGATAGCCGAGGAAGGTCAGGTTGGTCGGGGACAGCCCGAGCACGGCGTCCGCCTTGAGCGCCTCGCCGTGCCGGATCATGCCCATG
>CAYQYB010000197.1:0-5333 GCA_964421535.1 uncultured Verrucomicrobiota bacterium | reverse complement strand
GGCACGACATCGACACCGTCATGCTGAAGAAGAGCGACGGCGAGTGGGTCACGCACACGGTGCTCAATCCGTTCACGAACATCTACCAGCGCACGCTCTCGACGTTCGCGAGCAACGACGTGGTCTACCTCCAGCAGCAGGATCGAGGGAAGGATTCGTACGGGTTTGCGACGGAGGCGCCGTACCGGCGCGCGAGCGCGTTCGAGATCACGATGCTCGACGACGGGGGCCTGCCGCTGAGCCTCGACGTGTACGAGAACAGCACCGTGTCCGAGATCGCGGACAACGTCAATATCACCTGCCAGATCCACAAGGACATCGCCGAGGGCGAACGCCTCCACTACAAGTACCGCTACCGCACCGTGTACGCGCCGGGCGTGACGATCACCGCGCCGAACGATGCCGACGGCGGCGAGAACTGGAGCAGCAACCGATACCGGATCGAGTTCTTCGCGACCGACGGGCACGACGAGGAGGTGTCCGCCGACGTCTACTACGGCAGCGGACTGGACGGCGGCTGGACGCAGATCAACACGAACGGCCCTATCAGCGTCTCGACGAACACGCACAAGGCCTCGTGCGACTGGGACGTTTCCGCTGTCCCGGCCGGCGCGTACTACATCAAGGTCGCGGCGACGCGTGTTGCGGGCGGGAAGACCGGATTCGACGTGTCCGACGCGCGCCTGCAGGTTGCGCCGACGTATGGGTTCGCCTTCAACGCGTCGACCAATCTGACGGTTGTGACAAACGCCATCGGGCACGTCGGAACGAACATGAGCTTTGAAACCGGGACGTTGGACGGCTGGTCGGTGCTGGTGGAGGACGTTGCCGCCGAGGCGAGCTACCTGAAGGCCCAGGAGGGCGAGTACTCGGCACAGCTTCACGCCGCGGGCTGGAGCAACTGGAGTTGGAACAGCGTCGTCCAATTGATCCCGTGCGTGTCGGGCGAGGAACTGCGGGTGACGGGGAAGGTCTACATTCAGAGCCTGGCCAAAGCCGGGACGAACTGGGTGCGGTGCGGCGTCAAAATGGAAAGCACGAACGAGGCGGGCCGCACGAGCACCGGAGTCGAGTTCGACCAGTCATCGCCGATCGGGGAATGGCTGGACGTCGATTTCGTGCGTTCGGGTCCGGTGGACGGCGCGGACGGACTCGTGCTGTGGGTTGGAGGCACCGATGCGGGAAAGGTCGACGTGTTCTTTGACAACCTGGTTGTGACGAGCACGAACACCGGCGTCGTGGTTACCAACGGGGTGCGGACGGGCTACTGGCAAGGCGCGTCGCCGGCGAACGTGTCGGGTCACAACGTCCTGAGCTTCTGGGTCAACGCGACGTACGGGGCCGCGGGCCCGGAAGTGTGCGTCTCCGACGATGCGGGCGCGACGAACCGCGTCGCGCTGACGAACTTCGTTGCGCGCGTCGTTTCGCTGCCGCAGCGGGTGGATATCGCGTGGACGAACTTCGCGTCGATCGACCGCGCGCGGGTCACGGATGTGCGTTTTGCTGCGGGCGCATCGAACGATCTACAGGCGTCGCGGATGAAGTCGTGGTCGGCGACGCTGATCGCGCGCAGCCGCATCGCGGGCGCTCCTCAGGCGGACCGGGAGGGGCTGCCTCACTTCAACCCGGGCGACACGGTGACGAACGTGTTGACGATCGAGAACGTGTCGGCGGCTGCGGTGACGGGCGTGAATGTGCAGGTCGTGCAGGAGTACGCCGAGACCTTGTTGTGGCTCGATGCCTCGCCGGGCGTGGCGGAGATGTGGAGCCCGTACACGAGAACAGGCGACCGGCTCTGCGGGACGTTCGAGCAGGCGTGGACCGGCCGGACCGTGGCCGCCGGTTCGTCGATCGTCCTGACGAACGTTTACATCGTTCCGACCGGCAGGCGTGTCGACCATCTGCGCAGCGAGTTCGAGACGCGCGACTGGTACTTCCTGCGGAACTACGCATGCCGCGGCCGCGCCGACGTCAGCATCCGGACCGCCGCCGGCGACAACGTGTTCCAGGGGCAGGGGATCGGCGCGTACTCGATGGATGACGATTACGACATCGACAACGACGGACTGCCGGACGCGTGGGAGATCCAGCACAGCGGCACGTACACGGGCCTGAGGGCGCGGCTCGACGCCGACGCGGACGGGCTGGACAATCTTTCCGAATACATTGCGGCAACCGATCCGACGAACCGGCTCTCCGTGACGGCCGTGGACGACGTGGAGTACGGTGCCGGGGGCCGGGCCACGGTGTGGTTCGGCACGGTCACCGGCCGCGTGTACTGGGTGGAATGGAGCCCCAGCCTGACGAACGCAGTGTGGACGCCGGTCAACACGAACCTGATCATCGGCGACGGCGGCGCGCAGAGCCTGATCGACACGGACAGTCCTTACCTTACCAACCGCTACTACAAGGACGGCACGAAGTTCAGCGACCGCGCATGGCCTTTGTAAAAGGCTTTCAGTTCCCGTTGACGGATCCCCCGGCAACAGTCTAAAATCGCCCCTGCATGGCGGTTCTCTAGCAACTCGTCAACCTAAGGAGGGTGTGATGAAGATGAAGTGGGTCCTGCTTGCGGTTGCTGTCTCCGTTCTCGCCTCAACGTCCTACTCCAATCCGCCGACGGAATTGGACTACCAGGGCAAAGTTCTCGTCAGCGATGTTCCGTTCACCGGCAACGGCTACTTCAAGTTTGCCGTGGGGAACGTCGGCGGGACGACGAACTACTGGTCCAACGATGGGACGACCGTGGGACAGCCCACGGGCTGCATCACGAACTCCGTGTTCAACGGCGTGTTCAGCACCGTGCTGGGCGCGACGCCGATGAGCGCGATCAACCCGGATATTTTCAGCAACGGGAACGACCTCTATCTGCGCGTGTGGTTCGGCACGACGAACTCGACGTTCAACGAAATGTTGCCGGCGCAGAAGATCGAAAGCAGCGCGTACGCGATCAACGCCGACCAGGTGGACGGCATGGACGCGAACGAAATCGTCGCCGCGGCGACGAACGGCGTCTCGCTCTCGGGAGACATCACAGGGAGTCCCGCCTCCGGGACGACGGTCAACAGTCTGCAGGGCGACGCGCTCAATCTCGGCGCGGCGACGGCCGGACAGATTCTGACGTGGAACGGGTCGGCGTGGACGAATGCGTCGGGCGGGATGACGGGCGCGTCCGCCAGCAACTCCTTTGTCATCAAGACCGGCGATACGATGACCGGTATCCTCGGCATCAACGTGGGGCCGTTCGGCGCGCTGGTGATCACGAACACAGGCGGCGATGTGCAGGTTGGCGGCTACGGAAACGCCCGGAACAACGGGACGACCGTGGGTGCGTTTGCGCGCGGCACGAATTTCGGTGCGGCCGTCGGGTATCAGGCGAACGGCGACAACTCCGGCGTGGCGGTTGGCGGTTCGGCGAACGGCGAACGCTCCGGCGCGGCTGTTGGTACGTCGGCGCTTGCCGGCACGAATGGCGCGGCCGTGGGCGTGAGCGCCGACGGGCGATACTACGGTGCGGCGGTGGGCTTTGCGGCGGACGGACAGAACGCGGGTATGGCGGCGGGTTACAACGCACGCGGGTCAACCTACGGCGCGGCGGTGGGGCAAAACGCGCGGGGCGAAGACTATGGCGCGGCCCTCGGCAGTTCAGCGCAGGGCCAGACAAACGGGGCGGCGGTGGGCAGCGGCGCCGTGGGTGATCAATACGGTTCAGCCGTCGGTGCGTCGGCCAACGGGAACAGCTACGGCGTGGCCGTGGGCTACGGCGCTCTCGGGCGGAACAGCGGCGTGGCCGTGGGCCGTCAGTCCACCGGCTACAACGATGGCGTGGGGGTGGGTCGCACGGCGAACGGCGCGGACTCCGGCGTGGCGGTCGGTTACTCCAGCATGGGAACGAACTACGGTACTGCCGTGGGCTGGGATTCGACGGGCGACGACGGCGGCGTGGCCGTTGGCGTTCAATCGATCGGATCTGGATACGGCGTGGCTGTGGGCGAGCAAGCCATTGGCGTTGCTGCCGGCGCGGCGGTGGGAAGCCGGGCGAATGGTTCGATCAGCGGCTCCGCGCTGGGCAATCGGGCAAACGGATCCGCACACGGCGCGGCCGTCGGCAACTTTGCGAACGCGCACAGCTACGGCGTAGCCATTGGCGATCAGGCGGCGGGCACGAATTCGGGCGTGGCGGTTGGCCGCGACGCAAATGGCCACAATGAAGGCGTCGCCGTCGGCCGGTTTGCGCAGGGCGTAAACGGCGCGGTGGCAGTCGGTTACGCCGCCAACGGGCAGAACAACGGCGCGGCCGTCGGCCAGCAGGCGAACGCCGACGCGGCGGGTGCTTCGGTGGGCGCGTTCTCGGATGCCAACACGGACGGCGCTGCGGTCGGCTACAACGCGAAGGCCTATACGCAGGGCGCGGCGGTGGGGCGCGATGCGAACGGCGCCGATCGCGGGGCCTCAATGGGCTATCAGTCGAGCGGCCCGTACGAGGGCGTCGCGCTAGGATACACGACGTACGGCGAATTCCGCGGCATCGGCATCGGCTATGCGGCCGACGGCGCGAACACCAACATCGCCATCGGAGCCGGCGCCAACTCGAGAAACGGGAACAACTCCATTGCGATCGGCCAGGGCGTGCAGAATATAATCGCCGAGAGCGCCCGCATCCGCGGCACTCTTTACATGGACGGCGGCACGGCGGTGGTCGCATGCGCGACGTTCGGCAGTGGAAACTGGAGGACGCTGGTGCCTCTGCCGCCGCTGAATAACGTCGTCTGGGTGGGGACGAACGGGACGCCCGCGGGGCCGGGCACGGTTGACCGGCCGTTTGATGCGCCCCAAACGGCGTACAACTTCGCTGCGACGACCTACACAGACGCGCCCGCTGCGGTCGTCATTGCCGCCGGGAGATACCCCGGCCTCATCATGACCGCCGGCAACATCCACATCCTCGGAGAGAGCCGTCCTCAGCTGAGCTCGCTGCTCGTGAACTCGGCTTCCGCCTTCATCAAGGGCAAGCAGCGGGTGGAGAACATTGTCGTGGAAGGCGTTGCCGCCGTCACGGCCGACTTGGGCAGCGATGTCAAGTTCCACAACTGCCGGTTCGATGCCGGCCTCGTGATCCACGGCTCAAGGGTGGAAGTACAGGACTGCTATGCAAGTGGCAAGGATGGCACGGCCGTTACCGTGGGCAACTCCGCGAGCATGATCAGCGAGATTGCGATCTACAATTCATCCATGTTCAACAAGGACGGAGCCAGGGCGGCCCTCCTCGTGAACCCGCTGGTCCGGTACTTCGAGGTCATCGGGTGCGAGATTGTCAACTACCCGCCCATCAT
>CAYQYB010000196.1:1637-5355 GCA_964421535.1 uncultured Verrucomicrobiota bacterium | reverse complement strand
CGGCGAGGTGCTCGCCCGGCTGGCCTGGGACCAGTCGAACGCCACCGCCATCGCGGTGGAGACGGCGGCCCGGATTGCCTGGAACACGACGAACGCGGCGGCGAGCGAGGCGGCCCGGACGAATGCCGAGGGGCGCGTGGCGAAGGGGACGTTCAGCCAGGCGACGCAGGATCTCTGGAACGCGATCGCGACGACCAGCTCCATGGCCAGCGAGGCCTCGGCCCGGATCGGCGCGGATACGTCGCTCTCGAACCTCTACGCCGGCGAGGTGCTCGCCCGGCTGGCCTGGGACCAGTCGAACGCCACCGCCATCGCGTCGGCAAATACGAACGCGAACGGAAGGATCCCTCTGGGTGCGACGAATACGTCTCAGTGGGCAACGAACTATACCCGCCGCACCGGGGATACGATGACCGGTAATCTGACCTTTGGAGGCGGGGACACCTCTGTCGTTATTTCGAGCAGTGGAGTTGCGATTAATGATCCGAACGCCGCAGGGTATTTTGGCTATTCCGACGGGCCGAGACTCACGCCAAATTCCCTTCTGACAGCGGAAGCTGGACGGTGGATCGATCTCGATGAGGGGGCCTTCTACGGTTACTGGTATTTCTACGGAACGATCGGAGGCACTGGATTCGTCCCTCATCACGTCTACAGCGTCTCAACGCAGAAGACGTGGGGAGCAGTCAACTCGAACCTAACGGCCATGAATACGGCGGACGGCCTGCGCTTCTTGAAGAGCGGAGACACGGCCGCATCCATTCGCGCGACGGGCCAGATTACTGCCCAGACGAACGTTGCGGATACCGGCACGGAATCCTTGCTCTTTACGAACTCGACGTTCGTGGTGAACACGGGCTGGCGGCTCGGCGGCGGCTTGCAGTACGACACGGGATACGGCCGGCTTCTTGTGAACGACACCGTGAGCGGAACGGTCGCCCCGTCTACCCTCGTTTACGCGGCGCGCGGATCGTACATCCATGTGTCCTACACTTACATCGGCGGAACCGGATCCGTTACGTGGATCGGTTACGGCATCACGAATACGCATTCCTTCAGCACAGCGGGAATGACGCCAGGAAGCAATGAGTTCAGCGCCGCCTCTCTCGGAGATCCGTCCACCCCGACGGTCGTCGTTTCCTCAACCTCTGGCACTCTTTTGTTCGACAATCTTCGCCTTGGGGTGAGGTCCGGAGGACATCTTGTCGGATACCGTGCGGACATTGGCCCTGGAGGTCTTTCGACGCCTGGAAGCGTTTTGGTCGGCGGCGCCTTCTATATCGACGGAGGGTCCAACATCTTCTACAGGCCGTCGCCTGGATCCGGAGCATGGCAGCGGTTCGTCGGAGGGTCTTCTCTGGACACGACACAGGTGACGGAGATCGTGGAAAGCGTCGTTGCGGTTGAGCTTTCGGATGTGCTGGTTGATTACCCGCGCTGGGACCAGATCGGGATCCTCGACGCGATGAACATGACGAACGCGCGGCCGGCAACGCTGTACTTCGAAAACGCCTGGTCGTCCGAATGCCCGGTCGTTGCCGACAGCGGGACCGGAACTTTCATCCATGTTGCACAGGGCGGATCGGCATCCTCCAACGCGACGTACATCATGGACAAGCCCGTTCGGTCCGGGAATCCGACAAACATGGAGATTCTGCAGTTTGACGAGGCTGATGGCGGCTGGACAAATAAATCCCCCGGCTCGGTGAGCGAAGCGGATGCCAACTTCTTCGACTGGCTGACGGGCTCGTACACGCAGGACTTGAGCGGGTATTCCACCGGAACTCCGCTGTACGTCTATGCGGAGTCCGACACCATCGGAGTCGCATGGGCAACTACGAACTTGACGCTCATCAAGCAGATGAACAGCGCGACTACCGGGACGATCGCAAAGGCGCAGTCTGGTGCGGACAACGCGAGCAACCTGGCAGTAGCGGCGTCTGCTCTGGCGGCTTCCACTTCGGCCACGGCTTGCGCTCAGGCGTTGGCGGCGAACACGACGGGCAGCGTTGCCTACGCCCACGGCACATCTGTGTCGAACTGGACGGCTGGGCAGTTAAGCCCGCTCAAAGCCTCCAGTAACAACGCGGCATGGACATCGTGGGTGTATCCATACGCAAGTATGGACCTCACCGGAGGGAACAGCCGGGTGTTCGGTTCATTCAAGCCGTTCGCGTGGACAATGACAAACCACTTTGGCTGTGTGTCCGGCGGGACGGCTACAGTTGAAGTCCTCGACAGGACGATCAGCGCCGGGACATGGGTGACGATCACGGTGTTCAACGTGGATGTTGCGTTTACCAACTGCCCGTTGAGTTATTCGGTCGGAGCCAATCACGCAATCGACTACTACTTCCAACCGACTCCGACGTGTACGAACATCGGGCTTTACAGCGGAGGCGTGCGGTGAGGCGTCTTGCCATAGCCCTGCTCTGCCTGTGCGCGTGGACGGCGCAGGCCGCGACCTACTACGTTGACCCATCCGGCGACGGCTCAGACGGCCTATCGCTGGCGACGGCGTTCACAACGCTAGGTGCGGCAAAGGCTCCATCGCACAACGGCGACACGGTGTACATCGGGACCGGAACCTATCACCGATTTGGGACTACGCTGTATTCCAACAACGTGACGTGGAAATCACTCGGCGGGCCTACTACGGTCATCATCACGAACCTCCTTGACGGAAACTTCACCCTCTTTACGAGCGCCGGAACCTACGACGGCCTGACGTTTCGCGGGAATACGAACGGCGCGGTTGGGATGATCGGGCTTGTGAATGGAACGATCAATTTCACGAACTGCATACTGAGGAACAATGACACATTGAACTACGGCTCTGAAGGATCGTGCATTCGGTCCTACACGACGGCGGCTACAGGAAACCTATACAACTGCATAATCAATTCCAACCGGACGGGAAACGACGTCGGTGGAGCAATCTACGTAGACGACACCTGCACGTTCAACCTTTTCAACTGCGTCCTGTCACACAACTCGGCGGGTGCCGGAAACGATGGAGGGGTTGTGTATGTCGTCAACTCCGGCGTTTTCAACGCCTATGGGTGCATATTCAGCAACAACTCCTGCGGTCGTGACGGTTCGGTGGGTTGGTGGGGAACGACCGCTGGCGGGATTCTGTCCAACTGCACCGTGGCCTACAATACGGCGGGTCGATACTCGGCGCTCAATCGCGGCTCTGCGTACAACTGCCTATTTTACGGCAACTCGGACGGCAACGGAATCCCTGCCGGATTTTCTACACGGTTTTGGAGCTGTTCGATCTTCGGGAACTACGGAGGCGCGGGCGATGGCGGCGGGCTGTATGGGGCCGTGTACCAAGGCGTTCTATCCAACTGCCTCGTTTGGTTCAACTACCCCAAGGATGTCGATGGCGTTGTTGCTGTAAACACATGCTACGGAAAAAAGGGAACCGCCGGAGGAGCGGGAACATACACGGCCAGCATCACGAATAACCCGCTGACGGTTGACGACTACACGGCGGTCCCGACAAATACGAACACCGGCGCATCCTTCAGCCTCGGAGCGGGCGGTATAGCCGGTTTCAAACTGCAAGCCGCATCGCCGTGCATCAACACCGGGACGAATCAGGCGTGGATGGTCGGGGCGCTTGACCTCGCCGGTGACGCCAGAATCTATGACACGTATGTAGACATGGGCGCCTACGAGTACAGCCCGACCGCGCCTCCGGCTGGCGGTG
>CAYQYB010000196.1:0-1627 GCA_964421535.1 uncultured Verrucomicrobiota bacterium | reverse complement strand
ATGGAGAGGAATCATACTCGAATGAAAACACTCTGGCGCAAGTTTCTGGCGTGTGCGGTTCTGAGCCTGCTTTGCGGCTGTTCGATCCTGCCCGACTCGTGGCACAAGCCGGACGTGCCGGATGTGGTCAACGTGATCACGAACGCGCCCTCGCCGGCGGCTGACTGCTCGTGCGCGGCGTACACCCGGACGATCCCGGTGCCTGCGGAGTATGTCGGCGGCGAATGCGACATCTTCCCGCTGGACGTGCGCGTGGTGGCGTGGAACGGCCACGACTGGAGCTTCGTCGGAAGGTTTGCGCGCGAGAATGGGCTCGTGAAGGTGAGCGGGAAGACGGTGACGGGGGCCTCGAAGGCGATCGGTGCCGAGTGCTGGGAGTACCAGGGCTACCGGCCGCAGCGCGAGGCCAACGCGCTCGTGACAAACAGCGTGGGCACGTACAACGGCGGGACGTACCGCTGCTACTTCAAGGTGAAATCGAAATGAAATCAACCGCTGTGATTCTGCTTGTGATGTTTGTGGCCGCGATGGCCGGCGCCGTGACTGTCGCCATCGACAATACCGGGCTGTTGACCTGGACCAACGGCGGGGACCTGACGGGGTACTATCGGGTGGAGTATTACGTCAATTCCGGGCTTAACGATGCCGAGTGGTGGTGGTCGCTCACGAACATCGCGAACAACGCGGCGCGCACGCAGACGAACGGCATCCCGTGGGCGTACCGGCTGGCCTGGACGACCGGCGAAACGACCAGCGACGGCACAAACACAATCCCTTCCGACTGGCACGTCATGCCGATCACCCTGAACGGCCGGACGATCTCCTGGTGGAACCTCGACGACGTGACGACGTACAGCCTGGGTTGGAAGTACACGCTGACGGATGCGGTCTGGCAGTGCAACTGGTCCCCGTTCTTGAATCTCGCCGCAAACCCCACGGGCACCATCCAGATGCCAATCCACTTTGCGCTGTTTATGAAGCGAGTCTACGTGGCCCAGCCGTCGGAAATGGCGCGAATTGTGGAGCCGTCGTTCGTCATGGGCGACACGGCCGGCACCGGCCGGTCGGACGAGCTTCCGCTGAGGACGGTCACCAACAGCGTTTACATGATGGACCTCACGGAGGTAACGGAATCCCGGTGGGATGACGTGCGCGCCTGGGCGATTTCGAACGGCTACACGGATCTTCCGTCCGGCGGATCGCTGGGCACAAATTACCCGGTGCGTGGGGTGTCGTGGTTCGACGCCGTGAAGTGGTGCAACGCGCGGAGCGAGCAGGCCCTCGAGATTCCCGAGTATCGGGCCGACGACGGCAGCATCTACCGCGGCGGCACCAGCGTGCCGGTCCGTGTGAACGTCAACGGCTACCGCCTTCCGACCGAGGCGGAGTGGGAAAACGCCGCGCGCGGGTCCGCGGGCAACTACGGCTGCGGCTCCGCCGTGGTCACCATCTGGCCGTACACGTACAGCACCAGCCTCTCCCAGTACCTCTACATCACCAGTCCTCTGGCGGTCTACCGCGATGCGCCCCGAACGTCTTCGGCGGTCATCTCGGCGGTGGGCTCGGTCCTCGATGACGGCTGGACGATGGCGATCGGGACGAACATGACGCCGGAAGACACAAAGAG
>CAYQYB010000195.1:0-5356 GCA_964421535.1 uncultured Verrucomicrobiota bacterium | reverse complement strand
CAACCCGATGAATCCGGCCGACGCGGCGACCGATCTGGATGGCGACGGATTGAGCAATCTCCTGGAATACCAGTGGCGCTCCGATCCCCGGACGACCGACAGCGATGCGGATGGCTTGTCCGACGGCGACGAAGTGAACATCCATCTCACGGATCCGTCCACGCCGGATACGGACCGGGACGGCTTGGACGACGGCTATGAAGTCTCGATCGGCAGCAACCCCCACAACGGCGACCTTCTTGGCCACGGCATCAGCGACGGCGATATGTTCCAGCTGGGCTGGAACGTGACCGCCGGGTACGACGTGCTGAATACGCTGTTGCTCGAAAACTTCGAGACGGCGAGCC
This sequence comes from uncultured Verrucomicrobiota bacterium, assembly GCA_964421535.1. Lineage (GTDB taxonomy): Bacteria > Verrucomicrobiota > Kiritimatiellia > CAIQIC01 > JAGNIJ01 > CALMZY01. The sequence goes on along the minus strand of CAYQYB010000195.1, from coordinate 5,009 downwards.
GCACGAACTGGACGCACCGCAAGGTGAACGCGTACGTGGGCCCCGACCTGTGGCACCTCTCGCAGGCTGAGCCGAGCCCGAACAACAGCGGCGTCACATATCTTAACGACCATACGACGAACACCGTCTACGCGTACTCGACGGACTCAGCCATGGGCACAAACTGGGCGGCGGGATACAGCTCTCTGTACAATCAGCAGAGGGCGGCCTTGGAAAGCCCCCGGATTGACGCCTTTGCGGTCTCCAACCTGTTCGTTGAGTGGAACGAATTCTACTCAACGGAACCGAACGCCGACTTCGTCCAGGTCTTCGGGCGTGCCGGCGCGAACACGAACTGGTATCCGATAGGCGCCGCCCGCTCGGGTCAGAGCGGGGTGTCGAATGCCGTCACGAACGCGGCGGCGGCATGGATTCACAGCGTGGCCGACTTCAGCCGGTTCGCCGGTCAGTCCAATGTGCAGGTCCGTTTCCTGTTCTCGGCGAACGACATCAACAACCACTTCCCGGGCTGGTACGTGGACGATGTGCGGGTCTACGAGGGCGTCCGGAACGGAATCAGCGGCTGGGTTCGCGACAACAACGGCGCGCCGATCGAAGGCGCCATCGTGCAGGCCATCGGGCGCGGTAATGTCACGAACATCGTGCAGGGCCACAAGATGGTCCTGCCGGGCAAGGTGTTTGGCGAGGCGAGGAGCGCGGCCGACGGCAGCTATACGATCACGGGCCTGCCTCTCGGCAGATACTACCTGAAGGCATCGGAGCCCACGCACCAAGCCGAGTTCTACAACGGCCCGTTGTTCACGAACGGATACGGCTTTGGCCACCAGCTCAATCCGGGCGTGTACAGCGTGGACCTTGCCACAAACGGATGGTTGAACCTGAGCGCCACGGGAACCCCGGGCGTCTGCCACTTCGAACTCGAACTGGGCAAGGGGCGGACCTACCTCGGCGTCATGTTCCTGGGATCGGATACGGGCAACGTCTGCTACGTCAACGACTTTGCGACATCCCAGCAGACGCGTGTGTGGAACGGTGTCACCAATCCGGCGACGACCAACTTCACTCTCTACCGCGCCTCGACCAACATCACGCTGCCTTCGAATCGTCCGGACTGGCTGCTCAATCCCGTCCAACCGGCGTTGCTGGGAGACCTCGCGGTCGGTCGGCAGGTCGTGTATGCCGGCACCAACCTGATCTTCTATCCGCCGCCGGTCGTGGACCTGCGCGAGGGTGAGGTCACCCTGGTGAGCATCGGAACGAACTCCGGCAAGGGATACCTCGATGTGTTTGCCGACGATAGCGGCCGATACCCGGTGCTGATCGATAACCGCGGCATCACGAACCGGACGCCTCTGAGGTTCAGCGTCCTGGCGGGCACGCATGAAGTCCGGCTCGTGCCGACCAACGGCCTCATGGTCGCGCCGAAGATCGTCTATGTGCCGGCCGGCTCCCGCGCGGTCGTCGTATTCTCCTCCAATGACATCTGGGGCGTCGGCGGCGCGATCAGTATCGCGACCCGGGACAACAACGGGAACGTCGTCACCGGCGCATCCGTCTACGTGGACGGCGCGCTCTACGGGTCGGGGACCAACGCCTATGTGACGCCTGTGGTCATCGGCGGGCTCAAGCCGGGCGAGCACGACCTGACAGTTCGGATGTCCGGCCACCGTTCGCCGGAACTGCGGCGCGCGAACGTTTTCAGCGCGGTGACCAACATCCAGACGTTTGTGCTGTATGACGCCGACGAGGATTACGATCTCGTGGGCGACCGCACCGAAATCATCGGCTACACGAACATCTTCAAGTACCAGAGGAACGACGATCCCGACGGCGACGGCCTTGGGAACCTCTATGAGTTCGATCAATTCCGCCTGTACAACATCCTCCTCAATCCGTTCAACGCCGATTCCGACGCGGACCGGATGTCGGACGGCGCCGAAGTGAACTACGACGGCATCACGAACCTCCTCGCCGTGTCCGTGCTGGACACGAACACACTGCAGGGCGCGAACGAGGTCCGGATCCTGTTCGTCGGCCAGTTCCTGGCCGGCGTCTGCAACTTCGGCATGGGCAACCGCGCGGTCTCCATCGAGGGCGACCGGTTTGAGTGCAGTGCGGTATCCAACACGTGCGATGCTGTTCCCACGGCGCAGAAGGCCATCACCCGGTTCCTGGGCATCCCGACGAACGTCGTGAGCCGCTCCGTGACGTACGGTCACAACAAGGGCGCGCTGGTGTTCGCGGACGGCTTGCCGGACCGCGTCGATACCGACGAGGACGGCATGTGGGACGGCTTTGAGGCCGCCAACGGCCTCGCCACGATCGCGAAGTTGGATGTCATCGAGGCCACGCTGGCCGACGAGGATCCGGACGCCGACGGCCTGATCAACTACGAGGAGTTCCTGGGCCGCGATTGGACAGCGAACACCAATGACTGGCTCAGCGCGATCAATCCCGACAGCGACGGCGACGAGATGCCGGACGGCTGGGAAATGTCGCACGGCCTCAATCCCGCGCTGGCGACGGACGCGTTCCTCGATGCGGACGGCGACGGGCTCCAGAACGTCTCGGAGTTCTTCGCTGGGACCAACCCGAAACTTGGCGACACGGACGCCGACTTCCTGCCGGACGGTGCGGAAGTGATCACGTACGGCACCGATCCCCTGGACATCGACACGGATCGCGACGGCCTGCTCGACGGCCGCGAGGTCTGGGACAAGAACCTGGACGGCATTCAGGACGGTGGGTTCTTCCCGATGTGGGCGGGCGGCGACCTTGACGGCGACGGATATGTCGACGGCCCGACCGACTGGGATACCGACGGCGACGGCATGCCGGACGGCTTCGAAGTGATCGATGCGTTTGGCAACCTTAGGAACGATCCGCGGCTCGATCCGTTCAATCCTTATGACGGCGACGACGATCCGGACGGCGACGGGCTCAGCAACCTGCAGGAGTACCTCGTCCGCGACGCGCTGTACGGCAACAACCGCTCGGGCCTCGTCTGGGATTACTCCAGCGATCCGTTCAACTCCGATTCCGACGGCGACGGCATGCCGGACGGCTGGGAAGTGATCAACGGCCTGCATCCGATGGATCCCATTCCGATCAGCGGCGATGAGGTTCAGACGCGTTACGGGAACGTGGGTCCCGGTGGCGACCTCGACGGCGACGGCCTGTGGAACGGCCGCGAATTCAGCATCCGGTTCCACCTCGACCCGATCGCGGCCTCGAACGACCTGTACAGCCTCAGCACCGATCCGTGGAATCCGGACACCGACGGCGACGGCTTGGGCGACGGCGAGGAGGACAGAACGTTCAGGGCGAACCCGATTCTCCAGGACTCGGACGGCGACCGCCTCATGGACGGCGCATCTGTGACCACGAAGTGGAGCGAGGTGGACTCCGTCCTGTGGACGAACGACTATCTGCTGGTCAGTTGTCCGACCTGCACATGGCTGCAGGCGTATGCGGCGGCCCAGGTTCCGTATCCCGGCAACTCTGCCGTCATCGGACATCTTGCGGCCATCACCACGTCCAACAAGCAGACCGTGATCGAGGCCATCCTGGCCGGCGCGACGAACGTCGCGATCGGCGGCTACAACCCGCTGGGTGAAGATCCGCACGGCGGGTGGCGATGGATCACCGGCCCCAGGTTCTCCTACACGAACTGGGATTCGGGTCAGCCAACTCTCGCATTCAGCAACGTGCTGAGGAACTACTTGCGGATCATTTCCAATGGCTACTGGTCGGTGATGTCTCACACGCAGACGGTCAGCAGTTACCTGATCGAGTGGAGCACGGTCGTGCCGGTGGTGACAAACCACTACGACCAGGCCCTCAACGATCTGTGGCGGTTGACGTGGCCCAAGAAGCGCGACCTGCCCAGCTGGCAACGCGTCACTCCTGCACCGAGCAGCCCTCTGCCGGCCCCTCGCTGGGGATCGGCGATGACGTACATCCCGGTCTTCGAGACGAAGAACCCGAAGAACGACAACTACGGGACCATCCTGCTGGATAACCGGAAGATCGTCTTGATCGGCGGCCGCGACGGCGTGACGCGGCACAAGGACGTGTGGGAATTCGACATCCGCTCCAACGCGTGGAGCGTCAGCAGCGCCGCGTTGGATGATCTGCTTCCCGGCTTCGCCGACGGTTTGAGCGAAGTCAGCGCCGTGCCTCTGTTCATCTATAAGAACACGAAGCAGGAAGTCTGCGAGTGCAACAATCCTCCGCCACCGTACGACTGCGACGGCACCGGTTTCCTCCTGCCGAAGAACAGGCCGTGGTCCGACAGCCGGAGCTTCGATTGGACCTTCGTCTGGGGCGGCTGGAGTGACATGGAGTCGTACAATGGTCCGTGGCCCAGCTTTTACAAGTCGAAGGACATGCAGGAGATCCGCGAGAAGAAGTCCGCGGATGCCGACGGCACTGAATTCGTGCAGGAGACCTACACGATTGACGGCACGAACGCGCCCACAACCAATGTCTCCGTGCAAGTTGAGACGGACAACAGGCGCATCCTGGGCGGTCCGCGGATCGTCTCGGCAACCGCCTCGCAAGGCACGCGCACGGTTTACACGACCAATACGTATCTTGGCACAAACAGCTTTGTATTCACGGGGTTGAACGGCATTGGCGGCAACTGCGATGTTCTCCTGGGAGCGGAGCTGGAGATTCCGATCGCGTTTGCTGTTCAAACACAGATCGACATTGCTGTGTTCGCCGAGTTTGATCCGGACGAGTCAATGCTGGATGTAACAGCCAACTCTCCCTCAAGACGATTTATGACACGCGGCTGGTACTTCAACAGCTCGGTGATCTACACGAATATTCCTGCCGGGACGCCCGCCGACGGAGTTGTGACCGTGCAGGTCTTCCAAGTCCTCCAACAGGCTCTCTCATATCCGAGATTCAACAGGCAGGACTTGGGCTTTGTCATCTACAGCACCAACAGCATGGCAAGAACGCCGAATCTCTTCGTGGCCGAGGTGCCCAACGATTCCGTG
>CAYQYB010000194.1:0-5357 GCA_964421535.1 uncultured Verrucomicrobiota bacterium | reverse complement strand
GCCACGCAGCGGCCTTCCGTGAACGTCATCACGGGCACGATCAAGGCGAACTTCCCGGCGCGTATCTCGTTCCAGGTGGCGCAGAAGGTGGACAGCCGCACGATTCTCGACGCCAACGGCGCCGACAAGCTTCTCGGCAAGGGCGACATGCTGTTCCTGCCTCCGGGCAGCAGCAAGCTGATCCGCGCGCAGGGTACGATGACGACGGACGCGGAGCTCCATCGCGTGGTTGATTTCTGGAAGAAGCAGGGCGTGCCGAACTACGAGTCGGCGATCAAGGAGAAGATCGAGAACGCCAGCGCGATCGACATGGATGACGGCGAGGACGATGAACTTCTCGAGGCCGCCATCGAGATCATCCGCCAGACGAAGCGCGCCTCCACATCGTCTCTCCAGCGGCGCCTGCGGATCGGCTACACGCGCGCCGCGCGGCTGATGGATATCCTTGAGGCCCGCGGGGTGGTGGGGCCGGCGCAGGGCTCGGACCCGCGCGAGATTCTCGTCGATTTGGATGGCCAGATACCGCAGAATAAACCGGATGGCGTGGAGTAAACGATAGATGGCGACCCTTGGGCAGACATTGAAGGAGGCGCGGGAGAAGAGGGGGGTGACGGCTTCGCAGGCCGCCGCCGCCACGCGCATGAAGGTCCAGGTGGTCGAAGCGCTGGAGCGGGACGACTTCAGCCGGATCGCCGCGCCGATGTACGCGAAGGGGTTTATCAGGCTCTACGGCGAATACCTTGGCCTCGACCCGGCGCCGCTGGTTCGCGAGTACGTGGACCAGCACGCGCCGAAAGAGCGCCCGCCGCTGACGCCCGAAGACGAGCCCAAGCCGCGGAAGAACGCTTCGGAGCGGAAGAAGATCGAGATCGACTGGGTGAAGGTCAGGGAGCTGTTCGACAAGTGGAAGCGTCCGGTTGCCATCGCCGCGGGCGCGATCGTGCTCCTCGTGCTGGTCGTGAACGGGATCACCCGCTGCAGCCGCCGGATCACCGAGCCCAGGCCGGTCGTCGCCGCGCCGGCGGAAAAGAAGGCGCCTCTGCCCGTGCTCCGTGAACCGCCCGACCCGTACATTTCAACATCCAGCCCAAGCCCCGGGATTCCGTGAACATACCCAACATACTGACTCTCAGCCGGCTCGTCCTGGCGGTCGTGATGATGATCTTCCTCTCGGTGAGCTTTCCGTTCGCGAGCACGCTGGCCTTGACGGTGTTCGTTATCGCCGGGATCACGGACTACCTGGACGGCTACCTGGCGCGCAAGGTTTACGGAACGAGCTCCTTCGGCCGGCTCATGGATCCGCTGACGGACAAGGTCCTCGTCTGCGCGGCGTTCGTCAGCTTCGTGGAACTGAAGATCACGCCCGCCTGGATCGTGGTGATCATCATCTCGCGCGAGTTCATGGTGACGGGCCTGCGCCTGCTCGCGGCGAGCCAGGGCATGGTGCTCGCGGCCGGCAAGTGGGGCAAGCACAAGACCATCTGGCAGATCATCGCCATCGCGACCCTGCTTCTCGGGCTGGCGATCCGCAACGACCTGCTCCGCACGACCGACGCGGGATTCCTCGAGAGGTACGATTACTGTTTTGGCCATATTGCGCTGGCGGTATCGGCGGCCGTCGCCGCGATCACGATGTCGTCGGGCATCCTTTATTTCAGAGAACACCGCAGTGTCATTTCCGGCCGAGGATGACGTCGGCCTTCAGGATATACCCCAATGAATCAGCAGGAATGGAACATCAAGGCGCGCAGCGAGGTCTGCCAGGCGTGCAACAAGGCGTTTGCCGACAACGAGCTTTTTTTCTCGCGGCTGGATTTCGGCGAAGGCGGCTACGGCCGCCGCGACTTCTGCTCCGTGTGCTGGAACGATTCGGCGAAGCGGAACGCGCTGAGCGTCTGGAAGGGCGTCTTCAAGCTCCCGCCGCCGCCCGCGCCGGAAGCCCTGAAGAAGGAGACCGCGGAATCGCTGCTGCGGGAGCTGATGGAAACCGAGGACCTGGCGAACCGGAACACGATCTACATCCTGGCGGTCATGCTGGAGCGTCGCCGGATCCTGACCGAGCGCGACGTCCAGGTGCGGGAGGACGGCGTCAAGGTTCGCGTCTATGAGCACCGCAAGACCGGCGAAACATTCCTCGTGCCCGATCCCGGCCTCAAGCTGTCCGAACTCAAGGTGGTCCAGGAAGAAGTCGTCGCCCGTCTCGGCGGACGGGAAACCAGCCAGTCCGAAGTCGCCGCAGCCGCCACGGCACCCGCCGAAGGCGAGGAGAAATCCGGTTCGCCATGCTCGACCTGAGAATCACAGGAGGTCAGGTTCTCGACGGGACGGGGCGGCCGGCGTTTCGCGCCGATGTCGGAATTCAGGGGAACGAAATCCGCGAGATCGGCGACTTGTCCGCCGTGGAGGCGAAACGTTCCGTCGACGCGTCCGGCCGATGCGTCTGCCCCGGCTTCATTGACGTTCACTCGCACTCCGATGCCTACCTGCTGATCGAGCCGTCCGCGCCCAGCAAGATCTTCCAGGGGGTCACCACGGAAGTGGTTGGAAACTGCGGCGCGTCCGCCGCGCCGCGCGTCGGGCGATATCCGATGCCGTCGGACTGGCGCGAGAAGAAGTACCCCGGGCCCTGGACCACGGTGGCGGAATACCGCCGGCTTCTTGAGCAGGTGAAGCCGGCAGTCAACGTGGTGCTGTTGATCGGCCACAACGCGGTTCGCGCGGGGATCATGGGCTACGATGCGCGGCGCGCGACGGACGCGGAATTCAAGGAAATGGCCGACCTGCTGGCCCGGGCTCTCGATGAGGGCGGGGCGGGCCTCAGCACGGGCCTGATCTACTCGCCCGGGATGTTTGCCCCGCCGGGGGAGATCGCCGGGCTGGCGAAGATCGCGGCCCAAAGGGGAAAGATCTACACCTCGCACATGCGCAGCGAGGGGTCCTACCTGCTGGAAGCCATCGACGAGGCGCTCGATGTCGGCCGGCAGTCCGGCGTGCGCGTCGAGATTTCCCACCTCAAGACGTCCGGCCGGAAGAACTGGCATCTGGTCGACGCCGCGCTCGACAGGATCCGCGAGGCGCGGGCCGAGGGGGTCGAGGTGGCCGCCGACCGCTATCCCTACACGGCGGCGTGCACGGACCTCGACGTGATCCTGCCCGACTGGGCCTCGGCCGGCGGCCGCGAGACCGTGCTGAAGAGGCTGCGCGACCGGGAGATGAGGAAGCGAATCCGGGACGATCTGGCCGTGTCGCGCGACGAACAGTACTGGGAAAGCGTCACGATCAGCACGACGCACCATGCGGACAACAAGAAGTTCCAGGGGAAAGCTCTGCTCGAGGTCGCGAAGCAGCTTTCGATGGATCCCGTCGACGCGGTGCTCTATCTCATCGATTCGGACGACCTTCACACCGGGGGGATCTTCTTCGGGATGAGCGAGGACAATATGTGGAAGATCCTGCGCGAGCCGTACGTCATGATCGGGTCGGACGCGTCCGTGCGCGCGCCGCAGGGTCCGCTCAGCGGAGATCACCCGCATCCGCGCGCCTATGGAAGCTTCCCTCGATTCCTGCGAGCTTCTCTCGACGGCAAGACGGTGGAATTGCCGGAGGCCGTGCGCAAAATGACATCGCTTCCGGCGGAGCAGTTCCGTCTGAAGAACCGGGGAATTCTCGCCTTGGGAAAACAGGCCGACATCGTGGTGTTCGATCCCTCGGAAGTGACCGACGCCGCGACCTTCGAAAAGCCCCATCAGTTCGCGAAAGGCATCAGCCTGGTCGTTGTGAACGGCGCGGTCACGCTGCAGGACGGGCGTTTGACGGGGGATAGGGCGGGATCGTTCCTGGATTGAACGTCGAACGCTCTTCGTTTACTTCGACGTTGGACGTTCGGCGTTCGAAGTTCGACGTTTCCCGTACTTGGCTTTTCCCGGAATCACCCCGCGAATCCCGCCCTCGGGCCGGCGGACATCGCCCGGCCTTCGCGGGATCAGATGAATGTGGGCATGCAGGATCGTCTGCCCCGCGGCGCGTCCATCGTTGATGCCGAGATTGAATCCCTGGATGGACGGATCGCCGGCCTGCGCTTTCATCGCGAGATCGGCCGCCAGCCTATGAACGGAGTTCCATTCGTCAGAAGTCATGTCCCGAAACGATGCCACGTGCCGTCTCGGAATGATCAGCGTGTGGCCGAGAGAAACGGGGTAGTGATCGCGGACCGCGAAGCAGACTCCGTCTTCGGCGACGATGCGCCCGGCTGGAATGCTGCAGAAGGGGCAGGCGTTCATGTCTTGTATGGCGTTTGGGCGGTGCGGCCGTGGGTTTTCGGCCCGCCTCCGCAAAGCCTCCGGCGTGGCAGCCTTCGCCCTCGCCGGACTTCGGGCGAAGGCTGGCGCGCCAAGCCGTAGTCCCGGCTTCGGGCGAAGGCTGGTGGCCAGAGTCGGAATCGAACCGACGACACACGGATTTTCAGTCCGTTGCTCTACCAGCTGAGCTATCTGGCCACGCAAGGGGGAAGATACTACCGACAAACTTCTTGATGTCAACGCGAAGAAAAACTCGCAGAAAGCCTTAACAGAATATGCGGCAAGGGTATGGTTACTTGTGGCTCTGCGGATTGGTCAGCCTTGAGGATCAAATACACCGAGAAAGAGCTAAGCTTGTTGAGGATAGCCTTTTAAGGTACTGACCAGCGCGCAGAGCCTTCTTATTGTCCCGCCTTGAAACTTACGTTCCGGCCGGTCCTGAAAGAGCGTCGAGAACGTCATCCGGCCTGGCTGCGTTGAGGATCTTCTCGCGGATGCTGCTGTCGTTCAACTGGCGGCTGATTTCCGCAAGGAACTGGATGTGCGGGCCGGTGCGGGTGTCGGGCGAGAGGGTCATCACGAAGATTCTCGAGGGCTGGCCGTCGAGCGATCCGAAATCGGTGCCGTTCTTCTTGATGGCGATCGCGGCGACGAGGGTGTCCACCTTGTCCGTCTTGCCGTGCGGGATGGCGATGCCGTTCTGCATGCCGGTGGACATCTTGCGCTCGCGGTCGATGACGGCCTTCAGCGCGTCCTTCTTTTCCCTGATCTTGCCGGAGGCCACAAGGAGATCGATCATTTCCTCGATGATGCGATCTTTCGTGTCGCTTTTCAGATCCAGCAGGATCGTTTCCTTGGACAATGTCTTCCTGAGATTCATTCCACGGCCTTCGAACAAGCATCTAAAGAGCGGCATAATGCCGTTAATACAAGAACGCGGTCAATATCATATTGCGACGGGCAACCGCCGAGAGCGGAGGCCGCGATTTTTCCGCAAGCCTCGCGCTCTCAAGATGTTGCATGGCGCGGCGGATTCTGCGCGTTGCATATTTCGCGCGG
>CAYQYB010000193.1:0-5359 GCA_964421535.1 uncultured Verrucomicrobiota bacterium | reverse complement strand
ATGAGAAGAATCATGAGACCCATGACCGCGCCAGGCCATAGCACGCCTTCCTTGAGATGGTCGGTGCGAAGCGGAATGCGCGACATCAACCACGCGAGAAAAACGACCGTTGAAAACTTCGCAAGTTCTGTGGGTTGAACGCTGAAACTGCCCACATGGAACCACCGACGACTGCCTCCGATTTTCGGGCCCAGAAGAAGCACGAACAGGAGGAGAAGAAGTGTGACCAGCATCAGCGGCCACGCCAGTTTTTGAAAACGCCGATAGTCGAAATGGGCCGCGGCCCACCCGGCAACCAGACCGATAGCGAGCCAAAGGATCTGCCTTTTCAGAAAGTAGCCGGGATCACCTAGCGCTTGTCCTTTGACGCTTGAAGCGCTCGCGAGGACGACCAACCCCATGATGGTCAATGCAAGCACCACATAGAAAAGCAGCTGCGTCAACTTCACCGACCTATTGCGGTTGATCATCAGGAGTGCCCAGATTTGTTCACAAACGGCGCGGGGATGTTCTCAACGGGCAGAACAGGCTGTTGCCGTAATTCGCACACGTCAAAGAACGCTTCGGCGGCGTGGAGCCGACCACAGATGAGCAAGAAGAACGCTGACACCATCGCGCTCGCCACGGCGAGGTTCGAACATAAGAGTTGCGCAACTCCGGACTCCATAAGTTCGACGCAACTCTTCTGGTCGGTTGGAAGCTTGTCCGCCGTGGCGATTTCCGGATGCCATTTGCCGAGGTCGGGGGTGATGTCCTGTCCATCCAATCTCACATAGATTTGGATGTTGCCTTGCGTGCCGAGAAGCTGCTTGCCGTCCTTCGTCTTCTCAGCCACGCCGTCATTGCCGCCGGAAATAACCACCAAATTTCGAAGCTTTGAAGCGTACTCTGAAATCATTCGTCGGGTGGCGAAGTTGTCCACGCAGCAGAAGACGATGGATTTTTCGCGGATCAACCCGATGTTTTCGAGGGTCAGGTACTCGTTTACGGCATACAGGCTCAGCCGCGACGCGGCGAAGGAAGACGAAATGTCATCGCGAACCTGCTCCGCTTTTTTGCCGGGCTGTCGGAAAAATTGTCGCGCGGCATTCGATTCCGTTGCCTCGTACGAATCCCCGTCAACGAGGATCATGCGGCTGCGATGGTTGTCGCCGCCGACGGAGGCCAGGACCAAGGCGATCTCCCTCGAGAGCCTGCCGCCCACTCCGCCCAAACCCACGATCACGCAGTTGAAACCGGCCGCTGGCACTCGGGGCCGAAGAATGTCTGCATCGCTCATGGCGTTCTCCTCGGCGGTTTGTGCGGCCGGACCCTCGGTATGGAGTACTCCTGCGCAGAAACGATCGTCACGTTCTGCAGCCATTCCTTGGGAAAATCGTATCGTCGCCGCTCGTAGCCCTCGAACAAGGACATCGGCGCGATGTCGAAAGCGAAATTGTCCACAGTAACCGCTGCGACCAGATCTACCTCCTCTTGCCGCCGGTCGAGGCATCCCAGAACCACGTGAAATCCAGGGACGTGTTTGTCATCGTGATCATCCAAAGCGCTGAAGAACGCGGGCCAGGGCCCGTGACTGTGAATATCCCCCAACCACCGGGTGCCGGGAGCGGCGATCGGCACCTCGTACCTCGTGTAGAACGGCGCCCGGCGAAAGTCCCAGCCGCGCACGTCCGTGCATTCCTGCGGGGGGATCACGACCTCGTAGCCGCCTTCGTCGCGCCACTGAAAAAGGGCAATTGCCTCGTTGCCCGAGAGCGTGAACATGGTGTCTAGGAAGCCGATCACACGTTCGATCAGCGCCTTGGGAATCAAAGGGAATCGGTGCTTCAGGGACGGCTTGTGAAACGCGAGCTCAGGCGGCCACCGCTTGGTTGGCACTGACGACTCGAAGAAGGGCGTTCGTCTGTTGAGAAAAAGACCGTTGCCTGTCAGAACATAGGCGAATTCCTCGGCGCAAAGTTCCTCGGACTCTTCAGTCTTGAGATAGATGGGAAAATTCATGTTCAGTTTTCAGTTCGGAGTGGGCCAGAGCTTGTTCGGATAGATAATTCTATTATCGGATTCGGATTGCGCGAACACGACACGCGCCAGGTCGGCAGCATTCCGGATCGGCGGCCGTTTTGCGTCGAACTCTTTGAAAATACGCCGCGCAAGTTGTCCAGCTGTGAAGCCGGCTGGCAGGAAGTTGACATCCAGAATCCAGCTCGGGTCGCGCTCGGTTGCCTTGGCCCATCGTTCGGGCGAGTGAATCCGTTTGTCGATGCCGTGGAGAACCGAATATTTCCAATAGCTCATTTCTTCGCCGGGATGATGACCCGAATCGCTGGATCCGTTAAAGCCGCTCGAGAAAAGGTAGTCGGTCAACGCCCCAATGCTGGCGCGGATTCGCTCGTTTGTTTCCAGGCCGTCATACGGAGAGATCGGAAGATTTTGAGTGCAAAACCATGCCACTGACTTTGTTGGAACGCCGAGACCCTGCGAATCCGGGTCGGTCGGATTCCGCGGAGTAACTGGCTTGTCAGAGGACTCCTTGATCGGCGTGTGCTTCGAAATATTCGGCAAAGGCAAAATCAGTAGTGGAGAGTCGATTGATTTTATTGCCTCGCGCATCGCGAAGCATTCGCACCTTTGTGTGAGCCGAAAACCGCCGCATTTTTCGTGAAGCGCAAAAGTGGCGTAGATCTCGATATAGGGCATGGCTAATCGAAGCGGGTCGCGATATTTTGTGCGCGGGCCATAGGGTGCCGGGGAGTCATCCGCGATCCAGCGTACGAGCCGGACCGAGCAGGGAATTTCAACCAAGGCTACGAAAAATGTTGGCGTGGCCCACACATGGCGCACCCCATCCGGCCAAACGACGCTCTTGAGTCGATCCCTCTGCTGCGTGAGCCGCTGGCAGAGGGATGTCACGGGCATGCACGCCTCGATGCCGAGCGGCAGTTTTGCGTGGGCGAAATCACCAGCGATAGTTACTACTTCGTCGTCCGTGAACTCTTCAGCGATGGTTGCTACTTCCTCGTCCATGGGATGACCTCCGGGTTCACTTCGTGAAAACCCCCTTTTTCCCCAGCACGTCGGGTGAACATAACGAGCTGCCCCGGCTGAACGATCGTGTTGGGGAGCGCTTCGCGGCCGTCAATAACGGCGATGGCGTTGGGATCAAGGTCGAGCTGTACGACAAATCTGCGCCTCAGCTCCTGAAGAGACTGCCCCTCTCCGTTCATGAGTGCATGGACCGTATACGGCCCCGAAACCAGCGTGGCGGTCATCTGGCTGGGGTCCGCCCGGTCCGTGATGTCGGTTGCCGTGTTCGCGCTACTTGTTCGTTCCCGTCTTCTCAGCAGTTCCATGATTTCTCCTTTTTCTAGATCACATTCATTTCGTCACACCGCGCTTCGGAGCAACTGGTGTCGCGCGACTGGCCGCAGAATCCGCCGCACGGTGGCTACATGCGCTCCGTCCGGGATATCCACATGCGACGCAACGGTCTTCTCGTTGAGCTGCTCCACGAGACTGCAGATTTGCGCATCGAATGAGTCGCGCAGCTCTTGGATGGTGACGCCCGACGGTCCAATACTGGCCTCCTCGCGAGAGGCGGCGTGGGAGGCGGCTTGGAGTACTGAACGATTGACCAAGGCGTGTGTGATGAAATCCCGGCGATACTTACGAGCGGGTTGCGCGTCGCCCACATAGCTGATTTCGGCTAGGACCTCATCATCGGCTGCCGCGAACAGCCATGCGGCGATCGACTGGACCAACTCCGCATGCGACATATCGGCCAGAGGGATGCGCGCCAACTGAGCGGAGAGGACTGCCTCGAACGGCCGTCGCTGCGTGAGCCGGCGGAAGTGATGGATGCGAAAGCCGGCACGGCGACGCAGAGCCGGGTCGACGAGATCGAGCCGGTTGCTTGTGAACAGCCCGATGATGCACAGTTCCTGATACTCGGGGCGGGAGGGGTCGAGTCGGTCGAGCAGGGTTGTTAGGATCCGATCCATGACTCCGTCATGGTCGGTGCCGCGTTGCCGTCCGAGACCATCGCATTCCTCGAGGACGAGAAAACAAACCAGGTTGTGAACCTTTCCGTCCGGTGCCGTGAACGGCCGCCGCGCGAGTTCGATGCTCTCGTCAAAGAAGCGGGCGAAATTCTTCTCACTGTCGCCGAGCCACTTTGACAGGATCTGGCTCGCGTTCAGCCTCATGACGCGGGGCGGCAACCGGTCGATTTGAGTGCCCGTATGCGCGGACATCAATCTGTAACTCTCTGCTATGATTGTATTTATAGAAAAACTCTTTCCGGTTCCTGGATCGCCGGCTAGCATCCAGGTACTCGACTTTGGCAATCCAAACCGGACCCGGACGTCGGATGTCATCTCCTGCCGAATATGGGAGACGACCTCGTCGACCACGGGGTGTCGCGGTGCCTTGCCGCGATCCACGTCTATGGTGGGCGCCGACCGATCGAGGTATTTGAAGTGGCTGAACTCGTCGGCGCGCCCAAGCGGCGAAAACGCAATCCGCGCCTGCAAATTCGCCACGAGGCGGTCGCCGGGTTTGACCTCTTCGGCCTTGATCGATTTTCGCAGGGCTGCTGACAACACCACGACGTGGCGTTCATCGCGGCTGGTCGTGATCTCTGCGCAATCTGAGCCCACCAAACGTTCGTACGTGACAGCCTCACCCGCGTACGGCCTGCAACCGTCGCGCGCGAGAATAACGCGGAGGTCCTTGTCGAGGAGGACGCCATCTCCTGGAAAAATTTCACGGGCGAGAGCGGCTGACGTGATCAACGGCAGCACCTCAAAGCCATCGGCCAGAACACACAGACCTCTCGGATGCGGCGTGCCGGCTCCGATTGTTCCCACATACGTTGCGGGACGACCGGGCGCCGCAGCCAAATCCCGGAGCGCCGCATCGTAATCATGTCGTGAAACACCTTGATGCATGCAATCCAGAATGGCATCCAGCGTGTCCGTGTTGTCTTTCTGGCAAACGTGGACAAGCCCCTGGCGTCGCTGACTGCGCGACAAATGATCATCCGCCAGGGCTCGCACAATGCCCGAGTTCTCGCTTTTCATGGGTATTCTCCTCTGCTTGCTTCGAAGTCGTCTGGCAGTTGGTCTACGACGAAATAGGGGCGAGGCTGCAGACGCCCGTCGCGTAGCGTGTAAAGCGCCTCGGCGCCCTCGCCGCGCGCGTTCAATCCCCAGACCTGGTTCAGTTGGCAGCACATTTTGTGAAAGACGCCCTGCGCAAACCGGCGATCCTCACGTGACAACCCGGTGCTGGTGAGCGTGCAGATCTCACGGCGCGAACAAGTGTCACATGTTGCAGTTTCATTGTAAAAAAATGTGAGATC
>CAYQYB010000192.1:0-5384 GCA_964421535.1 uncultured Verrucomicrobiota bacterium | reverse complement strand
TGACGTCTCGATCCTCTTCCAAATGGGGCTCCTGTGCATCCAGGACCAGCAGCCCGGAAAGGCGCTCGAGTACTTCACGCGGATCGAAGAACTGAACCCGGAAAACCTGCAGATCCGCCAGCGGCTCGCCATGAGCTTCGCCGAGGCAGGCGGCAAGGATGAGGCGATTTCCTCGCTGCGGACCCTTCTGGAGAAAGACCCCGGCAACGCGCGTATCTACTACTACCTGGGGGAGCTCTATACGGAGAAGGGCGACACGACAAATGCCCTCCTCAACTTCTCGCTGGCCGCAACCAATGCCCCCGCCGACCCCGCCCCATTCATCAAGAAGGCGATCATCCAGGTTGAAAGCGACCCGGAGAGGGCAAAGCAGTCGCTCGCCGAAGGGCTGACAAGGCTCCCGGGCGATCCGCGCCTGACGGAGATGATCGGCTATGTGTTCTTCAGCGAAAAGAAATACGACAAGGCCATCGAGTATTTCGGCCAGGCGCTGGAGAGCGTCGAGAAAGCCAATCCGGGATCGGTAAATCCCACGCTTTACTACAACTACGCAATCGCCCGCCAGAAGGCTGGCCAGGTCTCCGAGACCGCCGCCCTGCTGGGCAAGGCCATGGACAAGAACCCCGCCTACCTGGATGCCTATCTCCAGTATGCGTTCCGACAGCAGGATGACGCCGACCTGCGGCAGTCCATTGCCGTGCTGGAGGCGGTGGGCAGCACGCGGCAGGATGAGCCGAGCGTATACGTCTACCTTGGAATCCTGAACAGCTATCTGAAATCCTTCAAGGCCGCGATCGCCGCCTTCGGCAAGGCGGAAAGCCTTGTCGAGGACTCCCCCCAGAAGAACGAAGTCCTCGATGCCTCATTTTACTTCTGGTACGCCGCCGCCTGTGAGCGCGAGGGAAAATTCGAGAAGGCGGAGAAGCTTTTTACGAAGTGCCTCGAGATCGATCCGCAGCACGCCGAGGCATACAACTACCTCGCCTACATGTGGGCGGAAAAAGGCATCAAGCTGAACGAGGCGCTCAGCCATGTCACCAAGGCGCTCAAGCTGAACCCGAACAGCGGCGCGTTCCTCGATACGCTGGGATGGATCTACTACATGAACGAGCAGTACAAGGAAGCCCTCGAGCAGATCAACCACGCGGCGGAAATCCTGCCGGACGATCCCACGATCATCGATCACCTGGGCGACGTTTTCTTCAAGCTCGGCGACGAGAAACAGGCGCTCCCGTACTGGGAACGATCCTTCGTCCTCGACCCGGACAACAAGAAGCTCGAAGAGAAGCTCACGCAACACGGCGCCGACATGGACGCGCTGCGCAAGCAGGCGGAAGAGCACAAGAGGAAAGAGCTCGAGCAGGAAGAGAAGCCCGCACCCGCCGCCGGACGCAGCGACGATCTTCAGCTCATCACCCTGCCTGATCCTCCGGGGACAGGCGAGCCGGAGCTCAGCCCTTCGTTGGACGAGTAGCCGGGCCGGGAGGCCGGATCATGAAGCGGCCTGACGATATCCGTTTCGAAGTCGATCACATGCTGATCAAGCTCGGGAAGTATCTGCGCATCCTGGGTTACGACGCGGAATGGAACCTCGAGCTTCGCACCCACGAACTCATTCTCAAAGCCAACCGGGAGGGCCGCGTTTTCCTCACCCGGAATCTGCATCTCGCGGAGCAGTATCCGCCGGCTGACCGTGCTATGGTTATCGAACAGGAAGACCCCGCGGAACAAATGCACGCTGTCGCGGCGCGGTTCGAGTTGGATACACAATGCGCGCTCTTCGCAAAATGCATCCGCTGCAACGTGATGCTTGAGCCGGTGGCGGACAAGGCACAGGTCCGGTCGGCCGTCCATCCGAACGTCGCGGAGCAACACGACCGGTTTTATCGCTGCCCGGGCTGCGGAACCGTCTTCTGGCACGGAAGCCACGTGAGGAACACCTGCCGGAAACTGGGCCTGCCCCCTCCGGGGTAACGTCGAACTCAGCCCCGTTTTTCCATCGGGACAAACGGAACGTGATCCGCGCCCATGTACAGCTGGCGCGGCCGCCAGATCTTCTGCTCGGGATCCCGCTTGAGCTCCTGCCACTGCGCGATCCAGCCCGGCAGTCGCCCGATCGCGAACAGCACGGTATACATATCCGTCGGGAAACCCATGGCCCGATACGTGATGCCTGTGTAGAAATCGACGTTCGGATAAAGTTTCCTCTCGACGAAGTAGGAATCCGCGAGCGCCTTCTCCTCGAGCTTCATGGCGATGTCGAGAAGAGGGTCCTTCACCCCCAGTTTCCCGAGAACCTCGGTGCAGATCGCTTTCGCGATCTTGGCGCGCGGGTCATAGGTCTTGTAGATCCGGTGCCCGAAGCCCATGAGGCGCATCGGATCCTTCTTGTCCTTTGCCCGCTCGATGACCTTGTCGATATTCCCGCCCTCACGGTAAATGCGCTCCAGCATCTCGATGACTTCCTGGTTGGCCCCCCCGTGGAGCGGCCCCCACAAAGCGCAGATGCCCGCCGCGATACACGCGTAGAGATTAGCCGCCGCGCTGCCGACAAGGCGCACCGTGGATGTGCTGCAGTTCTGGTCATGGTCGGCATGCAGGATCAGCAGTTTGTTCATCGCCCGGACCAGCACCGGGTCGATCTGGTAATCCGTCACGGGCGAGGAGAACATCATGTTCAGGAAGTTCGCGCAGTAGCTGAGCTTGTGGCTCGGGTACACGAACGGCTCGCCCACCGACTTCTTGTAGGAAAACGCCGCGATCGTCCGCAGCTTGGACAGCAGGCGCGTCGCGGTGATATCAAGCTCCTCGGTCTCGGACTCCTCCAACTCTGGATAGAAGCTCGAGAGCGACACCACCATGGCCGAAAGAACCGCCATGGGATGAGAGCCCTCCGGGTAGCCCGCGAAGAACGTCCGCATGTCCTCGTGAATCATGGAGTGCCGGTTGAGCAGGGCGGAGAACTTCTCCAGCTCGACCCTCGTCGGGAGCCGGCCGTGAATCAGCAGATAACCGACCTCAACGAACGTGCAGCTCTCGGTCAGATCCTCAATGGCAAACCCCCGGTACAGGAGCCGGCCCGCTTCGCCGTCGACATGGCTCACCGAACTCTGGCACGACGCCGTGTTCGCAAACCCGGGGTCGTACGTGATAAGCCCGGCATCCCGGCGCAGGTTCCGGATGTCGATCCCCTTCTGGCCTTGGTTGTCTTTCCGCACGGAAAGAGGAATCTTCCTGCCGTCGAAGAGCAGTTCTGCCGTTTCAGGATGCTTGTTCTCGCTCATATCCTTCTCCCGTTCGCTGCCTGTCCCCGGATTTCTAGCGGCATTTCAGCGTCAAACCAACAAAAAAAGAGCCCGGCCAACCGAATGGCCGGGCTCTTCGAAAACTTTCCTGTCTATGCCTTTACGATCTTCCCGGCCTTGATGCACGACGTGCACACGCGGCGCGTCAGCGTTCTTCCGCTCTCGATGACGCGAACGCGCTGCAGGTTCGGAAGGAAACGGCGCGCATTGATTCCCGTTGTGTGAAGGCCGACTCCGCCCTTCTTCTTCGCTAGACCGTGGCGAACGATCCGGTTTCCAGGGCGTATCCCCTTGCCGCAGATTTCACATGACTTCGACATTTTGTTGCTCCTTAAAAAAGCTCGCGCACTATATGGAACGCCGCAAACCAACGCAAGAGAAAAACAAGCCCCCTGCGGCGGAATGTCTCGTCATTCCCCCGTTGCGGGACGGAAGTCCTGCACCTTCAGCTGCAGGCTCTCGCGGCCCATGTAGGAGTTCCGGTCCAACTGAAACGCGATATCAATCAGTCCGACCGGAACTTTCTGCCGGGCAAGGCCGAACGCAATGGCATCCAACTGCGCCGCGCCGGAGGCCACCAGGAACTTCAGGTGTTTGTCTTTGAGGACCCGGGGTTCACCGGCCAGCCGCGCGCCCCGCACGCCCCATACCGGAGTCGGATTGCCCAGACCAAACGGACGCATCCGGTCCAATGCGTCCAGAAGCCGCGCGTCGGCATCCCGCAGGTCGATCCACGCGTCAATCTTCTGAACCGGCCTCAGGTCGATTCCCTGAAGGGCCTTGGCCGCCACTCCGTTGAACTTTTCGCGAAAAGCATCGATCAGGGCAACCGGGACATCCAGCCCGGCCGCCATGGCGTGTCCCCCGAACCGGGCCAGGAGGTCCGAACACTCCGCCAGGCGTTCCACCATGTTGAACTCCTCGATGCTGCGGCAGGACCCGCGCCCCTCGTCGCCCTCATCCAGCGAAATCACGACCGTCGGACGGCGATACGCCTGGCAGATGCGTGAAGCCACGATCCCGATGACGCCCGGGTGCCAGCCCTTGCGAGCCAGCACAAGCGCGAAGTGCTTCTTGGGATCGAACGAACCTTCGATCTCCTTGACGGCCTCGTCGACGATTCGCTTCTCGACGTCCTGACGCTCGCGGTTGGACCTGTCCAACTGCCCGGCAAGATCCCGCGCGCGAAGCGGGTCGTCGGTCATCAGAAGATCGAGCGCGGCCTGGGCATCGCCGAGACGGCCAGCCGCATTCAGCCTCGGGCCGATCAGAAACCCGACATGGTACGCATCGATTCTGCCCTGGATGCCCGCCACGTCGATCAGAGCCTTGAGCCCCGCCGATTTCGTTTTGTTCAGCTGATCCAGGCCATACCGCGCGAGAATACGATTCTCATCCTTCAGAGGTACGACATCGGCAATGGTCCCCACCCCCACCAAATCGAGATAAAGCCGCAAATCAATCTCTTCCGCGCGCTTTTGTCCGTTCTGCCGCCCGCGCTTCAGGAGCGCGTGACACAGCTTGAACGCCACCCCGACACCCGCCAGCACCTTGGAGGCTTCGTCGGTCCCCAATTTCGGATTCACCATCGCAAAGGCCGGTGCGACCACGCCCGACGATTCATGGTGATCTGTCACGATCACATCCACGCCCGCCCGCGCCGCCATTTTAACCGAATCCGACGCGCCAGTTCCGCAGTCAACGGTCACCACGAGTCCCGGGTGGAGTTCCTCGATACAGCGCTGCAGGGTGCCCTCCGCCAGCCCATAGCCGTCATCAATCCGGTGCGGCAGAAACGGAGTCGCCTTCGCGCCCAACCGCGAAAGAACCTTGATCATCAGGGCGGTGCTGGTGATGCCGTCGACGTCGTAGTCGCCGAACACCACAATCTGCTGCCCCTCCCCGATCGCGCGCCAGATCCGGTCGACAGCCCGGTCCATGCCGGGGAGGTGAAACGGGTCGGCAATGTCGCTCAGGCGCGGATTGAGAAAGTGGTCGATCGGTCCGGCGTCTGAGAAACCGCGCGCCACGAGGATCGAGGCCAGCGGAACGGGAATGCGCAGTTCTGAGGCAAGGCGG
>CAYQYB010000191.1:0-5431 GCA_964421535.1 uncultured Verrucomicrobiota bacterium | reverse complement strand
GACACACGAGTCTTCCCCGGCCACGGGCCCGAGACAACCATCGGCATCGAGAAGGAAATGAATTTCTTCATGAGGCGCGCGAGCGTGAAGTAGCCGAACGAGAATCACTTCTCGAACGAAAGCTTGATGCCGCGGCGGACGAACGTCGGGATGTCCAGATCCTCGCCGCCGTAAATCGTCGGCTCGACATTCTTGAACCGTCCCTTGTCTCCCGAATCGAAGTTCAACGAGGGCTGGATCGCGCGAGCGGGCGCGATGACGGGCGGACGGATTCCGGACTTCGTTTCGCCCGCGGGAGCCTCTTCCTTCTTCTCGGCGCCGGCCACAGGACGAACCACTTTGCCCGTTTCGCCTCCCCAGCTTTCCGCGGCGAGCACGGTCAACGCAATCCGGTTCTGCCAGCTCTCGTCCACGGTCGCGCCCATGAACAGCTTCACGCCCGGCTTCGCCAGCGTCGTGAGCTGCGACATGATCTTCTGCACATCCACCAGTGTGAGGTCCGTCCCGCCGCTGATGCTGACCATCAGCGCGCCGGACTGCGACAGCACGCGGCCGCGGTCCAGCAGCGGGCTCTTCATCAGCTCGGAGACCGCCGTCATCGCCTTGGCCGCGCCCGTACCTTCGCCGTAGCCGAAGGAGCACGAGCCCCCGCTGTTCTCGACGAGGTGGCGCAGATCCGCGAAATCCAGGTTGATGATCCCCGCCTTGGAGAGAAGCCTCCACAGGGAGCGGACGCCGACCCCGAGCATCGCATCCGCCTTGCCGAAGGCATCCGCGAGGCCGGTCTGCGTCTCCACCAGCTCCAGCAAGCGCTGGTTGGGCAGAGTGATGATGACGTCCGCGTGCATCCGCAGCGCGCGCAGCCCCTCCTCCGCCTGCTGGTTCCTCAGCTCGCCCTCAAAATCGAAAGGCGTCGTGACGAAGCAGAGGGTCATCGCGCCCTGCTCGCGCGCGATGCGCGCGAGGATCGGAGCCGCGCCCGTCCCCGTGCCCCCGCCCAGCGCGGCCACCATCACAACGATGTCGGATTGCGAAACCAGCTCCCGCAGGGAATCGCCGTCATCCTCGGCCGCCAGCTTGCCGACGGCGGGATCTCCGCCCGCCCCCAGCCCCTGCGTAATCCCCTTCCCGATCTGCACCTTGACCGGAACGGCGCAGGCCGCCAACGCCTGGCTGTCGGTGTTCACGGCCGCCACCGTCGGGCCGTCGGCCCATCCGGCACGCATCCGCGCCGCGGCGTTGCACCCGCCACCGCCCAGGCCGACGATGATCATGCGGCTGCCCTTCGCCGCGCCGTCCAAGCCCGTCATGCTGTCCACCGTTTCCAACATATCTATTTCCCGAAAAGCTTCCTCACGATGTCGATGAACGATTTGCCGGAACGCTCCGCCTGCTCCAGCGACTTGATGCCGTACCGCGCCATGCCGACGATCGCCGCGTACTCGGGGCCCTCCGTGACCGTGGCCAGGCCCGCGACGCCCCGCGGCTTGCCGATGCGGCAGGGCAGGCCGAACACCTTCTCCGCGAGCTTGACCACGTTCTTCAGGTGCGCGCCGCCGCCGGCGAGGACCACGCCGCCGCCCAGCGACCGCAGGAGGTTTTTCTCCACCAGCTCGTTCTTCACCAGGGTCAGGGTCTCCTCCATGCGAAGGTGCGTGATGGTGTGGATGTCGGACAGCTTCACCGCGCGCTCCGCGAGGCCGGAGTCCGCCGGCAGGGCCACCTTCTGCGACCGCGCCGCCATCTCGACCATCGCGCTCCCGGACTCCTCCTTCAGCTTCTCCGCGTCGGCGATCGGGATCCGCAAGCCCCGCGCGATGTCGTTCGTGACATGGTCGCCCCCCACTCCAAACGAGCCGGCCGCCGCAATGGCGTTGTGCGCGTAGACGACGTAATCCGTGGTTCCGCCGCCCAGATCGATCACCATGCTGCCCGCTTCCTTGTCCTCCGCCGACAGAACGGCAAGCGCGGCGCACAATCCGCTGAACGCGACGTCCGCCACCTCCACCTTCACGGTCCGGACCACCTTGACGATGTTCCGAAGGCGCGTCCGCAGGCCGTGAATGATCAGCATGTCCGCCGCGAGTTTGGATCCTTCCATGCCGTCGGGATCAATGACCCCCGGCTGGTCGTCCACATGAAAGCACTGGCTGATCGTGTGCAGCACCAGGCGGTCCTGCGCGAGATTCACCGCCCGCGCGGTCTCGAGGACGTGGTCGATGTCCGCTTCCGTGATCTCCTTCCGGGAGTTCAGGATCGGAACGCTTCCGCGGTTGACCAGGCTCGAAATATGGCCGCCGGACACAACCAGGTGGACTTCGTTGATGGTGACCCGGCCGTTCTCCTCGGCCAGCTGAAGCGCCTCGCGGACGCATGCGAGGGCGTTGTCGAAATCCACGATCTCGCCCTTGCGAACGCCGCGGGAGGGACATTCGCCCAGGCCGGTGATCATGAGATGGCCGTCGTCCCGCGATTCGCCGATCACGGCACGGACCATGGACGTTCCAATCTCGAGCGCTACAATCGGCGGAAGATTCATACACTCAAATCCGGGAAAGCCGTCACTGGTACTGCACCGGGAAATTCTTGTCCACGGTCATGTCTATGGCGGCAATGGCCTGACCCTGGTCGGCCGTATGTTTCATGATTTCGCAGAGCTTCGCGAGCTTCACATCCATGTTCTCGCGCGAAAGAAGGATGCGCTCGCCCCTCTGCAGCCGCACCTCGAGATACTCGGTATGGCTGACGTCCACGTTCTGAACCTTCAGGAAGCGGCTGTAGGACGGCTCGTCGCACAGGTCGAGGATGTGCAGCGCGTTCTTCACGCCGGGATCGCCCACCTGCGCGCCGGGGCGCAAGCCCTTCTCCTGCAGGCCCGTGATCGACGGCAGATGCTGCGAGACCGAAGTCGGGCCGAGCACGAATCCACTGCCGTCCACCGCCAGCGGATAGCCTGTGCTCTCCTCTCCCAGGCGCGCCGCGGGTGTCCTCTCCGAAACCGTGATGATCAAAGTATCCGGGAGCCTGCGCCGGACGCTCACGGCGCTGACGATCGGAACGCTCGCGAGGTCGTCGCGGACCTGGTCCAGGTCCACGGCAAACAGGTTCATGCCCTCGTCAAGATGCGCGTATTCGCGGATGTGCTCGGGCTGGAGCTTCCCATCCGAGCTGATGTTCAGGTGCTTGATGGTGAAGCGGTCGTTCTCCGAGAACAACGATTGGCCGATGATCTTCGCGCCGAGCAGGACCACCCACACCAGGCCCGCGAGCACGACCGCCACCAGCAGGATCGCGCCGAGGCGATGCGCGCGCTCCTTGCGCTGGTCGCTCATCCGAGCGCTGACGGAGAGAATCGTGTTGCGCTGGTTTTCACGTCGCGCATTGAACAGCCCGCGTGTCGAGTACTTGTCGTCGTCGCGATACCACATGGGTCAATCACTCCGCGTTCAATGTACAGAAGCCATGCAGATAATTCGATCACAAAGCTCCGGAAATTCGATCCCGGCGGCGCGCGCCGCTTTCGGCAGGAGGCTGGTCCCGGTAAACCCCGGAATGTTGTTCAGCTCCAGCACGAACAGCTCGCCCGCCGCGGTCATCCGGAAATCCACGCGCCCCATGTCCTTGCAGTCCAGAGCCCTGAACGTAAGCTGGGCCAGCCGTTGGCACTCCGCGGCCCGGTCCTCCGGAATCACAGCAGGCACAGTGTACTGCGTAAGACCCTTCGTGTACTTGGCCTTATAGTTGTAGAAGCCGTCCGGCGCCTTGATCTCGACCACGGGCAGGACCTGGTCCCCGACGACGCCCACCGTCAGCTCGCGCCCCTCGATGAACGACTCCACGAGAACTTCCCCGTCGTATTTCAGCGCGTCGTTCAGCGCTTCCGCCCAGTCCGATACCTCGAACAGGATGTGCACGCCGATGCTGGACCCCTGGCGAACGGGCTTCACGACGACCGGCATCTGCAGCGTCCGCTTCTGCCCCGGCTTGAGAATCTCGAACCGCGGAGTCGGTATCCCCTTCTCCACGAAGACCTTCTTGCTCAAGAGCTTGTCGAACGACCGCCGGCTGGCCTCCGGTCCGGACCCCGTGTAGGGAATCTTCCGCGCCTTCAGCAGTTCCTGCACCTGCCCGTCCTCGCCGAACTCGCCGTGCAGAGCGACGAATACCGCCTCGATCCCCTCCGGCAGTTTCACATCGCGGCCAGTCAGGTCGATTTCCGCCACGTCGTAGCCAACCGTCCTCAAGGCCTCCGCCACCGCCCTGCCCGAATTCAGCGATACTTCCCTCTCCGACGACGGCCCTCCCATCAAAACTCCGACCTTCTTAAAACGTCTCTGTGTCATGTGTTTGATTTCTTTCCACTCGCGTATTCATGCTGCGCCCACCCCGCGATCTTCTCGACGTCGCCCGCGCCGATCACGAGGAGCAGGTCGCCTTTTCCAAAACGACTCTTCACGTGGCGCCACGCTTCTTCCAGGGAAGGAATATAGCGAGTCGCCACGCGCCCGAAAGACTGAAAACGCCGGAACAGATCTTCCGATGTCCCGCCCGCAACGGGCTTCTCGGATGCTTCGTAGACCGGGACAAGAACCAGTTCGCTCAAACCCTCGAACGCCGGCGGGAAATCCTTGCCGAGCGCCAGCGTGCGCGTGTACCGGTGCGGTTGGAACACGCCGATCACTTTCCGCTTCTTGAGCTGCAGCGCGGTCTGCACCAGCGCGCGGATCTCCGTCGGGTGATGCGCGTAATCTGAAATGACAAGCAGGCCGTCGCAGTCGACAACGACTTCAAAGCGGCGCCGGACGTGCGCGAATCCGGCAAGGCTGTCGCGCGCCTTTTCGAACGGCACGCCAAGCTCCAGCGCCGCCGCGCAGGCGCCCAGCGCGTTCTGCGCGTTGTGCCGCCCCGGAACGGGAAGGATGATGCGGCCGAGGACGCGGCCCTTCAGAGCGACGTCCATCGAGACCGACGACGCGCTCTCCTCGACGCTGCCGCCCCGAAGGTCCGCGCCCGCGGAGAAGCCGTACGAGAGCGCTTTCGGATGACTCCCGCAGACCGCGGCGGCGCGCGGATCGTCCGCGCAGTACACGACACGGCGGCGCGCGTTCGCCGCGAAGGTCTTGAAGCAGTCCACGAGCGTGTCCTCGTCCCGGAAATTCTCCATGTGGTCGTACTCGATGTTCGTGATCACCGCGACGTCGGGTTCATAGAGAATGACCGTGCCGTCGCTTTCGTCGGCTTCGACCACAAGAATCTTGCCGTCGCCGGGCGCGGCAACGCCGCCGAGCCTGGTAACCTCGCCGCCGATGCAGAAGCCCGGCTTCTGCCCCGCGTCCGCCAGCACCTGCGCGATCATTGCGGACGTCGTCGTCTTCCCGTGAGTGCCCGTGACGGCCACGGAGGTTCGGCCTTCCAGCAGCGCAGGCAGAAC
>CAYQYB010000190.1:0-5462 GCA_964421535.1 uncultured Verrucomicrobiota bacterium | reverse complement strand
CGCCGCATGCAGTTTCGTTCGGCGAGCCGATCACTTCGCCTTCACGTACAACTCTTCAACCTTTTCCCAGTTCACCACGTTCCACCAGGCACCGATGTAATCGGCGCGGCGGTTCTGGTACTTGAGGTAGTACGCGTGCTCCCATACGTCGAGCCCCAGGACGATCCTGCCCGGGCATTCGGACACGCCCTTCATGTGCGGGTTGTCCTGGTTGGGGGAGGAACAGATGCACAGCTTGCCGTCCTTGACCGACAGCCACGCCCAGCCGGAGCCGAAGCGGCCGACTGCTGCCTTGCCGAACTGCTCCTTGAACGCATCGAAGCTTCCGAAGGTGCTTTCGATCGCCTTGACGACCGAGCCCGCGGGCTTGCCGCCCTTCGGGGAGAGCAGTTGCCAGAACAGGCTGTGGTTCCAATGTCCGCCGCCGTTGTTGCGCACGGCGGTGCGGATATCCTCGGGGACCTTGGACAGGTCGCCGATCAGTTCTTCGACCGGCTTGGACTGCAGTTCGGGATGCTTCTCCAGGGCCGCGTTCAGGTTGTTCACGTAGGCGGCGTGATGCTTCCCGTGATGGATTTCCATGGTCCGCGCGTCGATGTGCGGCTCCAAGGCGTTCAACGGATACGGCAGAGCGGGCAATTCGTGTTTCATATGTTTCCCCTTTCGTTTTGTAATGCCCGCCATCTCTGGCGGGAAATAAACATACCGCAGGATTTGGAGATTTCCAGAGGGAGGACGAACCCACCCCTGTGTCCCCTCCGGAGGAGGGGAACTCGGAGAATCCCCTCCTTTGGAGGGGTGCCCGCAGGGCGGGGTGGGTCTGCTTTATGGCGCAACGACCCGGTACCACCGCGTCGACTTGCCGATCGGGTCGACCCACCGGTTCTCGCCGACGCGCCCTTCGAGGTTGGTCGCCACGCTCCAGGAGAGATTCGTGGCCGCTTCGATGCGGTAGTCGAACGAGGCGTCGCCGTTCCAGGCGATTCCGACGCCGTTCGTCGCGCGCCGAATGGCCGTGAGGCGCGTTTCGCTGCTGTAGATGTCGAGCGAGAAGAAGTAGTCGGGATCGACCGTGCCGCTCCAGCCCTCGACCTTCGCGTAGTAAATCCCCGGCGGCAGGTTCGTGATGGAGATGGCCGAGTAGCTGAAGTTGTTTCCCTCGTCGTTCTGCGCGAGTTCGACCAGGTTGCTGTCGTACAGCGTGAGGATCGTATCGCCTCCCCAGTAAGGGTTCTGCGAGTCCGTCAGCAGAAGCGCGTTGGCCCGGTTCGACACGGTGAAGCGGAACCAGTCCGTGTCGCCGCTCGGATAGATCGTTCCCGACAGCCTCTGGCCGGACGCGATGGCCGTTGCGTTGCTCGCCGCGTTGTTCGTTTCGTAGCCGTCGCGGTCGTAGGCCTCGATGAGGAGTTGGTAGGAGGCGAGGTCGTCGCCGTAATACTCCCTCACCCGAACGTAGTACGTGGCGGCGCTGAGGGAGTTCGAGAGGTACGAGTAGGGCGCGTTGTAGACGCCGTCGTCGTTTGTCGCGATAAGCGCGCCTCCCGAATTCCGGAGCTCGATCGTCGTGTCGCCGCCGATCTCGCCCATGGTCCATATCTTCACGGACGCGTTGCGCGGAAGGGTGAACGTCGCCCAATCCTCTTCGGTTCCCGGATAGAGAGTGTGGTACTGCATGGCGCGCACGGCAATCGGCTGCGCGCTCGCGCGGGCATTGTCGGGCTCGTAGCTGTCCTTCCAATTCAGGATGCCGAAGTGCAGCCCGTAGTTTGAGATCGCGACGCCCGGCGGGCTGAACACGCGGGCGTAATATGTGGTCGCGGCCTGGTTCGTGGCGGCGAGGCGGCAGTACGACGGCCAGCCGGACGTGTTGGTCGCGATGAGCGTCTGCGCGGCGTTGTACAACTCGAGGCCCGCGTTCGTTGTGCCCACGACCGTCAGCTGAAAATCGGCGAGATTGGTTGTGGCGAACGAGACCCAGTCCTCGTCGGCGCCGGTCGCCAGCGAGCGGTACTGCATCTCGCCGTCCGCGATGGATTTTGCGGCCGCGCCCGAATCGTCGGGCTCGTAAGAATCCCACGGCGCGGGCGCGGTGGCCAGCGCTGCCCAAGCGTTTATCCGGCCGAATCCGTACGATGCGTTCTTCCCCCTCGCGCCGTAGGGGAAGGCCTCGGCATCGATCCTGTCGCACGTGGTTTCGATCTGTCGGCGGACCGCGAGACCGCTCCAGTCCGGGTGCTCGGAAACGAGCAGGGCGGCGATGCCCGCGGCCAGCGGGCAGGAGAACGACGTGCCCTCCGCGCTGTAGAAGCTGTACGAGCCCCACTCCCAGCCGTTGGTGACGGACGGGTCGCTGTCGCTGCGGTCCGTCGTCACGAGCGCGAGGTTGCCCCCGCCGGCGGGCCCCACCACGCTCAAGGAGGGGCCGTAGTCGCCGAACCAGGACCGCTTGTCGTAATTGGAGTTGCCGGACACGCCAAGAACTTCCGGCTCCGTCGCCAGGTCG
This sequence comes from uncultured Verrucomicrobiota bacterium, assembly GCA_964421535.1. Taxonomy (GTDB): domain Bacteria; phylum Verrucomicrobiota; class Kiritimatiellia; order CAIQIC01; family JAGNIJ01; genus CALMZY01. Next base: position 2,956 of record CAYQYB010000190.1, on the reverse strand, counting down.
GCCGTGTAGCGCCTGAACACGCCGTCGTTGCCGTAGGCGGCGCAGACGACGCAGCCTTTTCCGCCGCGCCCGCTCGTGACCGCGTAGCGGATGGCCTCGTAGTTGACGGGGAAGGGATCGATGAAGTAGCTGATGCTGATGACATCGGCGATTCGCGCGGCGTACTCGATCGAATCCGCCCAGTCGATGTCCTTGACCACGTCCTCGGAAGCGACGCGAAGCGGAAGAAGCCTGCACAGGTTCGCCATGCCCGCGATGCCCTCGTTGTTGTCGGCGGGGGCGATAACAAGGCCGGCTGTGGCGACACCGTGCGCGTCGGACGAGTTCGCCGGCGAGGGGTCGTTGTCGGAGTCCCAGAAATCCCAGCCGGTGATATCATCCACGTAGCCGTTGAAGTCATCGTCGAAGCCGTTCACGGGGTCGGCGAAGTTCGTGAACACGTTTGCGGCGAGGTCGGGGTGGGTCATCTCGAATCCGTCGTCGAGCACGGCGACGATCACGTTCGCGGCGCCGCGGGTGACGTCCCACGCGCGCTCGGCGTTGATGTCGCGGTTCAACGCGCCGCCGGCCTGGCCGGTGTTGTGCACGGACCATTGGTCGGGGAAGTACGTGTCGTTCGGGATGAACCGAGGCTTCGCCTGCCGCAGGCAATTGGCCTGCGCCCAGTGAACAAGCGCTGATTTCTGCCATTCCAGCGCCGCGCTCATCGCGAGGGCCGGATCGGCAATTTTCACAACGAACTGGCTCGGGTGGTTTCGCCGGGCGCGAACAATGGCGCTACTGCGGGATGCAAGGAATGCGTCGATCTGTTCCTGTGTCGCGCTCCTGCTGAACTGGACGATGAGCTGGTCCGTCGGCACAACCCAGCGGCCGTCCGGTGCGGCGTACGCGGGGATTTCCGAAAATCCCTGCTTGCCCATCGCCGCTTTCAGCGCGGACCTGCCTGACGCCGTTGTCCTGCATACGACGATCCCGCTTTCCGGATCCCGGACGCGAATCGCGGAGTTCGAAGGAGCGGGCTTCGCGCCCCGGAAAGCGGAAATGCCCGAATGGGTGTAGAGCGGTCGGTCCTTCCCGCCGGCGCGCTCGAAAGCGGCGGGCGCTTTCGGCGGCGGGCCTGCGAGCGCGAGAGCAGGAAGAAGCAGGAGCGAGAAAACAACCGTTCGATGGATGGCCTTGGTACGAAACATGTTCTGCCTGTTTTTTGTATCCTGAAAATACACCGTTTGCGAGCCAAGGTTGACGCCGAAGACTAGCGAAGAATGCGGGACAGGCTATCCGGCAGGCTTCCGCCGGCTTCAAAAAACTCCAGCGGTCGCCCGCAGACTTCGGAGAAATGATGCGCCATTCGCGCGCGGACCTCTTCCGGCGACGGGCATCGATCGCCGAGGATCTTCTTCAGGGAGCTGACCGGCTCGCCCTGGAGGCCGCACGGCACGATGGTTCCGAACCCCTCGAGATCGACGTTCACGTTGAAGCTCATGCCGTGCATCGTGATCCACCGCTTGAGCCGGAATCCGATCGCCGCGATCTTGCCGTCGTCCGTCCACGCGCCGTTCATGCCCTTGCGGCGGCGGGCGGCCACGCCGAAATCGGCCGCCGTCCGGATGGCGATCTCTTCGAGGTTGGTCAGGTAGCTGTGCGCATCGGCCTCTCTCGCGCCGAGCTTCAGGATCGGGTACATCACGATCTGGCCGGGCCCGTGGAAGGTCACATCGCCGCCGCGCGAGGCCCTGGCGAATTCGATGCCGCGTGCCGCAAGCTGTTCGGGTGGGATCAGCAGGTAGTTCGAGCGGCCGCGGGTGCCGAGGGTGACCACGGGGCGGTGCTCGAGGAACAGGACGGTGTCGGGAATCCGGTCTGCCGATCGCAGCTTGTGGATTTGCTCCTGGATGCGGACGCCGTCAGCGTACGAAAGCGGAGATTTAAAAAAAACGCACCACGCCGTCATGGAGCGGACAAACCCCGGGTTGCGGAACCAAAACCAAAAAGCGCCGCAGGCTATTCTTCCGTTGCTTCCGGAAGAACTTCCTCGTAGTCGTCGGCGTTAAGGAGCTGCTTCACGTCGGAAAGCTTGCTGATCTGGATCTTGAACATCCAGCCCGTGCCGTAGGGGTCGCTGTTGATCATCTCGGGCCGGTCGTTGAGGGCCTCGTTGACCTCGATGATCGTCCCGCCCACCGGCGCGTAGACATCGGACGCCGCTTTTACGGACTCGATGACCGCCACTTCGTCGTGCGCGGAGACCGATTCGTCCGGCGCCGGCAGTTCCACGAAGGTCAGATCGCCAAGCTGCTCCTGCGCGTAATCGGTGATGCCGACCACGGCGACGTCGTCAACCAGGCGAACCCACTCGTGTGTCCGTGTGTAGTAAAGGTCTTTCGGTACGTTCATGATATGTGAGGCCTTCCTTCGCTGTTCAAAAGTGATGGTGCTTTTACATCAGGGTCCGGAGGGTAACAAGCACGGATTTCGGGAAAAAAAGGAGCGGTTTTTGGGCCGGAAACAGGGGGGATTGGCGTGGCAGCCTTCGCGCCTCGCAACGCTCGCCGCGAATGGTTAAAGATGACGGCGGGCGAACTCCCGGCCGGAGCCGGTTTTCAAGTAGGCTTCGAAAGCGAGGGCCTTCTTCCTGGCTTTGAAGACAATGGCTGTCTCGATCTGCCACGGCTTGTATTTGGCCGTGTGCGGGCACGATCCGGCATTGTGGTGTTTGAGGCGGTCTTGAAGGTCTTCCGTAAATCCCGTGTAATGGCGTTGCGGATCGACGATGCTGGTCAGGATGTAGACGTAGTAGTGATTGGTCTTCATGGCTGGCGTGCCAAGCCGTAGTCGGCGAGCGCACAGGTCGGTTGGCCCGCCTCCGCAAAGCCTCCGGCGTGGCAGCCTTCGCGTCTCGCAGGCTCTTCATCATAAAAGGAGGCATCTGACCTCAACAGGCTAGAATGGGAGTGAT
>CAYQYB010000189.1:0-5469 GCA_964421535.1 uncultured Verrucomicrobiota bacterium | reverse complement strand
CGTGGCGCGCGCCGGAGTACTCGATGAATTGCCAGTCGGCGGACGATGCTTTCATCCCGTCCAGAAACGCTGTCACCACCTCCGGCGACATGGTCGCGTCATCGGCGCCGTGGAGGACCAGGATCTTCGCCTTGATGTTCGGCGTGTCGTACGGGTTCGGCGCATCGAGCCCGCCGTGGAACGAGACAACGCCCGCCACGTCCGCGCCGCTGCGCGCGAGCTCGAGGGCCACGGTGCCGCCGAAGCAGTAGCCGATCGCGCCGATGCGCGCGGGGTCCGCCGGCTCCTGCTTCCTGAATTCCGCGAGAGCCGCGTTCGCCCGCTGACGCATCAGCGGCCGGTCGGATTTGTACTTCGTGGCTTGCGCCCGCGCCTCGTCCGCGTTCCCCGGGCGGACGCCCGCGCCGTAGATGTCCGCGACGAATGCCGCGTAGCCCAGCTTGGCCAGCTGCTCCGCGCGGCCGCGCTCGTACGCTCCGGGCCCCATCCACTCGTGAAAGACGAGCACGCCCGGCCGCTTGCCGGCAAACGAATCTTCGTAGACGAGCGTGCCTTGCAGCGCGTTCGTTCCGTCCCGATAATCCACTTCGCGGGCCTGGATCTCCGCGTGGGCGCGGGGAGCAAGCATGCTCAACAGCGCGAGCGATAGGAATCGTTTCATGGTTGTATCTCCTGTCAAAACCTAAGCCAGTTTCGGCGGCTTTCAATGGCGATCCTTTGCGCGAGCGGCACCCGGGTTGCAGTTACGCGAAGCTGTCATATGTTTACGGTGTAATTGGGGAGGGACGGCCATGAGAGCGATACGATACGGTATGACGGCGCTGTTGCTTGGAGGGCTTGTAGCCTGTGGCGGATGTGCCGTGTTCCTGGTCGGGGCGGGCGCCGCGATCGGCGCGGGAACGATCGCCTACGCCACCGGCGAGTTGCGGGCGGCCGAGCAAGTTACGATGGACCGCGCGTGGAGCGCCACAACAGGAGCGCTCGATGAGCTGAAGCTGAAGATCATTTCAGCGAAGCGCGATGAGTTGAGTGGGATCGTGATCGCGAGAACCGCCGATGACCGGAAGGTCGAAATCCGGCTGAAGCTGCGGGCGAACGACACGACGGAATTCCGGATCCGGGTCGGCCCGATCGGCGACGAAGTCCTGTCCCGGGCGATCTACGACAAGATCAAGAGCCGCTTCTGATGGGCTTCATCCGCCGCAGGCTTCCAGCTTCGACGCGGCGTATTCCCACTCCTGCGCGGCGCGGGTGAGGTCGTCGACGACGTAGTGCAGCTCGCGGTTGATCGCGACGGCGCGGCCGCCTTTGTGGTAGGTCTCGGGATTCTCGAGTTCGGCGGTCAGTTCCTTCTGCTTCTGCTCGAGCCGTGCGATTTCCTTCTCGACCCTGTCCACGATCTTCTGGAGCTCCCGCCGCTCGCGCGACTTCGCCTGCCGCGCCTCGGCTTCGAGCCGCTTGCGGGATTTGTCCGGAATGGCCTCCGCGGCCGGGCCCGAAGCGGCCGCGGAGGCCGTGCGGTCGGCGGCGCTCTTGTCGAGGTAGTACTGGTAGTCGCCGTGGTACGGCGTGAGCCGGCCGGCGTCGACGTGCAGGACCATGCGCGCGAGCTTGCGGATGAAGTAGACGTCGTGGCTGATGAAGATGAGCGTGCCCTCGTACGGCTCGAGCGCGCCGATGAGCGCGTCGATGCTGGACATGTCGAGGTGCGTCGTCGGCTCGTCCATCAGCAGGAGGTTCGGCGGGTCGAGCAGGAGCTTCACGAGCGCGAGCCGGCTCTTCTCGCCGCCGCTGAGCACGGAGACCGGCTTGAACACGTCGTCGCCGGTGAAGAGGAACGAGCCGAGCACGGTGCGCGCGGACTCCTCGGGCATCGGCTGGGGCGTGTCGAGCGCCTCGGCGAGCACGGTGCGGTCGGGGTTCAGCATCTCGACGCGGTGCTGGGCGTAGTAGCCGGATTTCACATGCAGGCCGAGCTCGCGCGCGCCGGACTGGACCGGCAGGACCCCCGCGAGGAGCTTGAGCAGCGTCGATTTCCCCGCGCCGTTCGGGCCGACGAGCACGATGCGCTGGCCGCGCTCGGCCTCGAAGTTCATGCCGCGGTAGACGACGTTCTCGCCGTACGCGTGATGGATGTTCTTCAGCTCGATCACGCGCCGGCCGCTGCGCTGGGGCTGCGGGAACTTGAAGCGGATCGACCGGCTGTCTTTCACCGGCGCCTCGATCTTCTCCATGCGCTCGATCTGCTTCAGCTTCGACTGCGCCTGCGCGGCCTTGGTGTTCTTGGCTCGGAAGCGGTCGGCGAACTCCTGAAGCTGCTGGATCTTCTTCTGCTGGGTCTTGTACGCGGCGAGCTGCTGCTCGTCCTGCGCGTCGCGCTGGCGGAGGTAGTCGTCGTAGTTGCCGCGGAAGCGCACGAGCTTGCGCTGGCGGATCTCCACGATGCTGCCGACGAGCTGGTTGAGGAACTCGCGGTCGTGGGAGATCAGCAGGATCGCGCCGGGGTACGTCTTCAGGTAGCCCTGGAACCACTGCAGGGCCTCAAGGTCGAGGTGGTTCGTCGGCTCGTCGAGCATCAGCAGGTCGGGCTGCTGGACGAGCAGGCGCGCGAGGTACGCGCGCATGATCCAGCCGCCGCTCATCTCGCCCAGCCGCCGGTCGAAGTCGCGTTCACGGAACGCCAGCCCCTTGAGAATGGTTTTCGCTCGCGGCTCGAGCGTGTACCCGCCGAGCGCCTCGTAGCGCGACTGCACGGCGTGGAAATCGTCCGACTCGGAATCGTGGCCGGCGTCGAACGCCTTCATCCGCCGCTGAAGCTCGATGACCTCGGGCGTGATGCCCGTGGCCAGCTCCAGGACGGTCTCGTTTCCGACCGGCGCGGTTTCCTGCGGCAGGTGCCCGATCGTCGCCTTGCGCTCGATGGCGACCTCGCCCGTCTCCGGCGTGTCGCGTCCGAGGATCAGCGAGAACAAGGTCGTCTTGCCGGAGCCGTTCGGGCCGACCAGCCCGATGCGGTCGTCGCGGTTGACCTGCAGCGACACGTCCTCGAAGAGGACGCGCCCGCCGAAGCCCTTCGTCATTCCCGTGATCGTCAGCATGGCAGAATCGTCAAACTTGAAACTTGGAACCTGAAACTTGGAACTTCCGTCACCGCCTCGGCCCGCGTCCGCGAGGGGGGCGGCCCCTGCCGCCGCCGGGGCGATGGTGATGATGCGACGGCCTGGGCCGAAGCGGCTGGCTGTGCGCGAGCGCAGGCGAGGGCTCCATCAGCTCCGGCTCCGGCTGCGTGCACTTGAGATCGTGGCCAAGATATTTTTCGATGCGCGGGATCCAGAACGCGTCGTCCTCGCACGCGAAGCTGATCGACGTGCCGGTTGCGCCCGCGCGCCCGGTGCGGCCGATGCGGTGCACGTAGTCCTCGGGGTCGTCCGGCAGGTTGTAGTTGATCACGTGGCCGATGCCCTCGACGTGGATGCCGCGCGCGGCGACGTCGGTGGCGACGACGACCGGGATCTTCCCGTCCTTGAAATCCCGCAGGACGCGAATGCGTTTATCCTGCGGCACCTCGCCGGAGAGCAGGGCGCAGCGGATGCCGAGAATCCGGAGCCGGTCCGTCAGCGCGCGCGCCTCGTCGCGGCGGTTCGCGAAGATCAGGGTCGACTGCTTGCAGCGCTTGGTCAGCAGGTTGTAGAGCAGGTTGAATTTCTCGGCCACGGTGATGATGTACGTCACCTGCTCGACCGATTCACCCTCCACGTGTTCCGGCTCGATCTCGACCATGGCGGGATCGCGGGTCCACTGCGCCGTGAGCTTCAGAACAAGATCGGTCAGGGTCGCGCTGAAGAGCAGGGTCTGGCGCTCGGACTTCGGCGGCGTGGCGTGGACGATGCGCCGCACGTCCGGGATGAAGCCCATGTCCAGCATGCGGTCGGCCTCGTCGATGACCAGCACCTCCACGTGGTTGAGGTGCAGGATGTGCCGCTGGTGGAAGTCGAGGAGGCGGCCGGGCGTCGCGACCATCAGGTCGATCGTCTTGTTGATGAGCTGTTTCTGCTGCTTGTCGTAGTCCACGCCGCCGAAGACCGCCAGCGTGTTGAACGGACAGTAGCGGCCGATTTCCTGCGCCTCCTGCGCGATCTGCATGACCAGCTCGCGCGTCGGCGCGAGGATCAGGACGCGCGGGGTGCCGGCGCGTCGGCCCTGGGGCAGGGGATTGCGAAGCATTCGAGTGAACACGCTGATCAGGAACGCGGCGGTCTTGCCGGTGCCGGTCTGCGCGCGCCCGGCCGCGTCCACGCCCTGGAGTGTCTTCGGGAGGATCGCCGCCTGGATCGGCGTGCAGTACTGGAAGCCGAGGTCGGCGATCGCGTGCATGATCTCGACGGGCAGGTCGAGGTCGTGAAACCGCGTCGCGCCTTCCTTCGACGGCACTTGGAACGTCGACGTTTCCCACGGTTTCTGCGGGGGGGGCGGTTTCGGCGCGGCGTGCGAATGAGTACGCGTTCCGTGAGGCGCCGGCGGCCTGGATCGATCCCTCCGGGGTTCTTCGGGCCGGTGTTGAACGGGCTTTTCGGCAGGGACCGGCTTCTTTAGCCCGTCCCGGATTTTCTTGATGAATCGTCGTAACATGGACTTCTCGCTACAGACTAGCGGCATTTCCCCGCGTTACAAAGGAAAAACCTACACCCCCATCAGCGAGACTTCCGCGTTGAGGGCGGGGGAGGTGGCGAAGAACTCGTCCGCGCGCTCGCGTACGGCATCGAGCGTCGGCGCGTTGTAGACCGCCGTGTAGAAACTGTGGCCGAACTGGAAATTGCGCGCGTAGTACTCGGTGAAAATCTTGACGCGGCTGATGGCGATTTCCGGTTTGAAATCCTCGCAGATGTAGTCGAAAAGGCGGCGCCAGACATCGGCGTGATCGATCTTCAGCGGCTGGCCCCACGACGCGAACACCCACGGCTGCGCCGCGGCCATGCGGCCGACCATCAGCCCGCAGGCCGGTTTGAAAAGATCCGCGGCGTTGCGGATCGTCTCCGGCCCGGTGATATCGCCGTTGGCGATCAGCGGCAGGCGGGTCAGCGATGCCGCCCACGCGAGAAGCTCGTGCCGCGCGCGGCGCTTGAACTTGTCCTCGAAAAAGCGCGGATGAAGAACGACGGCGTCCACGCCGCTGTCCTCGAACAGCTTCATGCGTTCGGCGAAACGCTCTTTCCAGTCCGGCGTGTCCTGGCCCAATCGAATCTTCACGGTCAGCAGCCCGGTCCAGCATGCGCGCACGGTCTTCAGGATGGACGCGAGCACCGGCAGGTTCTCGAACAGCCGGCTGCCGGCGTCGAGCCGGCGGATCGTCGGCGCGTGGCACGCGATGTTGATGTCGATCCCGTCCGGCGCGATTTCCGACAGACGGCCGATGACGCGGTCGAGCCGGTCGGCGTCGCAGACCATGAGCTGGTAAATCACCTTGCCCTC
>CAYQYB010000188.1:0-5481 GCA_964421535.1 uncultured Verrucomicrobiota bacterium | reverse complement strand
GGACGGGTCGTTGACGACCTCCGGTGCGGCCTCGCCCGGGGTGCGGGCCAGCATCGTCGACGAGCCGCCGCCGTCCAGGTTGATCGCGTCGCGGGCGCCGAGGCTGACCATCAGCTGACCCATCTCCTTCAGCGACAGGCCACGCGATCCGGTGGCCCGGCCGTCGACGGTGAGCAGGATCATCCGGCTGCCGTCGGCGTCGAACCCGATCGCGGTCCGCGGCGCGAGGTCGGCGTCCGGCACCGTGTCCGGGACCTGGCCGTCCTTCGCGAGCTGTTCCATCGGCTCGCGCTCCCAGACCGTCTTGTCCCCGTCGATGTAGTCGATCACCTTGGGCGAGCAGACGAAGAAGCCGCCGTTGACCCAGGCGCGGTCGCCCGCGGGTTTCTCTTCGAAATTCAGCACGCGGTTGTTCGAGATGCTGAGCGCGCCGAAGCGGCCGGGCGGCTGGGTCGCCGTCAGCGTCGCCAGCGTCTTCTGCTTCTTGTGGAACGCGATCAGCTTCGTGATGTCCACGTCCCCCACGCCGTCGCCGTACGTCAGGCAAAAGTCGCCGTCGATGTACTGCTGCACGCGCTTGATGCGTCCGCCGGTCATCGTGTTCTCGCCCGTGTCCACCAGCGTGACTTTCCAGGGCTCGGAATAGTTATGGTGGATCTCCAGCTTGTTGCTGGCGAGGTCGATCGTGACGTCCGAGCGGTGGAGGAAGTAGTTCGCGAAGTATTCCTTGATGACGTAGCCCTTGTAGCCGAGGCACACGACGAAATCGTTCAGCCCGTGGGCCGAGTAGATCTTCATGATGTGCCAGAGGATCGGGAGCCCGCCGATCTCGATCAAAGGCTTCGGCTTGACCGTGGTCTCTTCGCTCAACCGGGTGCCATGCCCGCCAGCCAGAATAACCGTTTTCATCCGATATGTGTCCCTCGTGGATCAGGCGATACGCCAACAAGCGGAGTGTCCGGAAGCCGCAGAACAGTGTCAAGACCGCAGATGCGGCCGCATGTAGACGCGATATTCCAATGTTCGGAAAAATCGCCGGAATCCGCCTTCGCGTGAAGCTGCGGCGGGACGAGAAAGTTCCAAGGTTTGGAAAAACGGTGTGGCATCCGCTCCACGAGCGGATTAACGAGCGGCTACCACACGAGAGACGCCTCGCCCTACCCATTTGCCGAGAGTCTACGCCTCAAGGAGAATGCGCGGGTGCTTTCGCGCGATCTGCAGAAGCCGAAGAGCTGCGCCGCTCGGGTGGCGCCGCCCCTTTTCCCAGCTGACTTCCGTAACCGTGGGTACGTTGAGGATCCGTGCGAAAACGCTCTGACTGACCTTCAAGCGATTGCGGATCGCGGCAACTTCAGCAGGCTTGATGGCGGCCGTCCTACGAGGGAGTTCAACGTCGGTCGTCCGCATGGTAATGCGACGCTTGCCAAGAACGTGGTCGCGGGTTTCTTCGACCGCCTTCACCAGTTCATCCGCGTTGAACTCAACCTGTTTCTTCTTCATGGCGCAAACTCCCGTTTGATCTCTTCGACAGCATTCCGTAGCCGCTTCTTCTGATCTGGTGTCAAATCCTTGATATCGCCCTTGCTGTACGCATAGAATAGGAAGACGATTTCGGGGCGCGGTATCAACAAGTAGATCACCCGCGCTCCCCCTCGCTTGCCCCGCCCGGCAAGTTGAACCCTCACCTTCCTCAGACCGCCCAAACCCGGGATCACGTCGCCCTTTTCAGGGTCCGCCGCGAGCTCCTTCTGGAAATCCCTGTATTCATCCACGGACAGGAGCTCCACGATCTGCCGTGTGAACGTCGGATGTTCAATGAACCTGATCATATGAATACCATTACTAAGTAATGGAGTCAAGTTGACGATGCGGATTGCTCCCCGCCCGATCTCCACGGCAGGCCGGCGATGAGGATGACGACCGACAGCGTGCTGACGATCCCGAGGACGGTGACGACCTGCCACACGGTTTCGTGGAAGAGCGTGACGCCGACCACGTAGCCGGCGGCGCACGCGAGCAGGAACCAGGCCGGCGTGAACCGCCGCTGGGCGATCTGGAAATTCATGAGGAGGTGCGTGAGGCCCAGCGGGGCCATCGCGCACACGACCCAGCGCACGAGCCGGATCATCTCGGGCGTCGGCTCGCGGTCGCCGTAGAGGATCAGCAGCGGGATCCACGCGAAGAACGCGCAGACGCTGGCGGCCGCGACGAGGATCACGCCGACGTACAGGATCGCGCTGAAGAGCGTCTTCCAGTTGTGCGCGTCGGTCGTGCCCGTCGACGCGACCTTCGGGAACATCGCGAGCGCGATCGGCATCGTCACGAACACCATCGTCCGGCCGATCGTCGCGGCCCGCGCGAACAGGCCGGCCTCCTGTGCGTCCGGGAAGAAGTGCTTCACCATGACGACATCGGCGTTCATCAGCACGGCGAACCCGGCGATCATCAGGAGGGACTGCATGACGTAGCGGGTGACCCCCTTGACGCGCTCCTCGACCACCTCCGGGCCCCGCACGTTCCAGCGCATGCCCCAGATGCCGATGGCGACGCTGGCGCAGACACCGAGCAGCTGCCCCATCAGCCCCCACTCGGCCGACGCGGCGATCAGCGTGACGAACAGCGCCCCGGCCACGAGCCGCACGACGCCCCAGATGTGCTGGGACGCGGACATCCAGAGGAACGACTGCAGGCCCTGCAGCGCGCCGATCAGGATCGGCATCAGCAGGCCGCCCGCGAGAACGAAGCACATCAGAATCACCGGCGTGGCGTCCTCGAGATGGAAGAACGCCGCGATATGCGAGCACGCCAGGATGCCGCCGGCAAGCACGACCAGCGCCGGGATCGCCAGGTTGCGGCACCAGCGACGCACGAGATGCGGGACGGCGCCGCTCTTCCCGCCCTGGACCAGCAGGGCCACGTAGTGCGCCATCGCCACGCGCAGCGCGTCCATCGGCGTGGCGATGATGAGGATGATCCCGAGCATCGCGGACAACACGCCGTACTCGGCAGGCTCGAGTTTGTGGCCCATCACGACGTGGAACAGCAGGTTGGCGACGTTCCCGACCTGCGTCGCGGCCATGAGGATCAGGCTGTGCTTGAGCAAACCGTCCCGATGAGTGCGCATCAAATCAATCCTTGCAGTGAACTTTCCGCCCGATCGTCACATCGTACACCTTCACGATCCAGCGGAACGGCGAATAGAGCAGACGCAGGCGGCAGATGGCGACGAACATCTCCAGCGACGTGATGCCCACCTTCAGCTTCGAGCCGCCCGGCTCGCTCCACGTCGTCGGCACCTCGGTGATCCGGTAGCCGAGGCGGCGGAGTTGGAACAGCAGGTCCACGTCGAACGCCCAGCGCGTGAGGCCCAGGTGCGGCAGGGCCGCGCGCAGCGCGTCGCCGCGCATCAGCTTCGCGCCGCACTGCGTGTCGGAAATCCTCAGCCCGAACAGAAGGCGGACCATCACATTGAAGACCCGCGACGCGATCCGCCGCATCAGCGGCTGCTGCGGGCTGACCTTGGCGCCGGGGATGTACCGCGACGCGATGATCGCGCCGGCGTCGCCGATCCGCTCCACGAGATCGTTGTACGCATCCGGCAGCGTGGCGTTGTCGGCATCGACAAAGCCGACCAGTTCGCCCGCCGCCGCTTCAAAGCCGCGGATGATCGCCCCGCCCTTCCCGATCGCGCGCGGCTCGACGATCGCCTTGACCTGCGGGTTCTTCGCGGCGACCTCGCGCACAATGTCCTCCGTGCGGTCGCGCGAGCCGTTCACGACGACGATCAGCTCGAAGTCTTTTCCGTAGCGGGATCCGAAGAAGGACGTGTAGGCGTCGAGGGTCGGCCGGATGCGGGACTCCTCGTTGTACGCGGGGATAATGATGGATAATTTCACTTGGAACCTGTCCGAAGCCTGAAAATCCGGAGCGTCGTGAACGCCTGCCCGAAGTCCGGCACCTCGTAGATTTCCTCGTAGCGCCTGTCAACCACGTCCCAGAGCGATTTCCTTTCGTCCTTCGCGATCTCGGACACCTGCGGCGACTGGATCGAAAGGCCGTAGCCGCTGAACGCCGCCATCGGCGCGTCGGTCTTCTCGAGAAGCTCCAGCATCATCTCGCGGTTCAGCACGTGGATCTTCTCGGCGCGCTCGCGGCTCATCTCCGGGTAGTAGCTGAACGGCCCCATCTCCATTCCCTTCGGCACGCGAAGGTTCGCCTCGACGGCCAGGTACGCGTCCTGCGTCAGAAGCAGGTCGTTCATTCCCATCTGCTCGGCGACCCAGCTGCCGACCTCGCGCAGCCGTTGCAGCTGGGTCTGCTCCTTCACCTTCCACCAGATGCGGTCGCGGCCGGAGATCATCCAGCTCTGGTTGACCGGCGAGGAGAAAGCGGCGGCCACGGACGCGACGAAGACGAGGATCAGTAGCCAGAGCGTCCAGCGGTCCGAAACCTGGAACTTGAAACTCGAAATCAGACTCCCGGCCAGCGCGGCCGCGAACACGGGATAGACCATGACCTGGTAATCCTCGTACGGGAACGGCGCGGAGAAATGAACGAGCGTGACCGCGAGCCCGGTCGCCCAGAGGACGACGTTCAAGCGGTCCGACGGCTGCGCCTCGGCGGGCTCGGGCTTGAGCCAGCGGAACAGGACGACCGCCGCGGCAAGGCACACGGGCAGGAAATACGCCTGCACGAATCGGGAGATGAAACCAGCCTTGTAGACCAGCGCCGGAACGAGGCCGCCGGCCGACCGCAGGGAATGGTACTCGAAGTTGCAGAACAGGAAACTTTCGGGTGCGACCTTCAGGAACGGCATCGAGATGGCGGCAAGGCCCAGCACCCCACCCACCCCGAAGCTCAACCAGCGCGAATCGCCGAACCGGTGGCGCATCAGGAGAAGGTAGAGGCCCGCGATCGGCAAAGCCACGCCGGCCGACAGCCGCGTGCCGGCGGACAGGGCGAGCAGAAACCCGGAGAAGAAGACCGCCAGCCAACCGGCGCGCGATTTGGCGTAGCTGAGGGCAAGCAGACCGCCGACCAGGAAAAGCGCGCAGAGCGAATAGGTCTTCACGATCGTCGTGTAGTAGCTCTGGTAGACGCTGCCCGCGATCAGCGTGAACGCGAGCAGAGCGGCGACGCATTTCCGGCCCTCCGGCGCCGCGCGCGACGCAAGCCAAGCCGCCATCATCGCGCCGACGAAACCGAGCAGCAGCGTGAACAAGCGCCCGCCGGCCACGCCCCAGCGCTCCACGAACGGATGTGCCAGCGAGTACACGAGCGGAAGCATCGGCCCCTGCGTGAACGCGAAGTCGCGGTACGGCAGTCCGCCGTCATGCACCTGCCGCGCGGCGTAGAGATACCAGCCCTCGTCCTGATTCAGGTCGCCGAAATGGAGATTCGCCGCGCCGAGGACCACGAAAAGGGCCAGCGCGCTCAGCCACAGAAAGTTGAGCCATGATTTCCGGACCAACTCAATCCTCC
>CAYQYB010000187.1:0-5522 GCA_964421535.1 uncultured Verrucomicrobiota bacterium | reverse complement strand
GCATGCAGCTGACCGCTGACCTCTGGCCTCTGACCTCTCACAAAGGGGGCTTCGCTGGGATGAGAAGGCGTGGGGGGGTTGCTTACAACGACGAAGAGTAACCACGGATGGACACGAATAAACACGGATGGAAGAGGGGGAACAGAAGGTAACGAAGGAAGCGAAGACAGGATGAGGTTAACGGAAAGAGTGCCGAACTCTAGCCGGGAGCTGACCTCCTTGGCACGCCGTAGGCTCGGTGAAGGCGGCTGATCTCTGACCGCTGACCTCTGCGGGAGGGGGCTTCGCCGGGACGAGAAGGCGCGGGGGTGGTTGAGGCGAGGACGAGGGAAGAGTGGATCTGATCCCTGTGAGGATTTCGACACCGGACCGCACGCAAATCGGCTTCACCCTTCCCGGGGCACATGATAAACTGAGGCCCATGAAAAGCGGATGCGCGCTTTTGCTGGCTTTGGTTCTTCTCTGGACGCAGTCAGCCGTTGCCCAGGATGACATCATCACCGGGTTCTCGGGAAACGGCGTCATCACGTGGACGAACAGCCACACCGACGGCCTCTTCAACGTGGAGTGGGCGTCGAGCGCGAACGGGCCCTGGCAGGCGGATTGGACCAGCCTCTGGAATTTCGCGGCGACGGCCGACACGATCTCCGCGTCGGTCCCGATGTTCTACCGCGTCTCGTGGAGCACGAACGTCACGCACGATCTGCGGATCACGCCGTCCGAGGCGACGGCCCCGCAGGACGGGAGCCTCGTCACGCTGACGGCGCACGGCGGCGACGGGAGCTACTCCTGGAGCGTGTACGACATCCAACTGGGCGCGCTCAGCGGCTCGGGCGACAGCGTTCTCTACGTGAGAGGCAACGCCGGCGACAACGCCGTGATCGTCCAGAGCGACGGCCGCACCGCGTACGCCGTGATTCACCAGCCGTGACGGCGCGCCTGCGGATCACCCTCGATCTCTACCGTACGGCTTCAACACGCTCGCGTTTCAGCGTGCGCAGCACGTCGCGGATCTCCTCATCGCACGCTCGGTCTGAATTGCGTGACGATCGCAGGAAGTCAACGTAGGTCCCGTCATCGAGGTTGCCGAGCGCCTGGTAAATCTCCTTTCGCAAATAGACGGGCGTCCGCTCGTCCTCCAGGAGCGTCTTCATCGCGGGCCCGAGAGATCTCTCCTGGAGAAGTCCTGCAAGAGCGACCGCATAGTATCTTGCTTGAGGGTCTGGATGGTTGAGCCACTTCGGCAGCATTGCCCTGACCTCGCGATGTGGTTTGTCCGGGTGCTCTCCGACCCACAGCGTCAGCCCGTGTAGGCTGCCGGGTTGGCCGTCTTCGCGGGGCAGCGCCGGGTCCGGCTGCGGCCATTCCCCGCTCCCCAGGTACGTCCCATATTGCAGCCAGTTCTCGGGATTGGACGAGAGGAATACGTAGTGACGGATGATGCGCCCACCGAGCGAACGGTCCATGCGAAGGTTGCGGTAAGCGCCGCTCCCCAGAGCGGATAACCTGCCCAGCTGATTGTTGATGTTGCGGTTGACCTTGTCATAGGTGGAGTGCAGGTTCAGCACGCTGGTGCTCACTTTTTTGAGGCTGTGGAGCGGCTCGTCAGCGGCAAGTGCCGTTCCCAGAAGAAGAACATGACGGAATCGGAGGGGGGAGCCCGTTTGGTCAATTGCCACAGCCGCCTTGTTGACGACTACGGACCCGGCGCTGTGGGCCAAGATGTCGATGGGTTTCCTCTCGCCTGTTCCCTTCTGAAATGTTTCACAAAGTGTGATGAGCCGTGATGCGGCGGGGTCAACCGCCGCGGGGGAGACCACCTTTCGCGCCAGAGTGTCCGCTTCCCAGTTATAGAATATGGCCACATCCTGCTCCCCTTGGACGCGGACTTGGTCGAGGAAACGGCAGCCCTCGTCAAGGTCGCCGGAACTTACACCCGGAATCATGATCAGCAGGGAGTCCGCCCCGCCAAGAAGCTGCGCTTGTCCACGAGTCAGCGGGCTTGCGGTGACCGCGAGGATGCGTTCTGGCGGGCCTGCTGCAGGCCGGTCTGCGCTGTTCTCCATCTCAGCAGAAGCTGTCGCAAGGCCGAAGACCGGCAAGAGCAGGAGTATCAAGGGTGCATTGCGGACGCTCTTTGAAGATGTGCACACGATTCAGCAATCCTCCCCGCTCGACCGCCGGCCCGCTGCGTGCTCGCCGCGGGGTGATCCGCGGTCAAGCCGCCGGGCGGGCTACAGCTTCTTGTGCGTGCCGTCGCAGAACGGCGCCGTTCCCGTGTGCTTGCACTGGCACAGGGCGACGCGCTTGGGCTGGTCGAGCTTGAATTCCATCGGCGTGAATTCCGTTCCCTTGTGGGAGCCGTCGCAGAAGGGCTGCTTCTTTGAGCTGCCGCAGCGGCACCAATGGTAAGTGCCCGCCGCCAAATCCAACACCGCCGGTTTCTTGTCCGCAATCACAGGTTCGCCCATGGTCGTCTCCTTTTGTTTCTACGCACCGCTTTCGCCGCGGCGAATGCCTTTCAATCCGCCCTGCAGGACGCCGACATGATAGCCGCGCTGGCGCATCAGGAACGCCGCGGTCGCGCTCATGCGCCCGTTCTCGCAGTAGCAGACGTACTGGCCGCCGATGTCGAGCTCGCCGAGCCGCTCGCGGAGATACTCCAGCGGAAGGAACAGCGCGTTCGGCATCTGCGACCACTGCGCGCTGCGCTCGTCGCGAACGTCCACCCAGCGCGCGCCGCCCTTGATTTTCAGCTGCGCCTCGGCCGGGGTCAGCCACGTGACGAGCGAGAGCATGAGGTAATCGACGAATGCGTGCTTCGGCACCTTCAGCAGCTCGCCGCGGGTCAGCATCTTCACGGTCGCGTTGCGTGTCGCGTTGGAGATCAGCGCTTCCTCGCCGAACGAGTCGCCCGGCCCGAGCTCGGCGACCTGCTTCGGCTCCTCGTTTGCCGCGTGGCGGCGCAGAACCACCGCCCGGCCTTCGAGGATGACGAAGAACGACCGGCCCTCGCCGCCTTCATGGATGATCACGTCGCCGGCTGCGGCCTCCACGATGGACGCGTCGGCCAGCATGCCGGCGATCTTCTCGTCGGAAACGTCCTTGAACGGAGGCGACTGGCGGATGCCTTCTTTCAAGTCCTTCAAGGACGGCGCGCGACCGCCCCCCGCGCGGCCGAACAGCTTGGATATCCAGCTCATAGGAGTCTCCTGTGCCGGGAAGTATACCATATCCGGAGTCGGAGGACAGAGGTCAGCCGCCTTCGCCCTGCGGGACTCCGGCGTGCCAGGGAGGTCAGATGTCAGAGGCCAGCGGCACGCTTTCGGCGATCCGCGCCATCCGCGAAATTCGCGGTTACTCTTCGTCGTTATATGCACCACCAACACCTTCCTTATCCGGCGAAGCCCCCCGTCCTCCGCCTGCGTTTATCTGCGTGTTCTGCGTGTTAACCTCTTTCCGTTCACCCGCTTTTGCGGGGGACCTCATTTCTGAACGGGGATGTTCAGGAGACAGAGCAGAAGGTCCACCGGGAAATCAGGATCAGTCTCGGGCTCGTCCGTCGGCAGTTTCGCGAGCGCCGCCTCGAACCGCGCTTGTCGCTCGGGAGAAAGCTCGAGCTCCTTCATCCGTTTCTGGAACTCCACTCCCTCTTCTCCCTGGATCGAATGCTCGAAAAGGAGCTGCATGAGCGCGAGCTCGCCGCCGTCGAGCCACACGTTCCCGCAGGAGCGGCAGAGGTCGTAGTTCAGGACCGTGTAGCGCGTGGACAGGGGCCGCTTCTCCATCGGCGCCTGGCATTTGGGGCAGCGGATGAGCTTCCGGTTGTCGCCCTTGAATTCCTCGTGGGCTTCTCTCTTGAGCGTGTCTGCGTCCTTCTCGTGCTTGTGGCCGATGCGCAGCAGCTGCTCCTGCGGCAGCAGGACACCCCTGCACTGGCCGCATCGAAGCACGTGGAACCCTTCGTACGTCGTGTGCTTCAGCGGCCGCACGCAATTGGGACATACGCTCATGAAGTGTCGCCCTTTTCTCAACGGGCGGGCGTGGCCGCCGCGTTCTCTTCGCCCTTGCCCAGCCCCCACGCGCCGGCCTTCGCCTTCTTCGCGTCGCGCTCCAGGTCCTTCAGCTCGTGATACTTCTTCGAGCCGAAGGGGCCGTCGATGCGCATGCCGTAAAGCCGGACCAGGCCTTCCGCGATCAGCAGTTCGTCGAGGTCGCCCTGGTCGGTGCTCACGAACGCGTATTCGCGGGGCAGGCGGCTGTTGCCGCGCGCGTCCTCCCACTTGGTCACCACGGTGAACGATCCCTTGGACAAGACGCGCTCGGTGAACTTTTTCGCCTCCTCGCCCAGTCGCAGGGTATCGCGCTCGTCCAGGCCGAAGTACTTCGCCTGGGCGGCCACGCGATCCGGAAACGAGAGCGAGGTCTCCGCGGCGTCCACGTAGTACAGGCGGAAAATGTACTCCTTGCCCTTGGCAATGACATGGAACGAGTCGCCGTCGTTCGCGCCCTTGCGCAGGAGCTTGCAGTCGGTGAGCATGTCCCAGCCCTTTTCGTCGCCGATGCGCTCGGCGATGGACTGCCGCGGCTTGTCGGCCTTCGCCGTGCGCTGGCGAGTGAGCACCGGCGGCAGTCTCCCCTCCAGCTGCCGGACCGCGATCTGGTCGGCGGGCGTGAGCTGGTTCAGCCGGATCCTCACCATCATGCCGTCGTTCCGGCGCAGGGTGACGGTATCCATCACGCACTGGATGAACTCCGCTTCGACCTGGTCGCCCGACGCGCTGGTCCAGGCGCGGAAGTTCGCGCCGGTCAGCACGATGGCCGGTTCCGCTTCGGGCGCGGCCGGAGCCGCTTCGACGGGCGGCGGCGCGGGCTCCTCCTCGCGGATCGCGCCGTGCGCGTACAGATAATCCGCGACGTCCTGCCGCTGCATGAAAAGCGCGACCTGGGCCGGCGTGAAGTTGTCGATGTCCGCGGCGTTGACGTTTGCCCCGCTCTCGACGAGGACCTGCACGGCCGCCAGATGTCCCTCGCGCGCGGCGGAGTGCAGCGGAGTGAACCCGTAGATATCGCGCGCGCCGGTGTCGGCGCCGGCGGACAGGAGAACGCGGACCAGCTCTCCGTACCCGCCGGCGGCGGCGATATGCAGGGGCGTTACCTTTTCCTCGTCCGCCGCGTTGGCGTCGGCGCCCTCGGCGATCAGCGAATCCGCGAGCGCGGCATCGCCCGAGCGCGCCGCGTCGAAGAGCGTGAGCGCCGGGGCTGGAGGCGGTGGGGGCGGCGCGGGACGGCGGACCTCGCACGAGGCCAGCAGGCCGACGACGAGAAGCGATGCGGCTATGCGCAACCATCGCATGACGCGAATATTGTAACCCGGAGCGGCAGGAATGGGTAGGGGGGGTGAGTCAGAGGACAGAGGTCAGCCGCCTTCGCCCTGCGGGACTCCGGCGTGCCAGGGAGGTCAGAAGTCAGAGGCCAGCGGCACGCTTTCAGCAATCCGCGCCCATCCGCGAAATCCGCGG
>CAYQYB010000186.1:0-5566 GCA_964421535.1 uncultured Verrucomicrobiota bacterium | reverse complement strand
AGCCGAGGACGCCGAGGCCGTTGATCATCGTCGTGTGCGAGTCGGTTCCGACGAGCGTGTCCGGAAACGCGAAGGTCCTCCCGTCCGCATCCTTTCGCGTCATCACGCATTTCGCGAGGTGCTCCAGGTTGACCTGGTGGCAGATACCGAGCCCGGGCGGGACGATGCGCAGTTTTTTGAACGCGCCCTGTCCCCAGCGGAGGAATGCGTAGCGCTCCTGGTTGCGCTCGAATTCCTTTGCCAGATTCGCCTCCAGCGCGCCGGCGGTGCCCGCCTCGTCGAGTTGGACCGAGTGATCGATCACGAGGTCGACGGGGATCTGCGGCTCGATCTTCCCGGGCTCCTTTCCCGCGCGGACCATCGCGCTCCGGAGAGCGGCGAGGTCGGCGACGCACGGGACGCCGGTGAAATCCTGGAGCAGGATCCGCGTCGGCATGAACGGGTAATCGGTCTTCGCGGCGGCTGGCGACCACGCAGCCAGCGAGCGGACGTGTTCCTCCTTGAACGCCGGATGGCCCTGGTGGCGGACGATGGATTCGACGAGAACTTTAACGGAGTAGGGCAGGCGGGCGAAGGACCCGAATCCCGCCTTTTCCAGTTCTTCAAAGCTGTAGTAGTAAAACGTCTCGCCGTTTCCGAGTGCCAGCGTCTTGAGGGCAACATCAAACGAAGTCATTCCATTCTCCGGGTTCAAAGGAAACGCGACACAACTTAAGTCGTCGGGCGCCGAAATGGGAGATTTTTTTGTAGCGTTCATGCCGCGCGGTGAGTAGAGTTTTGCCGACATCAGGGTATAGCACTTGGAAACGAACCCACGACGTGGAGGTCAGACATGATCCGGAAATGCCTTGTAGCGGTTGGCGTCACGACAATTCTGGCAGGCGTTGCGTTTGCCGAACCCCAGCGCGCGACCTTTGTGAAGGAAAACAGAATGCCCGGCCCGTTCAAGGCGGAAATCGGCGCGATCGGAAATTACACGGAAATTCCGGATGACTATGCCGCGATGAACAACGGAGAGGACCAGTACAGGGTCGCCCCGTATGCCCGCTACGGTCTCGGGGAAACCTTCGCCGTTCAGGCCGAGGTTCCATACATGCACATTTCGCCGAGCAGCGGCGACAACGAAAACGGCCTGGGAGATGTGGTGCTGGGCGCCGAGTGGGTGGTGTACCAGGACATCTTCAGCTATCCGTTCATCATTCCTCACGCCGAGTGGAGTTTGGGTACGGGGGACGAGGATAAGGGCATGGGCGCGGGTCAGTCGCTCTTGTCGGCGGGTGTTTCCGTGGGCACGGTGGTCATGGATATGTTCCACTGGATCATCGACGGCCGCTACACCTTCGGCAAGGAAGCGAACGACGGCACGGGCGAGGAGAAGAATGTCTTCACGTTCGGCGGTGCGTTTATCTGGGACCTGAACGAGAAATGCTCGTTGATCACGGAGGCCAAAGCCTCGGACGACAAGAACGCCGACGGCGATGTCCCTCTGTACATCCAGGGCGGTATCGGTGTCCAGGCCTCGGAAAACGTGTATGTCAGCATCCTGGGCGGTGGCGCGAAGAACACGGACGAAGATGTCCTTGTCTCCGGCAAGGTGTCTTACAGCTTCTAAAGCGATTAAGTCGGGTCCTGGCGCACTCGGGGAGAAGTTCTTCATGAACCAAGGGAATACTCCGTACGTCTGCCACATTCTTGTCTGCATCAACGACCGTCACGGCGAACGTCCGTCCTGTTCGGACGGGATGAGCCTGGAGATCCGGGACCGCCTGAAAGAGGAAGTCGAGAAGCGGGGATGGAAGCCGCGCGTCCGCGTTTCGCAGAGCGGCTGCCTCGGCCTCTGCGCGAAGGGCCCGAACGTGATGCTGTACCCGCAGGGCATCTGCTTCAGCGGCGTGACGATCGGCGACGCCGACGAGATCCTCGGCAAGGTCGGCGAATACCTGAAATAGCCGCTTCTTCCGAACATTGGAAAAAAACGGGGCCATTTTTCCAGGGATTGGAAAAACCGCGAGTCATCCGTCCCTCCACGCCTCCCGCTTGCATTGATTCACTCCCCGTGTTAGCGTCTGAACGCAACGAAGGGAGGTGCGCGATGCCTGAGATCGAAATAGGAATCGTAACGCATTACTTCGGACATATTAACGTCGCGGCGATGCAGCTCACGAATGGCGAGCTGTCCGTGGGTGACACGATCCATATCAAGGGTCACACCGCGGATTTCACCTGCACTGTGGATTCGATGCAGGTGGACCACAAGTCGGTGACGCAGGCGAAGAAGGGCGATGGCGTGGGGATGAAAGTCCCGCAGAAAGCCCACGAGCACGACAAGGTTTACAAGGTAACTCCGTAACGCGAGCCGTCGATGGAAAAAATAGATTTGCGGCTCGATCATCTCGATCGAGCCTTGCCGAATGATTTTACCCCTGAACAGGCCGCCCGCTGCAAGACGCTTTTCCTGAAGCGGCTCTCGCTGGAGGCTCACCGTTTCTACGGCGGCAAGATCCAGATGGTTCCCAAGGTCGGGGCGTTCGGCTTCAACTGGTTCAATGTCTGGTACACGCCGGGCGTCTCCCAGGTTTCGACCGCGATTCGCGACAACCAGGAGGCGTCGTACGAGCTCTCCAACCGCGGCAATCTCGTGGCGGTGGTCAGCGATTCAACGCGGGTTCTCGGCGACGGCGATGTCTCGCCGCCGGGCGGGCTCGGCGTCATGGAGGGCAAGGCGTTCCTTATGAAGTACCTCGGCGGCGTGGACGCCGTGCCGCTCTGCATCGACAGCCGCAACGCGAAGGGCAAGCACGATCCGGACGTGATCATCGAGTTCGTGAAGCGTGTCCAGCCGAGTTTCGGCGCCGTGAACCTCGAGGATATTTCGCAGCCGAACTGCTACAAGGTGCTCGATGTCCTTCGCGAAGAGTGCGAGATCCCCGTGTGGCACGACGACGCGCAGGGCACTGGCTGCGTGACGCTGGCCGGCCTGCTCAATGCCTTGAAGGTTGCCGGCCGCGATATCGCCAAGGCGAAGATGGTCTTCTACGGCGCCGGCGCATCCAATACGACGATCGCCCGCCTCATCATGGCCGCCGGCGCCGATCCGGCGAACGTGCTCATGTATGACAGCCACGGCGCGCTGGGCCGGCATCGCGACGACATCAAGGCGGATACGCGTTTCTACCGCAAATGGGAAATCTGCGAGCAGACCAACCCGCGAGGGATCAAGACGATCGAGGAGGGGATGAAGGGAGCGGATGTGCTCATCGCGCTTTCCACGCCGGGTCCCGACACGGTCAAGCCGGAGTGGGTGCGCGCAATGGCCCCGAAGTCCATCGTGTTTGCCTGCGCGAATCCCGTTCCGGAGATTTATCCGCATGCGGCAAAGGCGGCCGGCGCCTACGTGGTGGCGACGGGCCGCGGCGATTTCCCGAACCAGGTCAACAACTCGGTCGGGTTCCCGGGCATCCTGAAAGGCGCGCTTCTTGTCCGCGCGCGCAAGATCACCGATGGCATGGCGATCACCGCCGCCCGCTCGCTCGCGGCCTTCGCGGAGAAGAAGGGCATTTCCCCCGACTACATCATTCCGACGATGGACGAGGCCTCGGTGTTCCCGCAGGAAGCGTCCGACGTCGCGATGCAGGCAATCCGGGACGGCGTGGCGCGCGTGCAGCTTTCGGAAGAAGAGGTCTACAAACGCGCCGAGGCGGATATCACGTACTCGCGGAAGCTGCTCGACAGCATGATGGCCGGCCAGTTTGTGCGTGAGCCGCCGCAAGCGATGCTGGATGAAAGCCTCCAGTGGGCGATTGCGCAGATCCGAAAGGGTTGACCACCCCCTTGTCGCAACCCATTGAGGCGCGGCTTTTCCCTTGACCGTCCCGGCGCACGCGAGCAATCTATGGCCCATACAAGGGAGGTCCGCCGCTACGGGTCGGGTTTTCTTGTTCAGGGTTTCCTGCCTGTACGTGGTGAATCAACAAGCGCCGGCTCAGCCGCGACGGTTTCTTTCTTGGAAAAGGAGTGACGGCCAACCCCAAACGCGGAAAGGAGCTGCACATGAGGTTGTACGCTCGTTGGGTCGTGCTGGTGGGTGTCGTATCGTGTCTGATGGTCGGTCTGCAGACAGTTCACGGGGCGGGTTTCGGGCTGTACGAGGGCAGTGCACGGGGCAACGCGCTCGCCGGGACGCTCGTCGGCAGGGCGGATGACCCCTCGGCCATCTACTTCAACCCGGCCGGGATCACGCAGTTGTCCGGTCTTCAAGTCATGGGCGGTGCAACGGCTGTCCGTCCTACGATGACGGTCAAGACCATGACTCCTGCCGGCGAGGTGAGCACCGAGACCGAGGATAATACGTGGATTCCTCCGCATCTTTACGGGACCTACCAGATGTCCGATTCCGTCTGGGCGGGCTTGGGCCTCTTCTCCCGCTTCGGCTTGGGCACGGAGTTCCCGAGCGACTGGCCGGGCCGCTACAACAACTATGACGCCGAGATTCAGACCCTCACGCTGAATCCCGACGTGGCCTTCAAGATCAACGATCAGATCTCCGTGGCCGCGGGCGTCAACGCGACGTGGTTCGACCTGACCCTGAAACAGAAAGTGCCCACCACGCCGGACTTCAATCCCGCGACGGATCTCGATGCGGAGCTGACCGGCGATTCCATCGGCTATGGCTACAACTTCGGCCTGCGCTACGCGCCCGTGAAGTGGATGGCGCTGGGCGCGTCGTACCAGAGCGAGGTGGAGGAGGATGTTGACGGGTCGGTGGACCTCGGCGTGTGGGACAGCGATGCCTCGGGCGATGTCACGTTGCCCGCGGAGATCATGCTGGGAGTCGTGTTCATGCCCTCTGAAAAGCTGAGCCTCGAAATCGGCGCTGTCCGCACGGAGTGGAGTTCCTACGACCAGCTGAAGATCAAGTTCGACGATCCGTCCTTCCTCGGCCCGGAATCGGTCAGCGAGAAGGATTGGAACGATGTCTGGCGCTACCAGTGCGGCGTCGAATACAAGCTGAACGAGCAGTTCGACCTGCGCGCGGGATACACGTACGACGAAGAGCCGATCCCGGGCGACACGGTGGATTACCTCGTCCCGGCGAACGACCGCCAGCTGTACAGCGTCGGCTGCGGCTACCACGTCCAGAACTGGACGCTCGATCTCTCGTACACGTATCTGACGATCCGTGACCGGAACGTGGACGCGCGGCCCGAGGACGGCGTTTATCCGTCCGAGTTCACGGATGGCGTGACGCACCTGTTCGGCGTGAGCTTGAGCGCGAAGCTGTAAATATTCGCGGGAGTTCTGTAATCTGGAAAGCCTGGATCCGATGGGTCCAGGCTTTCTGCTGAGGCAAGTCCAAGAGGCGGCAAATGGCTGACATTCGATGCATGGTTCGTGAAGCGGCGCAGTCCTCTCACCAGCAGCCGGGCATTCTGACCGGCGACCGGGAGATCATTTACTCGGAGTATGACCAGTATGTCTCCGGGAGTCATGGCCGCCTGCGAAAGGCGGGCTGCAGGCCGGGTGAGCGCGTCGCCTTCAGCGGCCTCGGCATCGGCATGGAGGGAAG
>CAYQYB010000185.1:0-5577 GCA_964421535.1 uncultured Verrucomicrobiota bacterium | reverse complement strand
GAACGCCTCGCGCAGGAAGGAGTCCTTGATCTGCGCGGCGAACTCGTTGACGCTGTGCTTGCCGTACTTGAAGAACACGCCGAAGTACGGGAGGGTCTTCATGAACGAATCGAACGAGTCCTTGAACGTCCACAGGTCCTGCGGCTTGTCGAGGGCCATGTCGAGCTGGCCCAGCTTCTGAATCGCGCCGATGACGCCGTCGATGGTCTGCGCATCGACCGGGGAAAGATCCTTCATGTGCCGGCGGAGCTTCTCGGCGTCGGTGTACGCGATGAAGGTCTTGGCGCCGTTCGTGATGCGGACGTACTCGTCGTGGTCCACGAACTTGCGGCCCTGGGAGGCGCCCAGCTCGCGCCATACCTTGTTGAAGGAACTCGCGGGGCTGGACCCGACGAGCCAATGGAGGCAGCCGTCGACCGTGAACCCGTCGCGCATCCACGACGTGCACTGCCCGCCCGCCTGCGTGTGCATCTCGAAAAGGGTCGTTTCGTATCCGTTCATCCGGCCGTAGCACCCGGCCGACAGGCCCGCGATCCCCCCTCCGATGATGGCGATGGATTTGCTCATGCGAATATCATGTACCCGA
Organism: uncultured Verrucomicrobiota bacterium; assembly: GCA_964421535.1. Taxonomy (GTDB): domain Bacteria; phylum Verrucomicrobiota; class Kiritimatiellia; order CAIQIC01; family JAGNIJ01; genus CALMZY01. The sequence goes on along the minus strand of CAYQYB010000185.1, from coordinate 4,991 downwards.
AAGAAGTTTTCTGCGCAAATGCAAACACAGCCCGGCCGAACGCCCGATTGACAGGCCCTGCGCGCGCAGGTAATTTACGCCGTTATGAAAAACACTCCGCGAAACATCCTCGTGACGGGCGCCGCGGGCTACCTCGGCTCCATCGCCGTTCCCGAACTTCTGAAGCAGGGTCACCGCGTGACGGCGGTCGATAATTTCATGTACGGCCAGTCCTCGCTCCTCGACGTCTGCCACGACACGAACCTCGAGATCGTGCGCGGAGACGTGCGCGACGAGGGCCTCATGAAGAAGCTCATGGCAAAGGCCGACGTGATCATCCCCCTCGCCTGCCTCGTCGGCGCGCCGGTGTGCGCGCAGAAGCCGATCGAAGCCAAGAGCATCAACCTCGACGCGATCGTCATGCTGCTCAAGCTGAGCAGCCAGGCGCAGCAGTTCGTGGTGCCGGTGACGAACAGCGGCTACGGCGTCGGCCAGCAGGGCATCTACTGCACCGAGGAGACCCCGCTTAACCCCATCTCGATCTACGGCAAGTTGAAGTCGGAGCTGGAGAAGCACCTGATGGACAGCGGCCGCGCGATCTCCCTGCGGCTGGCGACGGCGTTCGGCATCAGCCCGCGCATGCGGCTGGACCTGCTGGTCAACGAGTTCACCTACCGCGCCGTGGTCGACCGGTTCATCGTGCTGTTTGAAGCGCACTTCAAACGGAATTATGTTCATGTAAGGGACATTGCGGCGGCGTTCATCCACTGCATGGCCAACTTCGACAAGATGAAGAGCCAGGCCTACAACGTCGGCCTGAGCGAGGCGAACCTGTCGAAGATGGAGCTGTGCGAGGAGATCAAGAAGCAGGTCCCGGACTTCGCGATCATGGAGTCGCCGATCGGCGAGGATCCCGACAAGCGCAACTACATCGTCAGCAACGAGAAGATCGAGAAGACCGGCTTCAAGGCGAAGGTCTCGATTGAGCAGGGCATCGCGGAGCTTGTCAAAGGTTACAAGGTCATCCGGCGCAACCAATACTCGAACGTCTAATGCAAAACTCACCGTACAAGAAAATCCTGGTGACGGGGGCAACGGGCTTCCTCGGCCCTCACGTCATGTCCGCTCTCAAGGCCCAGCTGAAGGCCGAGATCATCGGCGTCGGCCGCAAGGACTTCGACCTGCTGAAGCCGGGGGAGGCCGAGCGGATGCTGGAGAAGATCAAGCCCGACGCGGTCGTCCACCTCGCGGCGCGTGTCGGCGGCATCATCGCGGACATGACGTACCCGGCGGACTTCTTCTACGAGAACCTGTTCATCAACACGACGGTCTTCGAGGCCTCGTTCCGCGCGGGCATCAAGAAGTTCGTCACCGCCATGGGCGGTTGCGCGTACCCGGCGAGGGCCCCCTCGCCCATCGCCGAGACCGCGATGTGGGACGGCTACCCGCAGTTCGAAAGCGCCCCCTACTCGATCGCGAAGAAGGTGATCATCGTCCAGTCGGAGTCGTACCGGCGCCAGCACGGCTTCAACTCGGTCGTCCTCATCCCCGGCAACATCTACGGAGAGCACGACAACTTCAACGAGGAGTACTCGCACGTGATCCCGGCGATGATCCGCCGCTTCCTCGAGGCGAAGGAGAAGGGCGCGCCGACGATTACCTGCTACGGCTCCGGCAAGCCGACGCGCGATTTCGTCTACGCGCAGGACGTCGCGGACCTGTTCCCCTGGTTCCTTCTGAACTACGACAGCAGCGACACAGTCAACATCTCGACCGGCACGCGCATCACGATCCGCGAGCTGGCCGAAACCGTCAGGGAAGTCACGGGCTACCAGGGCCAGATCCTCTGGGACACCTCCAAGCCCGACGGGCAGATGGACAAAATCTTCTCCGTCGAACGGCTCCATAAGCTCGGGCTGAACTGCCCAACCACGCTGAAGGAAGGGCTGCGGAAGACGATGGACTGGTTCGCCAAGGCGCGCGTGGAGGGAACCGTCCGCCTGTGAACCCCGCATCGAAGAACAGCTCGCCCGGCACCTGTCTCGTTCTCGGCGGGCGCGGCTTCGTCGGCTCCGCGATCGCCCGCGAGGCCGGGCTCCGGGGGTTCAAGGTCACCGTCGTCGACAAGGACAACTACGACGAGAGCATCGGCGCTTCGGCCGACCTGGTGATCAACGCGAACGGCAACTCGAAGAAGTACCTCGCTTCGCAGGACCCGAGCCAGGAGTTCGACCTGTCGGTCCGATCGGTCCTCCGCTCGCTCCACGACTTCAAGGCGCGGTTGTATGTGTACCTCTCGACCATCGACGTGTACCCGGACATGCGGAACCCGGCGAACAATACCGAGGCGGCGGTCATCGACGAGAAGGCCCTCTCGCCCTACGGCTTCCACAAGTACATGGCGGAGAAGCTCGTTCGCTACTACGCGCCGCGCTGGACGATCTTCCGGATGGGCGGGTTCGTCGGGCCCGGCCTCTGGAAGAACGCCATCTACGACCTGCTGACAGGAACGCCGCTCAAGGTCCACCCGGACCTCGCCTGCCAGCACCTGCACACGCACGACCTGGCGAGGATCCTCTTCGACGTGATCAACGCCGCGCCCGCGGGCGAGGTCTGGAACATCTGCGGCGAGGGCGTCGTGACGGTGAGAGAGGTCGCTTCCTGGATTCCGAACGCGAAGCTCACCGTGGACGGCGAGGGCGTGACGCCCGATCACTTTGAAGTCAGCACCCGGAAGATCTCGTCGGTGGTATCCCTGCCCCGGACGGCGGATACCGTGAAGAAGTTCGTCGAAAACGTTCGATCAGGGAAAGAGAGCCTTCGATGATTATTTCTCAGACTCCGTTCAGGGTCAGCTTCTTCGGCGGCGGCACGGACTTCCCTGAATTCTATCACGAGCACGGCGGCTCGACCCTGCTCACCACCATCAACCAGTACTGCTACATCTCCATCCACCGCATCAGCAAATTTTTCCAGTTCCGGTTCCGCGCGAGCTACGCCAAGACCGAGCTGGTGCAGAACCCGTCCGAGTTCAACCATCCGCTGATCCGCGAGTGCCTCCTCTCGCTGAACATCAACGACGGCCTTGAAATCACGCACGCGTCGGACCTGCCCGGCCGCACCGGCCTCGGCACCTCGTCCGCGTTCACGGTCGGCCTCCTCAACGCGCTTCACACGCTGAAGGGCGACCGCGTGACCGCCGAGGACCTGGCCCGCGAGGCCATCCACATCGAGCGCGAGCGCGTCGGCGACGCCGGCGGCCGGCAGGACCAGTACGCGGCGGCGTACGGCGGATTCGTGCGCCTGGATTTCCGCAGGGACGGACACGTGGACGTTCACCGGCTTACGGTCAGCAGCCAGCGCGAGGCCGAGCTGGAGAAGCACCTCCTGATGTTCTACACGGGCGAGGAGAAGAAGGCCGGGAAGATCCTCCGCAAGCAGAAACAGCGCACGAAGCAGAACGAGAAGGCGCTGATCGAGATGTGCAAGATCGTGGGCGAGGCCGAGCGCCTGATCCTCAAGGAAAACGCCCCGATCCTCGGCGTCGGCGAACTCCTGCACCATGCCTGGGAGCTGAAAAAAACGCTGTCCGGCGGCATCACGACCCCGGCGATCGACAAGGCCTACAGCGTCGCGCGCAACGCCGGCGCGATCGGCGGCAAGATTCTCGGGGCCGGCGGCCGCGGCTTCCTCCTGCTCTTCGCGGAGCCCGAATATCACTCCAAGATCCGCGCGAAGCTCGCGGCGCTGCAGGAAGTCCACTTCCACTTCAGCCAGGACGGCAGCCGGATCATTTTCCAGGCGTCGGATACGTAAGGAACGGGCGGGCGGCCCGTCTCACTTGATGTGCTGGCGCAGAGCCGCGACGGTTTTCTCCGCGACGGCCTTGTGATCGAATTCCATCAGCGCCTTCGCGCGCCCCTTCTCGCCCATCACGGCCCGGAGCTTCGCGTCCGCTTTCAACTTAGCGAGCTGCTGGCAGAACTGTTCCTGTGAGGCCGGGTCGAACAGGTATCCCTCGACGTCGTCGGTCACGATCTCTGAAATCCCGCCGAGCTTCGCGGCGATCACGGGCAATCCGCACATCAGGCAATGGATCAGGGTGCCGGTCACGTGGAAATGATCCGAGAACTGGCCGATCCGCATGACGAGCCCGATGTCCGACGCGTTGAGATGCGCCGCCACTTCCCTGCTGGCCGGCAGCCAGCCGGTGAACACCACCTGCTTCTGCACGTTCTCCCGATCCACCATCGCGCGGAGCTTGGGCAGGTCCGCCCCCTCCCCGATCACCACGAACTTCAGCTTCGGGTCCGCCTTCATCAGGGGGATCATCCACGTCATGATGCGGACGATTCCCTTGTTCGGATGAAGGATGCCGTGATGGCAGAGGACCACGTCGTCGTCCGCGAACCCGTACTTCTTCCTCAGCTCGAGGTTGCGCTCCGGCCTGAACGTCTGCACGTTGAACGAGTCGCGGATGACATGGATCTTGGAGCCGTCAACGCCCTGCGAGGTCAGGTACTTCTTTCCGGCCTCGGCGCGCTGGATGATGCAGGCCGCTCCGTTCCACGCGCACTTGTCCAGCCAGCGGACAGCCACCGCCACGGGGGCCAGCCACGGGAACTGCTCGCGGTACACTTCCATGAAGAAGTCGGTGACGGTCATGGCGACCGGGCGGCCGGAGAAGATCTCCTCGATCAGGCCGACCAGCGGAATGGGATCGTCGTTCCAGATCAGGTCGGCGCGCCAGAACCGGAGGTATAGAGAAAGAAACGGGAGGTACAGGTACCAGAGGATCGTCTTCAGCAGCTTGTCGGACGAGCTGGCCCTGTTCACCTTGAAAGGCACTCGGAAGTACTCGACACCGGGATAACGGTACTCATCCGGGATCTTGTGCCCGTTGGGCGCGACGGACGGGACCTCGTAGTCGCGGCCCAGCATCTCGATGATCTCCGACATGCTGCCGAACAGTGCGACATGGTCCTGGATGCCGTACCGGAAAAGGAACGCCA
>CAYQYB010000184.1:0-5603 GCA_964421535.1 uncultured Verrucomicrobiota bacterium | reverse complement strand
TTCGTCAGGTGAAAGTCGGACGCCGTGAAGCCCTTCAAGTCCGGCGCGATCACGAGGTCCGCGATCTTCATGCGCTCGATTTCCTTGGGCCGCTGGAGAATCGCGTAGGTCCTTCCGAGAATTTCGCCCATCGACTCCCAGTTCTGCTTGACGACATTGGTGCCCTCCGAGCCGACATCGACGGCGATGAGGGTCTCTCCCCCCATGTCGCGGGCGACATCGATGGGGATGTTGTCGACAACGCCGCCGTCCACGAGCGCCTTGCCCTCAAGCCGGACGGGCGTGAACATCCCCGGCACGGCCATGCTCGCGCGCATCGCCGTGCCCAGGTTTCCGTGATCAAGGACCACGGCCTTGCTCGTATCCAAGTCCGTCGCCACGCACCGAAACGGAATATTCAGCTTGTTGAAGTCGTCGATCCCCGCGACCGGAAGCGTCAGCGTCTGCAAGACGTAGTTGAACTTCTGTCCCGAGGCCAGGCCGGAAGGCATCAGGATGCGCTTCCCGCGCAGTCCGAGCTCAATGTTGAGGAGATATTTCTTCGTGTCCTCCTTGCGGCGCCATTCCAGCTGCTGCCTCGGCGTCGCATCGACCATGATGTCCCACCAATCCATGGCGATCAGCGCGTCTTCGATCTCCTGCGGGGACATGCCGGAGGCGTAGAACCCGGCGATGATCGAGCCCATGCTCGTGCCGGTGATGAAATCCACAGGCACCCGCTCCTCCTCCAGCACTTTCAGCACGCCAATGTGCGCAAGGCCCAGCGCTCCGCCGCCGCCAAGCGCCAATCCGATCTTCTCGCGATCGTCCCAGGGCGCGCCCACGCCCGTACGCGACGCGATGAGCGCCAGCAGAAAAACGATAGTCCACGTTCGGAGGAATGTCTGCTTCATGTGTGTCCTTGCGAGGTGAGCGTTCGTCATCTTTCCGTATAGAGGTTTGTGCCGTTCAGTTTCCGGTGACCACCGGCGGTCCGCCCCAGAACAGCATGTCGAACCCAACCTGGATGCTGGGATATGTGTTCCACTCGTCCTCCCGCCTCCACTCGATGGTCGGCATGAGTTCGAGGTAGATCCACTGCCTGTAAAGCGGGCAACGGTACGTGAGCCGAACGCGGCGCTCGTCCGTCACCGTTTCGCCGCTGCTGTGTCCGAACTCGCTGGCGCTGATCTCCCATCCGTGCGCCACATCGCTGCTGCTGTCAATCCGCCTCATGTCCCAGCGGGTTTCGATCCTGCGCATGACGTGGCCGTACTTGATGGTTTGTTCCCACTCGACGCCGTCCGTTGTCTCAGACCACTTGATGCCCGGACCGTACTGGACGTAGTTCCTCGGCTCTCCGGGGCCGAGCCACAGATGAAGAGGCATATCGGCCACCGTGCCGGCGCCGTCGGACAACTCGTAGTAGATCTGCTCCCTGGGCCTCACTACAACATGCCCAAATATCCATAGCGGCTGCCACTCCGCCTGCACGTGGGCATCCGGCGGCCAAGTGATGTCGATGCCGGCCTCCGTCTTGATATGCATGCGGTCGATGCTCTTCCGCACACCGGCCGAAGATCCGCCCTTCTTGTCAATCGCATCCGTGCCGGGCAGGTAGTTGTCTCTCTGGCCGTCGATGTACACGTTCCACCTCTGCTCGAGGTTGGGCAGCTCCACTTCGAACTCATAGTTCGGGTCGAACTCGATCTGAGCGGATTCCTCGTAGCTGAATTTCGTGTAGACGGTCAGCCGCAGGCGGGAGGTCGGCGGACGAATGACATCCCCCGTCGCACCGGACAACGTGACGTCCGTCTCCCGCACGTACGAGTCCAGCTTGCGCGGCAAGTTGGTCTGGAGATAGTCCATGCGGTCCATGTAGCTCTTGAACTTTGCCGGCTTCTGCGCGGCAATCGCCGCGGCCTCCTCGTTGACAATCTGAAGCATGTCGGCGCCCGCCGGGCCACACAACGCCAGCACCGCCACCGCGGCAAGCGCACCGCCGAATGTCTTTCCGCGTTTCATGAGGCACTCAGTGATCGTCATTCACGGGGTCCCTGAATATGAGCCCGCCCAGGAAGTCGGCCATCTCGAGAGGATCCAGCCCGACATCGGCGCCCACCAGCAGGATCTGCGCGCCAAGCACAAGTTCCGTCGCATGGTAACCGGGTTCGTTGGGCAGGTCGTCGGTCGCATCCACGCCCATGGCAATCAGACCCTTTTCCTGCTCGAAACCGGCGATGCGCGGCCACGTGGGCGCGCGGCGCGGTCCGGGCAGTCCGACGTAGACGGACCGATACTGGCCCGCGTACAGGTTCACGTGATCCGTCATGCGCAGGTTGATCGCGTTGCCGGGCCCCGCGCGGACACGGACGCGAAACATGTCCAGGAAATCGAGCGCCCGGTTCGGCAGATACCAGAGGATACGGTGCCCCCAGCTCGGGCGCGCTTTCTGGACGGAATCAACGGCTTGCGGCGGTTTCTCGGCCGGCGGAGCCTCCTGCGCGAACGCAGGCGCGCCCTCACACAGGACGCAGCAGGACGCGATCAGCAGGATGTGGGTGAGCCGCATACCGTCTCCAAGCCCGTGGCTGCTTTATACTGTTGATCCCTTGCGCTTACAAGCGTCATTGCTCAGTAGTCCATCTTCCAGGACACGCCGATGCCGGAACGCATTTCGATGCTGTTGTCCGTCTCGGCCTCGAGAATCAGGTTCGGCCCGATGTCTCGTTCGAGGTAAAACCCCATGCCAGCCGACTCCGGCGTCGATGTGTGACGCATCTCCACGTACGTCCGGTCGCCCAGGTACTTCCCGGCGGCGATCTCCGACCCGCCGCTTCCCGAGTCGGCGTTGCGCACTTCCACCCGGTCGATTCCCACCGCGCCCTGCAGCTCGTCCAGGAATCCCGTCCCCGCGCCTGTGTTGCGAAGCTTCGCCGCTTCCGAGGCGAGATCGAGGGCCTGGAGCGGCGTGATTCTCGACGTATCCTTCCCGAAGAGGACGCGCGAAAGAATCTCGTCCTCCGGAAGCGGCGGCTCCGAGGTCAGGGTGATGGAGGGGTTCCGGATCGAGCCGACCACAAGCAGGTGCGCGAGAAGATCCCGGCTGCTGAAGTCGGCTTCGATCCGCAGCGACGGAACCGGCGGCCAGCTTCCGTCGAACTCGACGCGGCCTTGCGTGATTTTGAACTGCCGCTTCAGAAGAAGAACGGTGCCGCGCCTCGGCTCGATGTAGCCCGCGATGCCCCACGCCCCGTTGGTCAGGACAACCTGGATCTGCCCGCCCCACACCGAATCGACCGTCTTGGAACGAACGTACAGGCTCTCCGGCATGTCCACGTCCATGCGAAGCGACACGGAAGCCGCCTCCCTTGTCGGGCTCGCCACGTCTTCCTTCTTCGCGTCGGCCGTATCGAGCGCCTCCGGGGGGTCGCTCCGCACATTCTGCAGTTGAACCAGCGAGGAATCGATCGTGACCTTGCCTTCCGCGTGCAGTGACCCCAACGCGCCGGTGACGCCGAGCCGGCCGGACACGACCGCCTCCACGTCCGGCCGGCCCAGAATGCGGGCCTTGTCGCAGCGCAGGTCAAAGGAATACGGCATCCCTGAACCCGGTTCGAAGCGGATGCCGCCGCCGAGCGTGATCTTTCCCGCGCCGCCGTCGGTCGCCATGGCGGTCTCGACCACGAGATCGCGTCCGTCGGACACCAGCCGGATGTTCGCGTCGCGTATGATGTTCCCGAGAATGTAGTTCTCCACGCTCCCGTCCCGGATCACGCATTCGCCGCTCAGTTGGCCGTCGCCGGACTTTTTCTCGTAGCCGATGTGCAGATCGATGCGTCCGCCGACGCGGCTGTTCGCGAACGTGCGGAGATGATTCAGCTTGGACAGATCCTCGTCCTCCAGATCGATCCTGAGACGCATATCCGTCTCGCCCTGTTCCCGCACCAGCGCCAACGGCTCCGCGAATTGCAGCCGGGTTGCCGCCCAATCCAGGTTCACGGCGTTGACGAACAGGCCCACGCGCGAGGGCGTCCACTCCAAGCGCCCGCCGGCAAGCACCGAGATCGGCTCCGCGACGGCACCGACGGCTTCCAGCCGCAACGCTGCATTCGACGCGGGACCCTCAACGGTGAACTGCGCCGTGGTCAGAACCAGGGATCCGAAAGTCAGATCCCGTACAGCCGCGCGCGCTTGCAGGACAAAGCCGGAGGCCGACGCTTCCAGCGTGAACTCGGATATCGACAGGTCCGGCTGCAGCAGGGCCGGGATGCCCGTTGAGCCGAGAACCCGCGCCCGCAACTCTCCGGACAGACCGGCTTCGCGGGCCCACTCAAGGTCCGCCTCGGCCGCCAGCCCGTCCGCGCTCAGCTTCAACGGCTTGATCTTCCAGCCCGCGCTGGAGCCCGCGATTTCGGCACGCCCCTCAACCCGCCCCAGCCTGCCCGTGCCGATCATCAAGTCACCAATGCGAAGCTGGTCGAGCTTGAGCGACAGAGTTCCCGCGCCCTCGGATCGCGCGTCGCCCTTCTTCTGCGAATCCCCGTTTCCGGGGACGCGCGTGAAAGAGGCGGAGGCAGCGGCCAGGCTTCGCACCTCGATACGCCCCCGCAGGAGCGCGAGCGGCGCCCAGCGAATCTCAAGTCCTTCGACGCGAATGCACTCCCCGCCGGCATCGCCGACGCGGATACTCGCCGCTGTCACGCGGGACGGCGACGAAATGTGAATATCCTCGATGCGGACGGCAATCGTGCCCGACGAAAGGAGGCGCGACAGCGCGGCCGAGAGTGACCTACGGCCAGGCTGGGTCTGCAGAGAGATGAAGAGCGCCGCCAGCACGAGGCACACCACAACCACGATGCGTGTCAGCATCTTTAACCACTTCCGCCCTGTGCTCCGCGCCTTCATCTAGAATGACTGCCCCAGGCTGATGTAGAATTGGAACGCCGCATCGATGCCGCCCCGCCGGTTCAGCGGAAACGCGATGTCCGCCCGCAACGGGGCGAAGCTCATGAAATACCGCACGCCGAAGCCCGCACCCCAGCGAAACATGACGTCGGGGTCGGGCGTTGCATCCGGATAGGCCGTGCCCCCGTCGAGGAAGATCGCGGTGCCGATCGTCCGGCTGACGCGGGAGCGGAGCTCGAACGACACCGTGGCCATCGAGTTGCCGCCAACGGGCTCGTCGTCCTCGTTCAGCTCGCCGACCGACTGGTACTTGTAGCCGCGGATCGTTCCGCCGCCGCCCGCGTAGAACCGCTTGTCCGCCGGAACGTCGTTCACCTGCGCCCCCGAGATGGTGCCCAGCGTGCCGCGGGTCGAAAGAATGAACTGCGGCTCGCGGCTCAACTGGAGATGGACACCGCCTTCCCCAACCGTTTTGACGAATGCAAGGTCGCTCAGCGTGTCCTCGTAGGGCGCCGTCCCAAGGAACATCTGGAACCCTTTCGAGGGATCGAGCGAGTCGTTGCGCCGGTCCCAGTTGACCGTCAGGGGAACGGAGACAAGCCCGTACCGGGTTTCGTCACTCTGATCGTCGACGAGCGAGTACTCGTACGCAAGACCGCCCTGCAGCTTCAGCTTCTCCCCGAAACGTTTCTCGAGCAGCGAAGCGAGCCGCGCAT
>CAYQYB010000183.1:0-5617 GCA_964421535.1 uncultured Verrucomicrobiota bacterium | reverse complement strand
TGGGAGACCTGAACGAAGTGGTTCCGGCGATCACGAAGGCGTTGAAGGAAGGATAGAAGTCAGAGATCAGAAGTCAGACGTCAGACTACCGACCTCTGATCTCTGACCGCTGGCCTCTGACTTCCGACCTCTAGCCTTCCGGCGGCACGTGGATGATCTCCGTGTCCTGCCCCATGACCATCGCTTCCGCGTGGTGCTCCCACATCTTCTCGTGCGCGAGGAGATCGCCGCCGACCGCGGAGACGCCGCCGTCCACGTGAAGGATCTGGCCGGTGATCTTCCTGGAGTAGGGGCCGAGCAGGAAAAGGACCGACTGGGCGACCTCGGCCTTGTCGTTCACGGGATCCCACGGAAGCGGGCTCGCCTTTCGCCACGTGCGCGCCAGGTGCGCGAAGTGCGGGATCGACTTCGCCGCCTTCGTCGTCAGCGGGCCCGCGGAAATCGCGTTGACGCGGATCAGGTCGCGGCCGTGACGGCGCGCGAGCGCGCGGACGACGGCCTCCAGCGCGGCCTTGTTGACGCCCATCCAGTTGTAATAAGGAAAGGCGTGCCGGGACTCGAAGCTCAGCGCCACGATCGCGCCGCCATCCTTCATCTGGTGGCGGGCGTAGCGCACGACCGTCGCCAGCGAAACGCAGCTGATGTGGAAGGCCAGTTTCAGGTCGTCGTACGCGTCGGTGTGAAACTCCTCGCCGAGACAGGTCTTCGGGTTCGCGTAGGCGATGGAATGGACGACGCCGGCGATGGGGCCGATCTTCTCAAACACATTCTTAACCTGCTCATCCACGGTGATGTCGCAGTACTCGAAATGAAGGGCCGCCTTCTGTTCGGGAGTAAGCTTGTCCGTGCGGTCGAGGAAGATCTTCTTCAGCCGCTCGTTCTGGACCGTGTAGATGACCTTCCCGCCCCATTGCTCGATGCCCTGGCCGACGGCAAAGGCGATCGAGTCCGGGTCCAGCAGGCCCATGACGACATATGTTGCATCTTTCTGAATCATTGGAATTACCTCCCGTAGGACGCGGACAGCATACTCCAATTTCGGCGGAATTCAAAATGAATGATTTGCGTCGGACTTGTCGCACGCTAATGTAATTCACAGCGCGTGCGTTATCCGAAACCAAAGAAAGATTGAACCACGAAATACACGAAAGACACGAAAACAAAATCAAGGGAAGCCCGCAGTCTCGCGGCTTTCGTGTGTTTGGTGTATTTCGTGGTTAATCTTCATGTCCTTTGATCGCGGTTGTTTGGGTTCAGGGCGCTAGACGCGTGGAGGTTTGATGATGAGTGAAAAGAAAGAAGCAGGATTGAAGAGCGCGTTGGATCTCGCGCTGGAGCGGCTGGAGAAGAAGAGCGGGAAGATCGCCGCGTTGAGCGCAGAGCAGAAGAAGGCGATTGCCGAGATCGATGGGCAGATGAAGGCGAAGGTGGCGGAGATCGAGATCCTCCGGAACAAGGAGCTCGCGGAAGCGCGGGCGAAAGGCGACCCCGAAGAAATCCGGAAGCTTGAGGAGCAGAAGCTGTTCGATATCGGCAAGGCGCGGTCGCAGGCGGAGAGCGAGAAGGAGCGCGTCCGATCCGGAGGGTCATGAGCGACTGCTGTCAGGATGCGTCCTGTGTGACCGGGCTGCAGAAGCGCCAGCGCGGGACGTTGTGGGCCGTGCTCGGCATCAACGCCGTGATGTTCTTCGTGATCGTCGCGGCGGCGCTGCACGGCAGGTCGGCCGCGCTTCTATCCGACAGCCTGGACAACCTGGGCGATGCCCTGACGTATGGGCTCAGCCTTTACGCGGTCTCGCGCAGCGATCTCGTCAAGGCGCGCGTCGCGCTCTTCAAGGGCGGTTTGATCTTCCTGGCGGCCTGCGCCGTCGCGGCGCAGATCGTTCACAGGCTGATTTCGCCGACGGTGCCTCTGTTCGAGGTGATGGGCGCCTTCAGCCTGCTCGGGCTCGCGGCGAACTCCGTTTGCTTGTGGCTTCTGTGGCGGCATCGCGCCGAAGACGTGAATATGAGCTCCGTGTGGGAGTGCTCGCGCAACGACATCGTCTCCAATCTCTCCGTGTTCGCCGCCGCCGGCGCGGTGTGGTTCGTTGGCTCGGGTTGGCCCGACCTGCTCGTCGCGGCCGCGCTCCTCGTGTTCCTGATGAGATCGTCGATCCGGGTGATCGCTTCCGCCGCTAAGAAGATGAAATCGGCATGAGGCGCGTGCAGGCGGAGAGCGAGAAGGAGAGTGTGAGGGGAAGGGTTAATGGTCGATGAAAGAGATTCTGGCGCGATCCCCATCAACCATCTCCTCAAAAATCCTCTTCATCACAATTGCATTTTCGACAGCACCTCTTAGTATCGTCCCCAATGCACAGGCACGTGCGGATTCGTGATCCTTGGGAGGATGTTAGGAATGAAGGTTGAGGCGCTCACGCGCTGGACGGCGGACGATTCGGCGGAGTTGTACGGGATTCGTAACTGGGGTGCGGGATACTTCGATATTTCCGAGAAGGGCGAAGTGGTTGTCCGCCCGAAGGGCAAGGGCAGCGAGTCCACCATCAGCCTGATGGACATCGTTTCCGGGCTCAACGCGCGCGGGATGACCATGCCCGTCCTCCTTCGCTTTGGCGACATCCTCGCGTCGCGCGTCGCCCTTCTCAACAACAGCTTCCAGAAGGCGATGACGGAGGCCGGCTACCGCGCGTCCTACCGCGCCGTCTATCCGATCAAGGTCAACCAGCAGCAGCAGGTCGTCGAGGAAGTCGTGGCCTGCGGCCGCCAGTACCATCACGGGCTCGAGGCGGGCAGCAAGGCGGAGCTGATCGCCGCCCTTGCGTTCATCGATGATCCCGAGGCGTGCGTCGTCTGCAACGGTTACAAGGACGAGGAGTTCGTCGATCTCGCCCTCCAGGCCCTGAAGATGGGCATCCAGACCATCATCGTCCTCGAGATGTCGAGCGAGCTGGAGCTGGTGCTCGAGCGCGCGAAGAAGATGAACATCCGGCCGCGGCTCGGAATCCGCGCGAAGCTTTCGACGCGCGGCGGCGGGCACTGGACGGAATCCGGCGGCGACCGCAGCACCTTCGGGCTGAATGCTTCGCAGATGATCGATGTCGTGGACACTCTGCGCAAGGAGGGGATGCTCGACTGCCTGCAGATGGTCCACTACCACGTCGGCTCCCAGATCCCCAACATCCGGAGCATCCGCGCGGCGGTGTCCGAGGCGTGCCGTTTCTACGTCGACCTCGTCAAGGAAGGCGCGAAGATGGGCATCCTGAACGTCGGCGGTGGGCTGGCGGTGGACTACGACGGCTCGAAGACGAATTTCGCCAGCAGCAGCAACTACGTGATCGACGAGTACGCCGCGGACATAGTCGAGACGGTCATGAAGATCTGCGACGAGGCCCGCGTCGAGCACCCGAACATCATCAGCGAGTCCGGACGCGCGACCGTGGCCCATCACTCGGTCCTCCTGTTCAACATCCTCGACACGTCGCGCTTTGAATCGCACGGCCCCCCGGACAGCCTGCCGGAGGATGCCCCCGAGCCGCTGAAGCAGCTGATGGAGGCCAATGCGGCGCTGACTTCGAAGAACGTGCAGGAGTGCTACAACGACGCGGTGTACTACCGCGACGAAGCGAGGTCCATGCACGAGAACGCGCGCATGTCCCTGCGCCACCGGGCGCTGGCCGAGCGCATCTTCTGGCACATCGCCACGCGCATCGCGCAGGAAATACGCGGCAAGAAGTACGTGCCGGACGAGCTGACCGGCCTCGAGATGGCGATCGCGGACGTCTACTACGGAAACTTCAGCGTGTTCCAGTCCCTGCCGGACGTGTGGGCCATCGAGCAGCTGTTCCCGGTGATGCCCATTCACCGGCTCTGCGAAGCGCCGACGCGGCAGGCGACGATCTCGGACATCACGTGCGACTGCGACGGCAAGATCGACCGGTTCATCGATCTGCACGACGTGAAGCCGACGTTGCCGGTACACGAGCTGAACAACGGCGAGTACTACATGGGCGTCTTCCTCGTCGGCGCGTACCAGGAAACGCTGGGCGATCTTCACAACCTGCTGGGCGACACGAACGTCGTCAGCCTCCGCCTCGGCGAGCAGGGCCAGATCGAGTACACGCACGAGATCGACGGCGACTCCGTCGCGGACGTTCTCACCTACGTCGAATACAATCCCCAGGACATGCTGGACCGCATGCGCAAGATCGCGGAGCAGGCGGTCCGGTCGGGCCGGATCACGGCGGAAGAGCGCCGCCAGATCATGGACGCGTACGAGACCGGCCTGAGGGGGTACACGTACTTCGAGAAGTAGTCGCGTCTTCTTCTCCTCCTCGTGATCGTAATCTTAATCGTACTCCTGATCGCGCTCGATGAGAGGGGATTGATTAAGATTACGATTACGAGTACGAAAGATTCTTTACTCCCGCTTCTCGCCCGCGGAGGAATGCGCCCAGCCGGCGATCTTTTCCTCGATCATCGCGAAGATGTTCTTCGTGCGCAGGTCCTGGAAGACCTTCTTAAGAAGGCGTTTCGGGCTGCGATGGACCGCCTTGTTGATCGCCGCGAAGGTTTCGGAAAGTTCCGCCGCCGCGTTCTCGCCGCCCCACAACGCCACCGGCCTCTGGACGATCCACGGATCGCGGGCCCACTCGACCCAGTCGTCCACCCGCGTTGCGGCGGCCTTGTGGTAGTCGTTGTAGATCGGCGAATCGAGGTCGAAGGGGAAAGGATGAAGCGAGTACGGCCGGAAGCGCAGGGCACGGATGGCGCGCGTCACGCGTTCCGCTTCGCCCGCCGACTCCTCGGGCCCGCCGATCCAGAACCTGGTGTGGATGGCGATGCCGTTGTTCTCCATGGCCGACATCGTGGCCGACAGCTCCTTGAACGAGACCGCGCAGCCGTACCGGCGGAGAACCTCCGGGTCGCAGGATGGAATGATGAACTCCGCGCGCCGGCAGAGGGTTGTGCTCATCGCCTCAATAATGTCCGGATGCAAAGAGCAGGGGAGCATGCGCAGGCTCCAACGCTGGCTGTTGCGAGCGTACTCGAGCGCGCCGCACCACTGCCGCAGATTTTCCGGCGTCCACAATCCGGGCGGGTCGGCCATGTAAAGTTCGGTCACGCCGAGATGCCCGCACTTCTGGATGGCGGCGACCAGCCGGTCGAGCGGCCAGAAACGGAGCGGCTCGTGGCTGTCGCCGAACGCACGGTCGGCGGGGCAGTTCGTGTGCCCGCGCGACAGACGGACCATGGCGCGGCATGTTCCGCCGCCGAGGCCGACCCTGTACGAGCGCCAGAACACGCCCTGCCAGTCGGGCAAGGTGAGGCTCTTCAGGTCCGGCAGCCAGTAGGGTTTGTCCGTGCGGCTGCCCGGAATGATCAGGCCGGGTACGCGGCGAAGGCGCTGCTCAACGTCCAGGTAGTCGAGCAGGTTGCGCAGGATGGGCTCGGGATCTCCGGCGAGCGCGAAGTCCATGCGCGGGATCGTGCCGATGTGCTCGGGGAACTGCGACGGATGCTGTCCGCAGATCGCGGTCTTGACGCCGGGGAAGCGCCGCTTGATGACGTCGAGCACGGCGGCGGTCTGCCCGAGGCTGAGGCTGGACGTGTTCACCAC
>CAYQYB010000182.1:0-5617 GCA_964421535.1 uncultured Verrucomicrobiota bacterium | reverse complement strand
GATGCGCATAAACAGAAACTGGACGGCAAAGATTCTCAAGTCGCGTTTGCTCTTCATTCCGGCGGCCCTGGCCATGGCGATCATGACCGGATGCGCGACCACGTACACAGCGTACCAGGACGCGTCCGCGTCTCCGTCCCAGGTGGTGATCATCAAAGGTGAGACCGAGCGCGGCGGCATGTGGGTCGGCAAGACGGTCTACATCCTGGAAGTCGACGGCCAGAACGTCTACGGCTGGTGGCACTTCGGCGATCCGAGCACGCCCCGCGAAGTCCGGGTGCTCCCCGGCAAGCACGAGCTCAAAGTGAGGTACGTGTTCGCCCGCACCGTCGTGGACGGGAAGCTCCAGCTGGAGACCGAGGCCGGCAAGACCTACACCATCAAGGCCAACGAACGGGGCAGCCAGGTCGTTTTCTGGTTCGCGATCGACGCGGAGAAGAAGGCCGAGGCGAAGTAGCCGAAGCGTGGATTGGGGAGGCCCGTCCGCTAGAACTTCATCGCCCCGCCGGACTGGTCGTAGATGTCGCCGAGCTTGTACTTTCCGTTCCGCTCCTTGACGTTCTTGTCGAAGATCAGGAAGACATAGAGCGAGTCGGCGGCGGCGCGGTGAAGAACATCGGTTTTGACATCGGCGTGGCGGGCGACGGATTCCACGGAGTGCGATGTCGAGCCCGGATACCATTTGCGGAAGAGCTTGAGGCTGTCGATGACCAGGTTCGGCGGCAGGTCGCAGCCGGCGCGCTTGATCTCGGCCTTCATGAACGAGATGTCGAATTTGGCGTTGTGCGCCATCAGCACGCTGCCCTCGATGAATTTCTCGAACTCGGGATACACGTCCTTGAAAGACGGCTGATCCTTGACCATCTTGTCGGTGATGCCATGGACCTTGGTGGCCCAGTAGGGAATGTCGCGCAGGGGGTTGACCAGCCAGCTCTTCTCCTCGACGACCTCGCCGTTGCGGAACTTCACGACGCCGATCTCCACGATGCGGTCCATCGTGGGACTGAAGCCCGTGGTTTCCGTGTCAAAGACGACGAAGGTCACATTGGACACGAAGGTGTTGATGGGCGGCGTGCGGCCGCCGTTTCGCGCCTCGCCGGCTGTCGCCGTGACTGCGACCAGAAGCATGACCGCCGCCCAATCGAGCCGCCGCATACGCGCGCGTTGACAAGTCGATTTCAACTATCGCCCCTCCAAGGATTTGCGAATCCGGCAATAGTATACCCGCAACGGAGCGTTTATTCAAATCGGATTGAAACCACGTCCAGCTCAAACGGCCCCTGGTTGCTTCCGAAGAACAGGTTCACGGTGCTGATGGCGTCGGTGTCGATGACGTTGTTCCCGCGCTGGTTGCCGTAGCCGGTGGCCACGCTCATTTCCGAGAGCGTGAACGAGTAGTCGTTCAGTCCCTCTTTCGTGACGATCTCATTCGAATGATACGACTCGCCGTCGGCATTGCCGTAGCCCCTGAACGTCTGCGCGTCGGTATGGCCGTGGCCCGACTCTTCCATGCCGGGCCGGAACCGGATGCCGGACCGGCTGCGAAGCGTCACTACGATGCGCGTGGCGCCCTGCGCGCTCACGGAGCCGTCCGGGTTCGCGGTCAGAGAGTCCGAGGGTTGGAAGGTCACGCCGATGCCCCAGCCGGAGCCGGGCTTGCCGGATACGGCTAGGCCGTTCGTCGTGGCCAGCTTGACGTCGATCTTGGACCCGGACGCGAAATCGCCCCACGTCCCGAACGTGGACGTGCCGTCCACGAATACGACCGGACCGGCGAGGGGGGTGTCGGCGCCGCGCACGCCGATCTCGCGATAGTCCGCGAGCACGGAGGGATCGTAGGCCGGCATCGGCGTCGTGCTCAGCTCGTGGATCTGTTTCGCGCGGCCGTTCACATCGGTGATCGCGCCGAGGAGCGCGGTGTAGAAGTTGTCGTTGATGTCGACGAGCCCGTAGTTGCTGTCCTCCCCGTCGAAGCGGCCCGCGGGCGGCTGGTCGGCGTACTGGAACCAGTCGAGGCCCACGATGAACGGCTGTTCCAGCGCGCCCGTGGCGTAGGTGCGGAAGCGGTCCGCGCGATCCTGCTGGGTCGGAACGGTGACGTCGGCGCCTTTGGAGTTCTTGCAGCCGGAGCTGTTTTCCATCGCGCGCAGGGAGTACTCGGTGATCATCACCGGCTTGCCGGCCACCGCCGAGATCGCGCCGACCTGCCGGGCGTCGAAGAGTCCCGTTTTCCGGTAGTGGTTGACGCTGATGACGTCCGCGTAGCGGCCGCATGCGGCCATGACGGGCTCCTGCGCGCGCTCCGCGAAGCGGACGCCGAGGAAGAGGTGGTTGGTGTCGTAGCGGCGCAGGGTCTCGGTGCAGAGCTTGAAGTACTGTTCAGCGACGACGCCGGACCACGCGATCACATCCTTCTTCGCAAGCCGCAGCTTCGGCGCGATCTGCCGCGCCTTGAGAAGCTCGTCGAAGGACGCGGCCTTCACGTCCCAGTTTGCCGCGAAAGCCGCGAAATCGTTCGAGTACGCCGCCTTCAGGAACTCGACCAGCTGGATCTTGCCTGGCGCCTTCTCGGGCAGGTGCATGTAGCGGGTGAGGAGGGAGATGTCGGAGCCGGTCGGCCAGCCGCGCTCGCCGTACCATGGGAGCTCGTTGTTGCAGAACCAGCCGATGAGATATTCGTTCGTCGCGTGCGGCGCGACCTCCTTTTGAGCGAGCTTGTCCACGTTCGTCGCGTACCGTTCCGACCACACGTCGATCAGCCGCGAGTCGTTCGAGCCCCAGTCGCCCATCCAAATCACGCGCGTGTGGTAGACGGGCATGTTGTTGTAGAGGTACTCGTCGCACCAGCCGGCGGCCGAGTTGAAGTTCCACGACCGGAGCCGCGCGACGGCATCACGCGCCCACAGGGCCCTGTCGTTGTTGTACTTCGGCAGGACGTCGTACTTGCGTCCGTCCGCCGGCTTGCTTCCGTCCTGCGGGATGACGCAGTTCACGCCGAGTTCCACGAACCGTTCCTCGCCTCGCACGAACCACCAGCGGCCGTCGATCTTCTCCACGCGAACGTATTTCGATTTCATGGGTTGGACTTCTTCCTTCGGAATCTGACAGCCGGCGACGCAGGCCACCGCGAGCAGAAGGGCGGCGAACCGGAAACTCAACGACACGTTCTTCATAGATGGCATTCCTCCAAGCCGTGGGGGAGCATAGTCGGCAAATTCGGCCGCAATTCCAACTCTTTTTGGTGTGGCATCCGCTCTCAGAGCGGATTCGAGCGGCTCATAGAGCCGCTGCTACACTTGGAGGATTCAGGGATTGTTTCCCGAAAGTCGATCCGTATAATCCGGCGATACAGTTTTTCGAGAGGTCCGGAGAACCATGTCTCTGAAATTCTACAACACGATGACCCGGCAGCCGGAGGAGTTCCGGTCCCTGGAGGACGGGCACGTCCGCATGTACACCTGCGGGCCGACGGTCTACAACTTCGCGCACATCGGCAATTTCCGCGCGTACATCTTCGAGGACCTCCTGCGCCGCTACCTCAAGTACCGCGGCTTCCAGATCACCCAGGTCATGAACCTGACGGACGTGGACGACAAGACGATCCGCGGCGCGAACGAGAAGAAGGTCCTGCTCTCCCAGTACACCAAGACCTACATCGACGCGTTCTTCGAGGGCCTCAGGACGCGGAACGTCGAGCCGGCCCAGTACAATCCCGCCGCGACGGACCACAACCCGGACATGATCAAGCTGATCCAGCGCCTGTTCGAAAAAGGCGTGGCCTATCAATCCGAGGACGGCTCGGTCTACTTCAGCATCGCGAAGTACAACGGCTACGGCCGCCTCGCGCACCTCGACATGTCCGGCCTGCGGGCCGGCGCGCGCGTCGTGCAGGACGAGTACGACAAGGAGAACCTTGCCGACTTCGCGCTCTGGAAGGCGTGGGACGAGAAGGACGGGGACATCTACTGGGATTCGCCGTGGGGCAGGGGCCGGCCCGGCTGGCACATCGAGTGCTCGGCGATGAGCATGCGCTACCTCGGCGAAAGCTTCGACATCCACACTGGCGGCGTGGACAACATCTTCCCGCACCACGAGGACGAGATCGCCCAGAGCGAGGCCGCGACCGGCAAGCCGTTCGCCCACACCTGGCTGCACTGCGCGCACCTCGTCGTGGACGGCAAGAAGATGTCCAAGTCGCTCGGCAATTTCCACACGCTTCGCGACGTACTCGCGCGCGGCTACTCGGGCCGCGAGATCCGCTATGAGCTCATGGCGACGCATTACCGGCAGGCCCTGAACTTCACGTTCGAGGCCCTCGACGCCGCGCGCGCGGCGCTGAGCCGGCTGGACGAGTTCTCCCAGCGGCTCCAGGGCGCCGCGAAGGCCGGCGAGCCCGAGACCCAGCTTTCCGCGTGGGCGGTGCCGTGCCGCGACAAGTTCATCGCGGCGCTGGACAACGACCTCAACATTTCCGAAGCGCTGGCCGCGCTTTTCGACCTCGTCTACGCCGGCAACAAGGCCCTAAACGACAAGTCGGTCCCGGCGGGCGAAGTCTGGGCCGTGCTCGCGCTTCTCGACGAATGGGACCTCGTCCTAGGGTTCATCCGGCCGCCGGAAGAAGCGGTGGACGCGGAAGCCGTGAAAATGATGGAACTCCGCCAGGAAGCGCGGAAAAACAGGAACTGGGCGGAGGCCGACCGGCTCCGGGACGAACTTGCCGCGCGCGGCTGGGTCGTGCAGGATACGCCCCAGGGACCGAAACTGAAGAGGAAATGACCAGTACCCAGACCCATGCGCGGAAAATTCATAACCCTCGAAGGCCCCGAAGGCAGCGGCAAGACCACGCAGGCGAACCTGCTCGTCGAGCGGCTGAAGAAGCTCGGGCGCGAAGCGATGTACGTGCGCGAGCCCGGCGGGACCCCGACCGGCGAGGCGATTCGGCAGATCCTCCAGTACGACAAGGCCGGCGAGCCGATCTGTCCCGAAACCGAAGTGCTTCTGTTCGCCGCGAGCCGCGCGCAGCTCGTGCGGCACGTGATCATCCCGGCGCTGGAGAAGGGGACGATCGTGATCTGCGACCGCTTCGCCGACTCCACGACCGCCTATCAAGGATACGGGCGCGGGTTCTCGGTGGAGCAGATGCTCGCGATCAACCAGTTCGCGATCGACGGCGCCGTGCCGGACGTTACGCTCCTGCTGGACTTGGACGTGTCGGTCGGCTTCCAGCGCATCGTCCAGCGCCACAAGACATCTTCCACGACGTGGGACCGCATCGAGCGGGAGGAAAAGGCGTTCCACGAGAAGGTCCGCAACGGATACCTCGAGCTCGCGCGGCGGTGGCCGGAGCGGTTCAAGGTCGTCAACGCCCAGGGCAGCACCGGGGATGTCGAGAAGGACATCTGGAGGATCGTCGGGAATGTCATCCATTGACAGCTTCACCGCGGCGCTCGACGGCCTGAAGCAGGGATACGAGGCAGGCCGTCTCGCGCACGCCTACATCGTCGTCGGCTCCCCGCGGGGCAACGCCAGCGAATTCGTCGAAGCCTTCATTCAGTTCCTTTTCTGCCGGGAAAAACAGAAGCCCTGCGGGACCTGCGCGGACTGCCGCCGTATCATT
>CAYQYB010000181.1:0-5656 GCA_964421535.1 uncultured Verrucomicrobiota bacterium | reverse complement strand
AATCGCGTCTACTATCTAAGGTATAGAAAGAAACGAGCGGGACGGTTTTCCGGAAAAATCTGAAACTATTTTAAAAAATCAAACCGCACTGAAGCCCAGTGCGGCGACCTGGCCGGCGAGGACCCGGTTGGCGTTTTTCAAGCGTACGGTTGTGGCCGTGAATTCGCGGCGGTCCGGATAGGTCCGGCGCAGCGTGTCGAAATGCGTGGCGCGCGCCGGCTCTTCTCGGACGAGGCTTGCGCGAAGGGCGCGGTCATCCGCCTCGATGTCGTAGGACGCGCGCACGATCTCCCACAAAACGGCTTCCCCGCTCTTGTCCTTCGCGTCGATCTCGATCTCCGGCACGCGCGGCGGCGGAAGCGTCTTCTCGGCGGGCTGCCACGTGGGTTCGGTTTCGAAAAAGTGGCATGCGTCGCGGTACACCTGCAGAGTTCCGTTCAGCCGGCCCTCGAACGACCAGCCCGCGATGTGGGACGTCCCGATATCGATCTTCTCCAGCAGCTTTCTCGGGATCAGCGGCTCCCCCTCCCAGACATCCAGCACGGCGTGCCCGACGAAGCCCTTCTCCAGGGCGAACAACAGCCCGTCCGACTCAACCGCTTCGCCCCGCGCGGCGTTGATGAACAGACATCCCGGCTTCATGTGCTCGAAGAAGTGGCAATCGGCCATGTGGAACGTCGGGAACTGCCCCGTGCGCGTCAGCGGGACGTGGAGAGTGATCATGTCGGATTCGTGAAGCACCTGCTCGAGCGATACGAAATCCGGCGCGTCCGACGACAGCGCCAGCGGCGGGTCGTTGCGCAGGACGTTCATGCCCAGCGCCGCGGCCTTGTTCACCACGCGGCCGCCGACCTGGCCCACGCCGACGACGCCGATGGTTTTGCCCGCGAGCTCGAAATGGTGCCGCTGGCTCAGGCACAACAACGCGGCGACCACATACTCCGATACGCTGTTCGCGTTGCAGCCCGGCGCCGCGCACCACGCGATGTCCGCGTAGTTCAGGTACTCCGTTTCCATGTGGTCGAAGCCCGCGGTCGCGGTGCCCACGAAGCCGACGCCGGTTCCCGCGAGAAGCTTCTCGGTGATCTTCGTCTTGGACCGGACAATCAGCGCGTCCGCATCTTTCAGGATCTCGTTGGAAAGCTCGTAGTCGGGAACCACGGTCACGTCGCCCAGGGTCTGGAACGCTTCCTTCCCGAAAAGCACGCTGGAGGCGCAGACGATTTTCACGGGCGGATTGTGGAGGGAGCGGAGACCGAGGACAAGCCGGAAAGTAAGGCCGTCCAAAGTCCAAGGTCTAAAGTCCAAAGGAGCGTCTTTGGACCTTGGACTTTAGACTTTGGACTCCAACCTCTTCATCACCCAGTCGTACTCGCGCACGATGTGGTCGACCACGTTTGCGGCGCGCAGTTCTCTCGGCAGAACGTCGAACGTGTACGTTTCGATCTCGAGATGCTCCGTTGCGCCCCGCTTGAGGAGTGCGAAGAACTCGGGGGTCAGCTCCGCGGCGGTGGAGTTTCCGGAAAACAGCGGGACGTGGAAGTGCGAGCGGGCGATGGCCGTTGTCTGTGGGCGGGGTTTTCCAGCCCCGCGCGCGGGGTCGGGAGACCCCGCCCACGCCGCCAAGGCATCCGGCAAATCATTCCAATACACGAACGAGCCGTTGAGCCGCATCGCTTTCGTCTGATGAAGGTAGACGTTGTCAGAGAACTTCTTCAGGCCTTCGGCCGTTTCCTCGACGGCCGCGCTGAGCTGGACCTTCGCGACGCGGATGCCGGCGTCGAGGTAGCGCTGGAGCGACTGCGCGACGTTCTCGAACTGCACCGCCGCGTGGCACGTGTCGAAGCAAACGCCGATGCGGCGTCGCGCGCGGTCGGGCAGATGCTCCGACAGGAACCGGATCGTCTCGTCCGTGGTCTCGAGGAAACATCCGGGCTCCGGCTCGAGCGCGAGGCAGATGTTGAGGTCGGCCAGGCGCTCCGCGCACGCGGCGAGATTGGCCGCCATCGCCTTCACGTCCGACTCGTTGTTGATCCACGGTTTGAACGAGCCCGGCACGGTGCTGATGCTGCCGTTCACGCCGTCCGGGAGAAGGTCGGCGAGGATGTCTGCGAGGAGGTTCGTGTAATCGCGGCGCTCGGGCGCCCGCCAGTCCGGCGCATACACGTTTTCCTTCACCCGTGTCCCGTGGAACTGTCCGTACGGGAATCCGTTGACCGTGAATGCGTAGAGCCCGTGGTCATCGAAAAACTTCCGGACATCGGCGCGTCGCGCCCCGGAAGCGAGCGAATCGGCCGCCGCCCGGCTCAGCCTCAGCCCGAGTCCGAACGGCTTGTCCGCCGCGACGCGCTTCTTGACCTCCATCGCGTGCTGCCGGATCGCGGCGAAATTCTCGGCCCACGTCTCGCCCGGGTGGATGTTCAGGCAGTACGTCAGGTGAATCGGAGGCTGTTGCTGGACGATCATGACCGCCGCGGTTTCAGTTGCCCGATCGATTGCTCGACCCGTTCGGCGCTGACTTCCTGCACCTCGAACCTGTGGCCGATCCCCTTCGGGAACGTGATGTACAGCTCGCCGCCGAGATGCTCCTGGAAGCTCTTGAGCCCTTCGAGGATTTCCAGTTTTCCGTCTGCCGTCCTGCGCTCCAGCAACGGGTCCCACAAGGCGAAGCCGCTGTCGGAAAGCCCCTTGCAGATCGCGTCGAACTCCTTCTTCGCGATCCATCCTTTCTGCGCCGCGTAGCACGAGTCGAGCGCGATGCCGATGGCCACGGCGTGGCCGTGATCGATCCGGTAGCCGGACATGGACTCGAGCTTGTGCGCGGACCAGTGGCCGAAGTCGAGCGGCCGCGCGCGGCCATACTCGAACGGGTCGCCGCTGGTCCGGATGTGTTCAAGATGAAGCTCGGCGCAGCGCCGGATCAAGCGCTCCATCGCGGGCTCGCCGCGCGCGCGCAGCGTCTTCGCGTCGCGGCAGAGCTCCTTGAAGAACGCCGCGTCCTGGATGATCGCGACCTTGAACGCCTCCGAGATGCCGGCGATCCAGACGGCGTCCGGCAGCGTGCGCAGGAAATCGAAATCGTTCAGCACGGCGAACGGCGGGCTGAACGTGCCGATCAGGTTTTTCCCGTCGCCGAAATTCATCGCGTTCTTCACGCCGACGGCGACGTCGTTCTGCGCGAGGACGGTCGTCGGCACGCGGGCGAGGCGCAGGCCTCGGTGGAACAGAGCAGTCGCGAACCCGATCGCGTCCAGCACCGCGCCGCCGCCGACGGCGACGACCAGCGAGTGGCGGCACAGGCGCAGGTCGACGAAATGCCGGATGATTTCCTCGATGCGCTTCAGGTCCTTCTTGACGGCTTCGCCCCCGGGCACGACGTACGGCGGCGCGGCCAGCTCCAGCTCGCCCGCGTGGGCGGCGAAGTACTTCTCGATCCTCTGCGCGAGGCTGGGGTGATGGCTGGCGACGCCGGAGTCGATGAAGACGACGGCGCGGTGGCGGCGCGATTCCTGGAGGCGCGTGGCGGCATCGACGAAAGCGCGGTTCGACGGGTCGAATAGATTCCGCGTGAAAACGACCGGATAGTCGAACGAGACCGCGAACGATTGATGATAGAACGCTTCGGTCATGGCTTCTCAATGTGCTTCTTCACGGCCAGGGTCAGATCGATCAGCGTCGCCGGCGGTTTATCGAACTTCAGCGACGAGGCCCACGCGATGCCCGTGCCGGGACCGCGCCGTCCGTGGGTCCCGCGCACGCGCGACGCGTTGGTGCTCACGCTCATCGGCGGCCAGCCGAAGAACAGCTCGCACGGGTCGTAGCCCGGCTTGTTGTGAATGTCCACGTGCGCGGCGTAGTCCGGCGCCTCGCGCCGCTCGGTCCACCACGGGTACGCAAACCAGTAGCCCTTCTGGGCGACGAGCACGAGGTCGCCGCTCCGCGCGAGGTCGAGGCCCGCCTCGTGCTGGCCGCGACGGTCGAGAATCTCGCCGACGCCGTCGAAGTGCTTCAGCGCCTCCTCCGCTTTCCGGACAGCCGACTCGTCGGCGCAGTAGACGTGCGCGACCTGGTGATCGGCCATCGCAAAGGCGCCGCTCGTGAAGAGATCCGGATACGCCGCGTCCTCCACCATCCGCGTGGCGAGGAGGCCGGCCTCGCGGAGGCGGCGATTCGGAAAGAGGGGCCCGCCGCTGGCGTGCTCGATGTTGTAGTCGCCGAAAAGAAGGATGTCGTAGCCGTACGCTTCGGCGTGTTTCCAAAGGTTGGAAAAATCGGCGTACGATTTTTCCAAACACTGGAAACTTTTCCGGTGGTTCGGGCCGAAGCGCTGGAGGTCGTAGTCCAGGCCCGGCAGGTATGTGAACAGGAGATCGGGCGCGTGATCCTGCGAGCGCATGATCTCGCAGGTGGCGTCGACGATCCATTCGTTCGCGCGGACGGAGGCGAGCGGGCCCCAGTAGTTCATCAGGTCGAACGGCCGGCCGATCGCGGCGCAGAGCTGCTCGTAGAGATCGTGCGGCTGCGAGTAGCAATCCTGGATCATCCCGCCGTGGTGCTTGTGGACCGGCTTCGGCGACAGGAGGATATCCGCCTGCTCGCCCAGGCTCTGCTGCCAGAACAGGAGCCCGACTTTTTTTCCGGCGCGGCGCGCGCCCTCCCAGATCCGCGGGCCGATCACGAGCGCGGCCGCCTGCTCCCAGAACATCGCGCGCTGGATATGCCTGAAGAAGAGGCCGTTCGCGATCATGCCGTGCTCGCGCGGCAGGGACGCGGTCCGAAACGAGGCCTGGACGGCGCAGGTCACCGCCGGGAAGACGGTTTCCGCCTGCCGGAAAGCGAGCGCGCCGGCCGTCGGCTGGTGCCGGGACACCAGTTCCCAGCCCAGACCGGCGACGTTGACGATCAACAGCTTCTTCCTGTTAGCAGGCATATTCGCAATTCCGCAGGTCAAACGTTCCAGCACGCCACCATGAAATCCGGCTACTTTCTTTAGACGCAGGCCATTGTGCTTTCTTTCAACTCCGAAATAAACAGCAAACCTCGTCCGGGACACAGCGGTCCGAATACCCGCCGGTTGTCAGGATTAAACTACGTGTCAAGAGGCGATGGACCGACAAGACAATCGGCAAAAACGCAGTATATTGCTTGTGCAGGGGGCGTTGTTTGAAGGATGTAATGGAGCTCGTGTAACACCGTCAGCCGAAGCGTAGCCCGGCTGATGCCAGCCACAACAAGCGGTGGAAGGGCACGAAGGGACGGGGATTCAAGGAAACCGCGATGATCACACTATCGAGAGTAGTCGTATTCTGTCTTGCCTTGGCGGCCGGCACGGCCACAGCAGGGTCGTTCCGGGCCGTGGAAGTCAATCCGTGGACGGGCAAGCAACGTGAGCTGACGGACTTCGATCCGCGATGGCTCTCGGTCATGTCCGTGTTCACCCAACCTGCGTCCGCGGAGACGGCGCTGCGCCGGCACGCGCGGGCCGGGTCCGCGGCGGCGCGCCTGCCGGCGCCGGATACTGTCGTGCGCGGGCTGCGCAATCCGGACGGCGTCGCGGTGCACCCGGAGTCGGGAGTGATCTATGTTTCCGAGAACGACTCCGTTGTCAGCGCGCTGGTGAACGGCCGCCCGGTGACGGCGGTTGACGGCGACACGC
>CAYQYB010000180.1:0-5668 GCA_964421535.1 uncultured Verrucomicrobiota bacterium | reverse complement strand
GATGCGGAGGTTGCGTTCGCTGGACCCCTGGATGGACACCTCGCCCACGCCCGGAAGGATCTGGAACTGGTCGATGAGAAAGCCGTCGACGAACGCCACCATCTCACGCAGGGGCATGTCGCCCGCCACGCCGATCCAGACGATGGGATCGGAGTCCGTGCTGCTCTTGCGGAGGGTGGGCGTGTCGACGCCGAGCGGATAGCGGATCTGGCTGAGCACCGCCTGCACTTCCTGCACCGCCGCGTCCACGTCCCGGTCGAGCTCGAACTCGAGTTCGATCGATCCCCCGCCCTGGCGGACCGTGGAGCGGACCTCCTTGAGCCCCTCGACCGCGATGACCTTCTGCTCGATCGGATCGATCAGCTCGGCCTCGAGAAGCTCCGGCGCGGCGCCCTCCCACCGCACGTTGATCTCGAGAATCGGGAAATCCACGCTGGGCATCAGGCTCACGCCGAGCCGGCCGAACGAGATCGCGCCGAAGACGATCAGCCCGAACATGATCATCCAGGCGAACACGGGGCGCCGGATGGAGAGATCGGAAAGCGTCATGGGGCCACCTCCCCGGCGGCGACGTGCAGGCGGACAAGGCTGGCGCGCGCCTGCATCTCGGCCAGCACCGCGCGGCGGCGGAAGTTCTGCACCTGCGCCAGCGCGCTCAGCACATCCAGGTTGCTCGCCCGCCCCAGCGCGTAGTCGTCCTGCTGGAGCCCGTAGTTCTCCTCCGCCACCTGCAGGGCCCGGCCAAGGCTCTGCCATTGGGCCAGGCTCGAGGAGAAATCGGAAAACGCCAGCCGCACGTCGGACGCCGACTCCCGGCGAAGCCGGGCCAGGTTCAGCCGGCTGATGTTGAGGGCTTCGCGGCTTTCCTCGATGCGCGACTTGATGACGTTGTCGTCGAAGATCGGAAGCTCCAGGGTCAGAAGCGCGCCCCACGTGCTGTCGTTGTCGGGATCCTCGTACAGCGTGTAGTCCGCCCCAGCCCTGATCTGCGGCCAGCGGCTGCCCTTCTCGGCGGCCAGCCGCCGCTCCGCGCCTTCCACGCCGGCCTCGGCGGCCCGGATGTCCTTGCGCGCCGTGGCGTTGGTCAGCGCCGTGTCGAGGTCCGGCGGGCGCGTCCAGGCCGAAGCGTCCGCGACCACGAGGGATTCGGCGGATTGCCCGGTGAGGAAGGACAGCAGCTCGCGCGACGCGGCCAGCCGGCCCGCGGCGGCCTCTCGAACGACCTTCACGTCTTCCAGGTCCGTCTGCGCGCCCAGCAGATCGCCCTTGCGCGAACGGCCCAGCTTCACGCGCCGGTCAAGCTCGGCCACGCGCTGCTCGAGCGCCGCGGCCAGAGCGTCCAGCACCTTGATGTCCTCCTGGTTCAGCAGCGTCTGGTAGAAAACATCGGACACGTCCTGGTACAGCACTTCCTTGAAGCGCGCGCTCGTCAGCCACGCGGCCCGCGTTTCCGCCTTCGCCGCCTCGGCCTCCCGCGTCAGCCGGAACCCGGTGAAGATCGGCTGGCTGGCTGTGAGCAGGACTTCGTGCCGGCTCCCGCTGCTGGAAACATCGTCCACTTCCGGCTCGAAGCGATGCGCGGAGGCCAGGCTCACGTCCGGCATCCACGAATCGGAAGCCCGAAGATACCGCGCCTCGGCCGCGCGCCACTCCGCGTCGAGGATGGACACCTGTTCGCTCTGCTTGAGCGCCAGGTCGTAGCACGCGTTCAGGCTCAAAGGCTCGGCGAACAGGGCCCCGGATCCGAACGCGAAAATCGCGGCAGACAGGACGAATCGCATCATGAATCGAATATAAGGGCTCGCCTCGGAAAAGCGAGCCGCCGAAATGGGGGCTGGCGTGATCCTGACAAGAGAGTCCTCGTAACTTGACCCTGGACACTTGACGCTTAGTGGTCGGTCCCAAGCGTCAAGGGTCAAGCGTCCAAGGACAGCCTCTACGGCTGCCGGCCCGCGGCGCGCTTCGTCTTCTTCTTCCCGCCCTTCCCCGCCGCCTGCGTGAACAGGTGGCTGTTCAGGGCGTTCAGGTACGCTTTCGCGCTGGCCTCGACGATGTCCGTGCTCGCGGCCTTGGCCGACACGTAGTCCTTGCCGAATGCCACGGTCACGCTGACCTCGCCCACCGCGTCCTCGCCGCGCGTGACGGCCTGGATGGAGTAGTCCCTCAGGTCGCCCGGCACACCGGTGATCCGGTCGATCGTCTTGAGCGTCGCGTCCACCGGCCCGTCGCCGCAGGCGGAATCCTGGAAGACCTTGCCTTCCTTCTTCAGCCGGACCGTCGCCGTCGGCACCGTGCTCGTGCCCGTGGACACCTGCAGGTAGTCCAGCGTGAAGATCGCCGGCGCCTGCGCGATCTGCTCGCGCATGATGGCGATCAGGTCGTCGTCGTAGATGAACTTCTTCTTGTCCGCCAGCTCCTTGAACTGGTTGTAGACGGCTTCCTTCTGGTCGTCCTTCACGGCGAAGCCCATGCGCGCCAGGTGCGTGAACAGCGCGTGCCGCCCGGAGTGCTTGCCCAGCACCAGCTCCGTGCCGGTCAGGCCGACGTCCTCGGGCTTCATGATCTCGTATGTCGTGCGCTCCTTCAGGATGCCGTCCTGGTGAATGCCCGACTCGTGCGCGAACGCGTTCGCCCCGACGATGGCCTTGTTCCGCTGGACGACCATGCCGGTCATCTGGCTGACCAGCCGGCTGGCGCGGTACAGCTCCTTCGTGTTGATGCCCGTCCACACGCCGTTGTACGCGTCCGCGCGGGTCCGGATGCCCATCACCACCTCTTCCAGCGAGCAGTTGCCCGCGCGCTCGCCCAGCCCGTTGACCGTGCATTCCACGCCGCGCGCGCCGTTGCGGACCGCCGCCAGCGAGTTGGCTACCGCCAGCCCCAGGTCGTTGTGGCAGTGGACGTGGATGACCGCGCGGTGGATGTTCTTCACGTGCTCGACCAGGTACGCGATCAGCCGGCCGAACTCGATCGGCACCGCGTAGCCCACCGTGTCCGGGATGTTGACCGTCGTCGCGCCGGCGTCAATGACCGCCTCGACGACCTCGGCCAGGAAGTCCGGCTCCGTGCGGGACGCGTCCTCGGGACTGAACTGCACGTCCTGGCAGAACTTCTTCGCGTGCTTGACGCCCCAGATCGCCTGCTTGACGATCTCGTGCTTCGCCTTCTTCAGCTTGAACTGGCGGTGGATCGCCGACGTCGCCAGGAACACGTGGATCCGCGACCGCTTGCCCGCCGGGCTGACCGCCTCGGCGCAACGCTCGATGTCCTTGGCGATGCACCGGGCCAGCCCCGCGATGCGCGGGCCCTTGATCGTCTTCGCGATCGCTTGGACGGCCTCGAAGTCGCCCGGCGACGCGATCGGGAACCCCGCCTCGATGATGTCCACGTTCAGCCGCTGGAGCTGGCGCGCGACCTCCATCTTCTCCTGCAGGCCCATGCTCGCGCCGGGGCACTGCTCCCCGTCGCGCAGCGTCGTGTCAAAAATGATCACCCTGTTTTTCTCGTCATGCTTCGCTGTCATGTTTCACCCTTGATTTGTTCGAAGTGTATGTTGTTTGCCGTGTTAACCAATAAAAAACCCACCGCTGTTTGCGGTGGGGTTTCCAAGCCGGAACGAACGGGACGCGTCAACACCTCGCGCCCACCGCCGCGCGGGTGTTGCCACTAAGGGAGAGCAAGAGCGTCCGCAGGACCTTCTGCCCTGCGGCGTGGCGCGCGACGATGGATTTGTGCGAACTCATTGGCGAAAACTATACCCGCAGCCGGTGAAACGTCAAGAGTCCAAAGTCCAAGGTCCAAAAGCCCAAAGTGAAATCCGCCGACTTTGGACCTTGGACTTGAGACTTTGGACTTCTACTCGAACGCGGTCTCCAGCTTGCGGAGCACCGCCGCCTCCGCGGGGGACACCTTGTTGCCCAGCCCGAGGAATCCGCCGGCCGCTTCCGCGACCCCGCGGGCCCGCCCGATCAGATCTTCCTTCAGGCGAAAGCGCCCCTCGGCCTGAAGCTTCCCGCAAAGCGTGCGCGTGTAGTCGATCCACGTTTCCAGTAGCTTGGCATCCGGTTTCCGGGCCAGCCACCGTTCGAGAATCTCGTGCTCGGCGCTGCCTTTCGCGATCCCCTTCTTCTCCGCCGCGACCAGGATGGCGCTCCGCTCCTTCTCCTCCACCTCGCCGTCCGCCCACGCAATCTCCACGAGCGGAATCATCACCAGCGACAGGAGCGTCTCCGGCTTGATGCCCAGCTCGATCATCTTCTGGAGCTTCGCATCGTCCGTGATCCCCGACAGCTCGGAGAGCTTCTTCTTGGTCTCTTCCAGCTGCTTGAGCTTCTTGTACTTCTCAATCAGCTTCTGGTCTTCCTTGAGGAAAAATGCGTCTTCCAACTGCCGGCCGGCCTCTCTTGTGTCCGCCATGGTGCACCTCGAATTGTGTGACTGCCCGCAGAATACATCAGCTGCCAGTCCAAAGTCCAAGGTCTAAAGTCCAAAGTCAGCTTCCACACACTTTGGACATTGGACTTTAGACTTTGGACTCTTCACCTCCTCGGCGTTGCGCTCATGCCACAAGCTGGCTAACCTGTCCGCATGACTCGCCCCACCAAAGCCGTTGTGCTCGCCGCGGGGTTTGGAACCCGCATGCTGCCGCTCAGCCGCGACCTGCCGAAGCCGCTGATGCCGCTCTGGGGCGTGACCATCCTGGAGCGTGTTCTGCGTCTCCTGAAGCGCTGGGGCGTGAAGCAGGTCGTTATCAATCTCCACCACAACCCCGACGAAATCTTCGCGCTCGGCCGCTCGCTCGCGTGGCCCGGCTTCCAGATCAATTTTTCGTTCGAGCCGGAGATCCTCGGCACCGGCGGCGCGCTCCGCCGCGCGGAATGGTTCATTCGCGACGAGCCCGTCTGGGTCGTCAATTCCGACGTCGTCGCCGACCTGAAGCCCGATGCGCTGATCAAGGCGTTCGCCTCCCGCAACTGCATCGCCGCCGCATGGCTCCATCCAACCCTTGGACCGCGCACGGTGGAAGTTTCCAAGGGTTGGATATGTTCATTCCAGAGCGCAAGGCCCGGCTCGGACGGAACCTGCACGTTCTGCGGCGCGACGCTCGTCTCCCCGCGCATCCTCGACTTCCTTCCGGAAAGCGGCTTCGCCGGCATCATCCCCGCGTACGAGCGCGCGATGAAGCGCGGCCTGCGCGTCGCGGGCGTCTGCGTGCCCGCCTCCACGTGGGCCGACGTCGGCTCGCCCCGGCAATACCTCGACGCGCACCGCCTGCTGCGAAAAACGCGCGGCACGTTTTCCGAGATCGGCCGCGGCGTGATCCGCGAGCGGAATGTCCGGATCAAGAACTCCGTCATCTGGGACGGCGCGATCCTGCGAGCAGGCTCGGTCATCGAGAACGCCATCGTCGGCCGCGGCGCGGATGTCTCCGGCCATGTCGAGTACATCGCCATGCGCGCCGACCTCGCGCTCGACGCCGTCGAACAGGATGCGCTGCAAGCCGCAGGCGTGGACCCGCAGAACGCCACAGCCTACCCGATGGGCCCGCGCGGCTCGGACCGGACGTTCACGAGAATCTGCGCTCATCGCAACACCCTACCCACCCCCCGCTTCGCGGACCCCTCCCAAGGGAGGTGATTGCCCCAAGTCAAATCCCCTCCTCCGGAGG
>CAYQYB010000179.1:3048-5691 GCA_964421535.1 uncultured Verrucomicrobiota bacterium | reverse complement strand
CTTGGCCATCAAACCGCGCATGCCCGCGAGCTGGCGAATCTGCTGCCTGTTGCCGCGCGCGCCGGAATCCACCATCATGAACAGCGGGTTCACATCGATGCGGCTCTCGTTGTACTCCATCGACCGGAACATCGCGCTGGAGATTTCGTCCGTCGCGTGCGTCCAGATATCGATGATCTTGTTGTACCGCTCGCCGTCCGTGATGACGCCCTTGCGGTACTGGCCTTCCACTTCCTTCACCTGGTGGCCGGCCTGACTGACGATCCTCGGCTTGTCATCCGGAATGATCATGTCTTCCATGCCGATGGATATGCCCGCGAGCGTCGCGTGTTCGAAACCCATGGCTTTCAAACGATCCAGCACGCGAACCGTTTCCTCGTGGCCGGTGATCTGGTAGCACTGCCAAAGCAGTTCCTCCAAACGCTTCTTCGGCACCGAGGCGTTCCAGAACCCGAGCGACTCCGGCCAGATCTCGTTGAAGAACACGCGGCCCACGGTCGTCGTGATCACCGCATTCTTCGTGTTTCCGTACTTGGTCTCGCGTTTGTAGTCCGGATTGCGGAAGCGAATCCGGTCGTGAATCTTCAGCGCACCGTCGTCGAACGCCGTATGGACTTCGGCCGCATCCGACAGAATCGGCAGATGCTCGACTTCGCTCTGACCGACCTTGAGCTGGCGCTGGCGGATACGATCACGCTGCGACTCGATGGTCAGGTAGTAGCACCCCAGGGCAATATCCTGGGTCGGCGTCGTGATCGGCTTGCCGCTCGACGGAGAGAAGATGTTGTTCGGAGCCAGCATCAGGAGGCGGGACTCGAGCTGAGCCTCGACGGACAGCGGTACGTGCACGGCCATCTGGTCACCGTCGAAGTCCGCGTTGTACGCCGTACAGACGAGCGGATGGATCCGGATCGCCTCGCCCTCGATGAGCGTGGGCTCGAACGACTGGATGCTGAGACGGTGCAGCGTCGGCGCGCGGTTCAGCATCACCGTGTGACCCTTGGTCACCTCTTCAAGAATGTCCCACACCTCGTTGGCCTCGCGCTCGATCATCTTCTTCGCGCTACGGACCGTGTGGACGATGCCCATTTCCTTGAGGCGGCGAATGATGAACGGCTCGAACAGGACGAGAGCCATCTTCTTCGGCAGACCGCACTGACGGAGCGTGAGGTCAGGCCCGATCACAATGACGGACCGGCCGGAGTAGTCCACGCGCTTTCCGAGAAGGTTCTGACGGAAACGGCCCTGCTTGCCGCGAAGCATGTCGCTCAGGGACTTCAGGGGGCGGTTCCCCGCTCCCGTGACCGCGCGGCCATGACGGCCATTGTCGAAGAGCGCGTCCACGGCTTCCTGAAGCATGCGCTTCTCGTTGCGGATGATCACGTCCGGCGTCTTCAGCAGGAGCAGGTTCTTCAACCGGTTGTTCCGGTTGATGACGCGGCGATACAGGTCGTTCAAATCGGACGTTGCAAAACGACCGCCCTCGAGCGGAACCAGCGGCCGCAGGTCCGGAGGGATGACCGGCAGGACTTCCAGGATCATCCATTCCGGCCGCGAACTGTTCGATCGAAACGCGTCAAGGACCTTCATCCTCTTGGTCAGCTTCTTGCGGGTCTGCTTGCTGCGGGTGGCCTCCATCTCGAGCTCGAGCTGGGCCATCGTTTCCTCGATGTCGATCGTCTTCATCAGGTCGCGGATACCTTCCGCGCCCATCTTGGCGGAGAAATTCTCGCCGTACTTCTCCTGCGCTTCGCGGTACTCCATCTCGTTGAGAAGCTGCTTCTCCTTGAGCGGGGTATCGCCGGCGTCGACCACAACATAATCCTCGTAGTACAGCACGCGCTCGAGGTCGCGGCCGCTGATATCGAGGACCAGGCCAATACGGCTGGGAGTGCACTTGAAGAACCAGATGTGCGACACCGGTACCGCTAGTTCGATGTGCCCCATCCGTTCACGCCGCACCCGGGCCAAGGTGACTTCAACACCGCACCGGTCGCAGATCACGCCTTTGTGCTTGATGCGCTTGTACTTTCCGCAGCTGCATTCCCAGTCCTTCGTTGGCCCGAAAATACGCTCGCAGAAGAGGCCGCCCTTCTCAGGCTTGAACGTGCGGTAGTTGATGGTTTCCGGATTCTTGACCTCTCCCTTGCTCCAGGACCGGATTGTTTCCGGCGACGCAAGAGAAATGCTCGCAAGGTCGAACCCGATTTGCGGCTCCATCCCCAGGATTTGTTCTGTGCTGGTTTCTGTCACCGTCGTCTCCCTAATCAAACGCTTCGTCTTTCTTTTTCGTCGGCCCGGCGCACCTGGATATCCAGTGCAAGGCTCTGCATTTCCTTCATTAACACGTTAAAGGATTCAGGCCTGCCGGCGTCGAGGGTGTTCTCGCCCTTGACGATCGACTCGTAGATCTTCGTGCGGCCGGAAACGTCATCGCTCTTGACCGTGAGCAGCTCCTGCAACGCATAGGCCGCCCCGTACGCTTCCATGGCCCAGACTTCCATTTCGCCGAACCGCTGGCCGCCGTATTGCGCCTTACCGCCAAGGGGCTGCTGCGTGACCAACGAGTACGGACCGACAGCGCGGGCGTGGATCTTGTCGCTGACCAGGTGGTGCAGCTTCAGCATGTAGATGGAGCCGACC
>CAYQYB010000179.1:0-3038 GCA_964421535.1 uncultured Verrucomicrobiota bacterium | reverse complement strand
TGCGCTGGTCGAAAGGCTCGCCCGTGCGCCCATCGCACAGGACGGTCTTGCCATCCTTGGCCACGCCGGATTCCTCGAGCATTTCGCGGATGCGCTTCTCAGACACGCCGTCGAAGACGGGCGTCTCCGCGTACAACCCGAGCAACTTGCACGCCATGCCGAGATGCGTCTCAAGAACCTGCCCCACATTCATACGTGAAGGCACGCCGAGAGGATTCAGAACGATTTCGACCGGGGAGCCGTCCGGCATGAAAGGCATGTCCTCTTCGGGAACAATCTTCGCAATGACGCCCTTGTTGCCGTGGCGGCCTGCCATCTTGTCACCCACCGAGAGCTTCTTCTTGCTGGCGACATACACCTTCGCCTGCTTGATGATTCCGGGATCGACATCGTCGCCGCTCTCGATGCGGTCCATCGCGCGTTCCTGCTCAAGCTCGAGTTCGGCGAACTTGTGGCTGAACTCGTGAATGATGCCCTGGATCTTGATCTGGATCGGGCTCGGATCAATCTCGATGTTGTTGTATGCCGCAGCCAGCTTGCGCAGCAGGGTCTTCGTGATCTTGCGGTTCGCCGGGATGATGATCTCGCCGGTCTCCACGTTCATCACGTCGAGCGGAATCTTCTCGCCGAGGAGAATATTGCTGAGCGCCTCGGTCAGGTCCTCGGTCAGCTGCTGTTTCTTCTCCTTGTACTCCTCCTGGATGCCCTTCGTCTGCTTGCGGCGCTCGCCCGGCGTCAGCTTCGTGCGGGTCACTTCCTTGCGGGAGGAGACTTTGACGCCCATGACGATCCCGTACGTTCCGCTGGGCACCGTCAGCGATGTGTCTCTTACGTCCGCCGCCTTCTCGCCGAAGATGGCGCGCAACAGCCGCTCTTCCGGGGCCAGTTCCGTCTCGCTCTTGGGCGTGATCTTGCCGACAAGAATGTCGCCCGGCTTGACCTCCGCGCCAACCATGACCACGCCGTCGTGGCCCAGATTCTTCAGGGCTTCCTCGCCGACGTTCGGAATATCGCGGGTGATCTCCTCGGCACCAAGCTTGGTGTCGCGAGCGCCGCACTCGAATTCCTCGACATGGATCGAGGTGAACACGTCCTCGCGGACAAGCTTCTCGCTGATCAGAATGGCGTCTTCGAAGTTGTAGCCGTTCCACGGCATGAACGCGACGAGCACGTTGTGCCCAAGCGAGAGCTCGCCCTGACACGTCGCCGGGCCGTCCGCCAGCACGTCGCCCTTCTTGATCTTCTGCCCCACCCTGACGATCGGCTTCTGGTTGATGCACGTGCCCGCATTCGAGCGCATGAACTTGCGCAACTCGTAGACCTTGTAGTCGTCCTTGGGGGTCTTCTTGGTCGGCGGCTCGCCGTCCTTGGAAACAATGACCTGGTCGGCCGAAACGTACGCCACCTTGCCCGGCTCTTCGGCCAGGACCATGACATGCGAATCACGCGCCACGCGAGCTTCGACGCCCGTTGCCACGAAAGGACGCTCGCTGACCAGCAAAGGAACCGCCTGCCTCTGCATGTTCGCACCCATGAGGGCGCGGTTGGCGTCGTCGTGTTCCAGGAACGGGATCAAGCCGGCGGCCACGCTGACCAGTTGCTTCGGCGAAACGTCCATGTAGTTGACGCGATCCTTGGACACTTCCAGGAAGTCCCCGCGGTATCGGACGGAAACCGTCTCATTGATGAACCGCCCCTTCTCGTCGAGCGGCGCATTGGCCTGCGCAATGATGAAGTTCTCCTCGCGATCGGCGGTCAGGTAGTCGACCTGCTCGGTCACGCGGCCGTTCTCCACCTTGCGATACGGGCTCTCGATGAACCCGAAATCGTTGACACGGGCGTACATGCTGAGCGAGGAGATCAGACCGATATTCGGTCCTTCCGGCGTCTCGATCGGGCAGATTCGGCCATAGTGGCTCGAGTGAACGTCGCGGACCTCGAAGCCCGCGCGTTCGCGGCTCAGACCGCCGGGGCCCAGAGCGCTCAAGCGCCGCTTGTGGGTCAGCTCGGCCAGCGGGTTCGTCTGGTCCATGAACTGGCTGAGCTGGCTGCGGCCGAAGAAGTCGCGGATGACGGCCGCCAGGGCCTTCGGGTTGATCAGCTTCTGCGGCGTGAGCTTCTCGACGGAGGTGTCGAAAATGGTCATGCGCTCCTTGACCAGGCGCTCCGTGCGCGCAAGTCCGAGCCGAC
Source organism: uncultured Verrucomicrobiota bacterium (assembly GCA_964421535.1). Classification (GTDB taxonomy): domain Bacteria; phylum Verrucomicrobiota; class Kiritimatiellia; order CAIQIC01; family JAGNIJ01; genus CALMZY01. The sequence goes on along the minus strand of CAYQYB010000179.1, from coordinate 848 downwards.
ACTGGTTCTCAAGGAGTTCGCCAACGGTGCGGACACGGCGGCTGCCGAGATGATCGATATCATCCACGGTGCCTTCGCCGCGGCGCAGACTGACGAGGTACTTGATCGAGGCGATCAAATCTTCCTTCTCAAGGACCCGGGAGTCCTTGTTCTTCTCCAGCCCGAGTTTCTGCACGATCTTGTACCGGCCGACGCGGCCGAGGTCGTACCTGCGCGGGTCAAAGAACACGCGCTTCAGCAACTGCTTGGCGTTCGAAATCGTCGGAGGATCGCCCGGACGCAGGCGGTGATAGATGTCCTTGAGCGCGTCTTCGTTCGACCGGGTCGGGTCCTTGTGGACGCTCTTCAGGATCAGCCCCTCATCCCACGACACGTTGACGACCTCGACGTTGCTGAACTTGGCCGCCTTCATCTGCTTCACCAGGTCCTTGGTGAGCGGATCATAGCGGCGGGCCAGGATGGTCTTCGAATCGGCGTCGATCACGTCGTCCTTGACCACGCGGTGAACAAGCTTGTCCTCGTCCACGGTATCCTTCAGAGAAATTTTCTCGAAGGTGTAGAAAAGGCCCAGCAGTTCCTCGTCCGTCCCGTATCCGAGGGCGCGAAGGAAGGTTGTCGCCAGGAACTTCCGGCGACGCTTCTTCCGGTCCAGGTAAATCTGAAGGAGGTCGGATGTGTCGAACTGGACTTCGATCCACGACCCGCGGTCCGGGATGATGCGGAACGAGTACAGGATCGAACCGTTCGCATGAACGCTCTGCTCGAAGCAGATGCCCGGGGAGCGATGCAGCTGGCTCACGACCACGCGCTCGGCGCCGTTGATGATGAAGGTGCCCTGCTCGGTGATC
>CAYQYB010000178.1:0-5713 GCA_964421535.1 uncultured Verrucomicrobiota bacterium | reverse complement strand
TGGCCCATGGTCGCGGGCTGGGTGCGGCCTTCCGATTTTTCGATCAGCACCATCCATTCCACGGCGAATTCGGCCGGGCCCTGCGTCGAAAGGTTCTGGAGATCGAACTTGTAGATCATGTGCTTCTCGAACGCGCGGCTTTTGCCGCGCGGGAGGTCCTGCTCCGCGCCCTTGCTCTGGCTGACCGTCTTCGCGGTGGCCTTGATGGCGATGTTTTCGCCCGCCTGAGCGCACGCGCAACCAATTACCATGCAAACAGTTATGACGGCGTATTTCATAGGTATTCCTCCGAATGCAGCCGATCCAGGAAATCGTGCGCGTCCGTCAGCGGCGGCGGCTTGTATGCCGGGGCCTCGTCCTCCATGCGATCGAGCTTCTTGCGCTTGATCCAGAAGTAGGGCTGCTTTTCGGCGAGGGCGATGATCTTGGCGTGCTTCACGATGCGGTCGAACGCGGACGAGTACTCGCTGAAGAACATGCCGACGATGGGCGGGAACTCGTGGTTGGCGATGCGCTCGGTGAAGGCTGCTTTCGCGTTGATGCTTTTTTCGACGTACTCGTCGCGCGCGAGCAGGATGGATTGGGCCATTCCCTGGAAGTCCTGGTTGTCCGGATTGAGGGACTGGATGACGAGATGCAGGACGCGGTCGGCGGCCTCGTAGAGCGAGAAGAGCAGTTCGAGGGTTTCGCGGTTGAATCGCGCCTGCGGATCCTTCCGGCGCCGGATGGAGATGTCGCATACCTCGTCGATGTGGTCGCCGATCCGCTCGATGTCGGCCATGCAGCGGTTGAGGTGTTGGATGATGATCGCCTGCCGGCGGGAGAGATGGCGGCGCGTCAGCTTGCCCAAGTAGTCCTTCATCGCCTTCTTGATCTCGTCCACGACATTCTCGTTCAGCTTGACCTCAAGGACCTCCCTTCGCTTGACCTGGAACAGGATGTCGATGGACAGCCGGAAACTGCGCGCGCAGATCTTGGTGACGCGCTGAAGCTCGGCGATCGCGGCGTAGATGGCCTTCTCGGGGTACCCGATCAGCGCGGCGTCGAGAAAGCTCCTCTGGGGCGGCGGCTTGCGGGAGGGGACGACGAACGCGACGAACTTTGCGAACAACGGGCTGATGGGCAGGACGAGCATCGACCCGAAAAGCATGACGGCCGTGTGCGTGTTCGCGGTCTGGCGGAGCAGGTCGCCGGACGTCAGGGGAATCAGCTTCAGAAAGACCGGCGCGAGCGCCACGGCAAGGCTGGATGTGATGATGTTGAAAATCAGGTGCGAGAAGGCGGAGCGTCGGGCCTCGATGTTCGTGCCGATGCTGCCCAGCAAAGCGGTCGCGCATGTTCCGATATGCGCTCCGAGGATGATGGGATACACCTGATCGAGCCGGGTGAATACGCCCGCGTTGATCAGCGCGAAGCACATGCCGATCACGGCGCCGCTGCTCTGGATGATCGTGGTGATGGCGGTGGCTATGAGCACTCCGAGGATCAGGCCATCGAGAGATTCTCCGTGGATGCTTTTCAGGAACGAGGCAAACACGTCGCGATGCGGAGTGATTCCATCGCTCATGGTGTTTAGTCCGAGGAAAATCAGGCCGAAGCCAAGAAGGGCGGTTCCCAGGTCCCTGAGTTTCGCGTGCGGCGCCACGAACTGGAGAACCAGCCCGAGGGTGATCGTCATGAAGCAGTAGTCGCCGATGTTGAACGAGATCAGCTGCATCGACACCGTGGTGCCGATGTTCGCGCCGAGCATCGGAGGCACGGACTGCGCGAGCGTCATGAGGCCGGCGTTGATGAATCCGACCAGCATGACGGTTGTTGCGCTGCTCTGGACGAGCGACCCGAGCACGGTGCCCATGGCGATGCCGCTGAAGCGGTTGCGGGTCGCGCGCCCGAGGATCGTCCGCAGGCTGCTGCCGGCGGCCTGGCGCAGGCCGTCGGTCATCATGTTCATGCCGAGAATAAAGAGGGCGAGTCCGCCGAGGATCCTGAACACCAGAAAGAAGATTTCGCCGGGTGTCATACTCTTACGTACGGGTGAGAATGCCACGGAACGTCATGACTGTCAGCGTAAAAAAGCCCGGGAGCGGACGCGTGAATGCGCGTCGTGGCGCGTGACAGAAATGAGGACTGGTTGATATAGTGTTGCCTGCGGTTTCCATCAAAGACAGGAGCGGCCATGAGAAGATTGCTGATCCCGCTGGTCGTCGGTGTCGTTGGCTGTGCGATCGGGCATTCTGCGCGCGCGGCGGAGACGGAGGCTTCGCCGCCGAAGAGCGTGAACGTGGCGATTTACGACACGGGGTTCGCCCTCGTCAACGAACTGCGTTCCGTCCAGCTCGACAAGGGGGAGAACGGGGTGCGCTTCCGCGGATTCCCCGCCCGCGTGGATCCGTCGACGATCGCGTTTTCATTCGTCGCCGGAGGCGCCTCGGTCGAGGTGCTCGAGCAGCAGTTCGAGTACGACCTGGGGGACGTGGGCCGCATGCTGAACCGCTTCATCGGAAAGCCGGTCGAGGTGGGCGCCGGCGGCGCGTCCCGGAAAGGGATTCTCCTGCATTCATCGGATGACAACGCCACGGTGGCCGTCCGGGGCGACGACGGGGCGGTGAGTTACTTCTCCAATCCCGACGCGCTGACGGACATCGTGTTCCCGGACGCGGAGAAGGTGGCCAGTCTTGTGCCGACGCTGAATTGCAGGATCACGGCCGGGCAGGATTCTCTTCAGAACCTGCGGGTGGCGTTTGTGGCGGACGGGATGCGCTGGGACGGCTCGTACGATGCGATCCTGCCCGAGGGCGAAGGGACGTGTTATCTTGCGGCCCGCGCGAACATCTACAACGGAACCGGGGGGCGATTCGAGAACGCGCGCGTCAAGCTGGTGTCCACGGAGAAGGGGAGCGTTTCCCCTTCGCCCGTTCGCAGGGAAGCCGGCGGGGCGTCGCCGGCGCTGCGCTACTCGTATGGCAGCGAGGAAGCCGTCCAGGAGCGCCAGGTGGCCAGCGCGGGCACGCTGAGCACCTATGAACTGCCGCGGCCGCTGACCCTGGAGGCGGGGGGAATGCTGCATGTTCAGCTCTGCATGGCCGCCAGCGTGCCGGTGACGAAGTTCTACGTGTACGACGGTGTGCGGTTCGACCGGTTCCAGAGAAACCGGCGGAACGACTGGAACTTCGGGACCGAGTTTCATCGGACGGTTGAGACGCATCTTCAGTTCTCGAACGGCAAGGATGCCGGGCTGGGCATGGACCTGCCGCCGGGCCGTTTCCGGCTCTACCAGCAGAAGGCCGATTCGTCTCTGGACCTGGTCGGCGAGGATTATCTTCAGGCGACGCCCGCGGGGGCCACGGCCACGGTCCTGCTGGGCCCCGCGCGCGGCATCCTGGGCGAGCGCGAACGGACCGGCTATAGCGAGGTCACGCCTCTTCACGAGTACGAGGAGAGCTTCGAAATCCGGATCGAGAACAACTCGTCGGAAGAGATCGAAATTCGAGTGGTCGAGCATCTGTATCGCTGGAACCAGTACGAAATCGTGAAGGCCGACACGGACTACAAGGCCACGGGCCCGCAGACGATCGAGTTTCGTCCGGTTCTCAAGCCGGGCGGGAAGAGGGCCGTTCACTACACGGTGAGATATCGCTGGTAGTTTCCATGCCATGAACAAGCTTCTGCCCGTTTTCGTCTGTCTTCTCGCGGCGTCCGCGCGCGGGGCGGAAGTGTCCAGGGAGTCCTCGATCCGGGAGACCTCGTTGACCATCGGCCACGGCTGGGCGGTCGTGCGCGAGCTCCGTTCCTTCAGCCTGAACGAGGGGGAGCAGGAGGTGGTGTTCGAGGGAATTCCGCCGGAGGCGGATCTTTCGTCGCTGGTTGTCCGGTCGCGTCGCGTTCCTCTTGAAGTGTTGGAATGCCGTAGGGACTCTGCGCCGCGCTCCGCGGCGGCGAAGGACCCGGACGTGCGGTGGGTCCGCGGGCAGGGGTTCGCCGGAGGCGCCGCGGCGGATGATCGCGCAACGCCGGTTGTCTGTCGAATTCGGTCGCCGATCCGATGGGAGGGAATGGGGATCGATGTCTCCTACGTGATCGAGGGGTTCGACTGGTCCGCCGTGTACCAGGTGGCGGTACGCGGCGAACAGGCCGAAGAGAAGGAGCCCGTGTCGGTCGATTTGTTCGGACTGGCGCGCGTCGAGAACATGACATCGCGGTCGTTCCGGGACGCCCGGGTCCGGCTTGCCGGCGGCCGCGCGATCGATGTTCCCAACCCCGCGGAGGGGCCGGGTTTTCTGAGCCTGGACGAGGACAGTCCCCTGGCCGACCTGTGGAGGGGGAAGCCGCGGGACCCGGAGCCGGAGTTCGAGTACGACATCCCGCAGAGCCTGAATCTTCCCGCGCACGCCGTGAGCGACGTGGTCCTGATCCGCACGGTGCGGACGCCGGCCACGCGCATCTACACGATGACCGCCGAGGATTTTCCGCCGGTTTCCGAGGATAGGGACAGCCCGCTGCGCAAGCGGATCGTGTTGAAGAACATCTCCGCGAACCGGATGGGCATTGCGCTGCCGCCGGGGCGCGTGCAGGTGTTTCTCGGCAGCATGCGCACGAAACTTCTTCAGGAGGGATACTTTGAAAGAACGCCGGTCAACGGGACGATCCGCATCGACCTGGGGCTGGCGGACGATGTCCGAGGAATGAGAATGCCGGGCAGGAGCAGCGATCCCGTGGCCGGCTATTTCGAGCAGACGTTTCTGATCACCGTGCGGAACCAGCGCGACGCGGATGTGGTCTGCGAGATCGACGAGAAGCCGCCGGTCATCCTGGAATGGAACGTGGTCAGCGCGACAAGCCCGTACACCGAATCCGCGCACCGGCTGAAGTTCAACCTGCCGGTCAAGACGCGTACGGAGGAAATCGTCGAGTACGAATTGAGGATCCGGCAGCCGGAATTATAACAGCCCGCTCGAAGCATGAAAATCATTGCGCACCGAGGATCGTCGTTTGCCGCGCCTGAGAACACGCTGGCCGCCATGCGCCTGGCGGTCGAGGAGAAGGCGGACGGCGTCGAATTCGACGTTCAGCGGACCCGGGAAGGAAAGGTGGCCGTCATTCACGATGACGACACGTTCAGAACCACGGGGATGAAGGCGCCCGTGCGCTTTGTCTCGATGGAAGAACTGAAGCTTCTCGATGCCGGGTGCTGGAAAGGAAAAGAGTGGCGCTGCGAGACGGTCCCCGAGCTGGGCGAAGTCCTCGGTGTTCTGCCGGAGAGCATGCTGGCGTTCATCGAAATCAAATGCGGGCCGGAGGTGTTGCCCGCCGTCGCGGAAGTGATTCCGGCGGCGAGCGAGCGCATCGTGTTCGTCGGGTTCTCCCTGGAGACCATGGGCCTGACCAAGCAGCGGTTCCCCGGCTGCAAAGTGCTCTGGAATGTGGAGCTGCGGCAGGACGAGGCTGGCGTGTGGCGGCCGGAGGCGGCCGAGATGATCGAACGCGTCCGGGGCGCGGGCATTGACGGCGTCGGCCTCGGCTCTGGCGAGGCGATCAACGAGGGGCTCGTGGGCGCCCTGCGGGCCGCCGGGCTGGAGATCTTTGTCTGGACCGTGGACGACATCGCACAGGCGAGGCTCTTGAGCTCGATGAATATCCACTATCTTGCGACCAACAGGCCGGGATGGCTGCGCGAGGGGCTGGCGGAAACGCCGGGGGAATAGAGTTTCTTGAG
>CAYQYB010000177.1:0-5756 GCA_964421535.1 uncultured Verrucomicrobiota bacterium | reverse complement strand
CCTGAGCTGTCCGAGCGGCTCAATGCAGCAGATCAGCGCATTGAAGAACTTCTCTCCACGTGGGACGAGGGACACATTCTCCGCGAGGGCGCGCTCGTTGTGATCTCCGGCAAGCCCAACGTCGGCAAGTCGACCCTGCTGAACGCCCTGCTCGGACGCGACCGGGCGATTGTCTCGCAACTCCCTGGCACAACGAGGGATACGATCGAGGAGAAGTACGTCTTGGATGGCATTCCGCTTCGCCTGGTGGACACCGCGGGCCTCCGCGAAACCGAGTGCGAGATCGAGCAGGAAGGCGTGCGCCGCGCTCGGGCACACATTCAAAAAGCCGACCTGCACCTGTACCTGATCGATTCCTCCAGACCGCTCGACCAGGAAGATCGTGATCACCTTTCAGCGATGAAGTCCGAGAAGTGTGTCGTTGTCCTTAACAAGGTGGATCTCGGCTCGGCCGTTCGCCCCGACCAGATTCAAGACGCGTCGGTCGTCCAAACGAGCCTCACGACGAACACCGGCCTCGCCGATGTCCGCCGAGCGATGATCGAGAAGCTTGCTCGTGGAATTTCTCTCGGCACGCTCCCGCATGCGTCCATTTCCGAAAGACACAGGCGCCTCCTTGTTGACGCCAGAGCCGCTATCCGAGATGCACGAACACTGATGACTCAGGAATCGAGCGATGTCGTACTCGCTGCGGACAGACTGAGAGATGCGATCGAACAACTCGGAATGATCACCGGCAAGGTCTACCACGACGAACTTCTCGCCAGCATATTTTCGCGTTTCTGCATTGGTAAGTAATTGCTTGTAAATTAGTTACATTCATGACATTTGATGTGATAGTTGTCGGTTCGGGTCACGCTGGCTGCGAAGCCGCCCTAGCGTCGGCTCGCCTCGGCGCCAAGACCGCACTCATCACGATCGATCGGTCCGCCATCGCAAGGATGTCCTGCAACCCGTCGATTGGCGGCATGGCGAAGTCGCACATCGTCTTCGAGCTTGACGCGCTCGGCGGCGAGATGGCTCGCAACACGGACTACACGGGGATCCAGTTCAGAGTCCTGAACACCAGGAAGGGACCGGCCGTTCAGGCAAATCGTGCCCAGTGCGACAAGGCGGCGTATCCAAGACGAATGATCGCTGTGCTTGAGAGAACATCGAGCCTGACCGTCCTCGAAGCTCTCGTCAGCGCCATCGAAACGAGCAATGGACGTCTTGTCGGCGTACGGACCGAGGACGGATCCATCATTCAGGCGCACGCGGTCGTTGTCGCAGCCGGCACCTTTCTGAGCGGAAGAATCTACATCGGCAAGAAGGCTGTGGAAGGCGGGCGTGTCGACGAGCGAGCCTCAAACAGCCTGAGTTTGTCGATCAGCGGCCTCGGATTCAGGATGGCGCGTCTCAAGACCGGCACGCCGCCACGGCTGCACAAGGAGAGCGTGGATTACAGCAGGATGAAGGTGCAGCCAGGACTTGAGCCGCCACCGTTCTTCTCGTACGAGGTCAGGCGCGCCCAGCAGATGTTCCACGTGGAACATGGCGCCGGAGGCGCCAGAGACCAGAGTTCAGAAGTCGGACGTCAGAAGCCAGACCAGAGCCATCTGGTCTCTGATCGCTGGCCTCTGACCTCTGGAAGTCCGTTCCACGTGGAACAATCGCCTTCGGCCTTGATTCCATGGGTTCCTGGCTCGAATCAAATGCCATGTTATCTTACTCATACAACGTCACATACACACGACATAATAAGGCGGAATCTCAAGGAAAGCGCGCTCTACGGAGGACTTATAGAGGGAACCGGCGTCCGCTACTGCCCATCCATCGAAGACAAGATCGTGAAGTTTGCGCACCACGACTCGCACCATGTCTTTATCGAGCCTGAAGGCCGAGACCTGGCCGAGGTCTACCCGAACGGGACATCAAACAGCCTGCCCGAGGAAGTGCAGGTTGAGATGATCCACTCGATCCCCGGACTTGAGCGAGCTGTCTTCCTGAAGCCGGCCTATGCGATCGAGTACAATTCCGCGGACTCGACCCAGCTGCATCACACGCTCGAGACCAAACTCGTCGAGAACCTTTACTTCGCCGGACAGATCAACGGCACGACTGGGTATGAAGAGGCAGCCGGCCAGGGATTCGTCGCCGGAGCGAACGCGGCGCTCAAGATCCTTGGCCGCGAGCCATTGATCCTTAGCCGCAACGAAGCTTACCTCGGAGTCCTCATTGATGATCTCGTGACAAAGGGCACGAACGAGCCGTATCGAATGTTCACATCACGCGCTGAGCATCGTCTTATCTTACGTCAGGACAACACATTACTACGACTTAACCATCACGCTGAGAGACTCGGAATTGTTCCGACAGATGTGACCGATCGGACCCATAAGATGTCCGTTGAGATTGGGGCCGAGATATCGCGACTGCAGCGCGTTTTCGTTGACGGCGCATCGCTGGCGCAGACTCTGCGTAGACCTGGAACGACCTACGACAAGCTTCCGGAGAGGCGAACTGATCTTCCGGCGGAGGTGATCGAGCAGGTTGAGATCAACGTGAAGTACGAGGGCTACATCGAGCGTGAGCTGAGACAGATCGAGCGCTCAGAGAAGCTCGATCACCAGAAGATTCCGGCGTGGGTGAACTACGACGAGATCAAGGCGCTGCGTTTCGAATCGAGGGAGAAGCTGAAGCAAATCCAGCCGGACAACCTTGGCCAGGCATCCAGAATCTCCGGCGTGAATCCTTCCGACATTGCCATCCTGTCGATCTGGATCAAGAAGGGATCGAAGCAGGAGAACCCGCACCACTCCTGGTAGGGCGAAGCCTCCCTCCTTCGTCCCGACTCTCTGCAATGTCTGGACTACGGCGGGCACGCCGGCTGAGCCGCGCACGGCTCACCGGGGACGGTTCGACATACCCGAAAATAATAAGCGCAACTCGTTTAAGTGAAATTGGTTGCGAACGCGGAAGGCTACGCGCTTGCAGCAACCATGCTCAGGCCGGCGGCTGTGCGCCGATTTTCGACCCCGCGCATGACGTTCTGGATTTCCTGCGACGTGAAGGGCTTCACGAGGTACGCGGTCGCGCCGACCGCCAGCATGGTGCGGATCGCCTCCTCGTCATCCTGCACGGAAGAGACGACGACGTGGGTTTGAGGATAGTGGGTCCTGATCCAGCGGAGCACGGTTTCGCCGTCGATTTCGGGCATGACCAGATCGAGGAATACGACGTCGTAGCGCTGCTGGGCGAATTTGATAAGGCAATCGCGCCCGTCGCAACTGATGTCGACGGAATAACCCAGGGAATTAAGAACACGCGCGAACAACTGCCGCATGTTCTCCTGATCATCCGCAACAAGCACCCGGATACTGCTCGACCCCATGTGCACCTCATCCCAAACCTTATCAGGCTAGGTCGGGCCACAAATCAAGACAACCAGGAAATACCAAATTTCCGATTATCCTACAGAAACCAGGTTTCTGAAAGCGGCTCTCCGCAAGGCGCGCAATGCATATTTTCCAAGACCCCCCGACACTTGACAGAGGGGGGCGGTCTGATAGAGTGTGCCGGCTCAAATTCAACCAAGTTGCAAGCGATTCAAAAGATAGGAGAAAGTGATCATGGCTAAGTCTGTTTCAAAGAAGCAATACGTCTTCTTCTACGGCTTCGGGAAGAAGAACACCCAGGGCGACATGTCGATGAAGGCGATCCTCGGCGGCAAGGGCGCCAACCTGGCCGAGATGGCCAATGCCGATCTGCCCGTTCCTCCGGGCTTCACGATTTCGACGGAAGCCTGCGCGTATTTCAGCAAGCATGGCGGCCAGTATCCAGCGGGGATGTGGGACCAGGTCAAGTCCCAGCTCGCCAAGCTCGAGAAGATGATGGGCAAGAAGCTCGGCGCGGCGGACGATCCGTTGCTGGTGTCCGTCCGCTCCGGCGCTGCGGTGTCCATGCCCGGCATGATGGACACGGTCCTGAACCTCGGGCTGACCGACAAGTCCGTCCTCGGCTTCATCAAGGCCACGGGCAACGAGCGCACCGGCTGGGACTGCTATCGCCGGTTCATCGACATGTTCGGCGACGTCGTCATGGGCCCGACCAGCGGGCTGACGCACGAAGACTACGAAGTCGAAATGCACAAGCTGAAGGAGAAATACGGCGCGAAGCAGGATACCGACCTGACCGCCGGCCAGCTCAAGGAGCTTTGCGAGGTCTATAAGAAGGTATACCAGCAGAAGGTCAAGAAGCCGTTCCCGCAGGACCCGATGGAGCAGCTCCGCCTGTCCATCAACGCCGTGTTCAGCAGCTGGGACGGCGAGCGCGCGCAGAAGTACCGCACCATCAACAAGATCACCGGCCTGCTCGGCACCGCCGTGAACATCTGCTCGATGGTGTTCGGCAACATGGGCAACACGTCCGGCACGGGCGTGGCGTTCACGCGCGACGGCTCGACGGGCGCCTCCAAGCCGATGGGCGAGTACCTCATCAACGCGCAGGGCGAAGACGTTGTCGCCGGCATCCGCACCCCGAAGGATCTGCACGAGATGCCCAACGAGGCGGACGCGATCTGGCGGAAGGCCTACGACCAGCTCCTCAAGATCATGCAGAGGCTGGAGCAGCACTACAAGTACCCGCAGGATGTCGAGTTCACCGTGGAGCAGGGCAAGCTGTGGATGCTGCAGACGCGTAACGCGAAGCGCACCGGCCTCGCCGGCGTTCGCTGGTCCGTGGAAATGGCCACGGGCAAGGACGTGATGACGGGCAAGCCGCAGAAGAAGATCCTGACCCCGAAGGAAGCGCTCCTCAAGCTCGACGGCGGCGACCTGGAGCAGCTGCTGTTCCCGATCTTCGACATCGAGGCCGAGAAGAAGGCCTCCGCGCTGACGACCGGTCTTCCGGCCGGCCCGGGCGCGGGCGTGGGCAAGATCGTGTTCTTCGCGCACGACGCGGAAGACATGATCAAGAGGAACAAGGACGAGAAGCTCATCCTGGTCCGTCACGAGACGAGCCCCGAGGACGTCGGCGGCATGTGGGCCGCGCAGGGCATCCTGACGAGCACCGGCGGCATGACCTCGCACGCGGCCGTCGTGGCCCGCGGCTGGGGCAAGTGCTGCATCACCGGCGCCAGCTCGCTGAACATCGACTACAAGAGCAAGACGATCATCGTCGGCGACACGGTCCTCAAGGAAGGCGACTGGATCAGCCTGAACGGCTCGACCGGCAGCGTCTACACGGGCCAGATCCCGACGCAGGCCAGCCCCGTCGTCCTGGGCGTTGTGCAGGGCGACAAGGAAGCCCGCAAGCATCCGATCTACAAGATGTACAAGCAGGTCTCGGACTGGTCCGACGAGTTCCGCAAGATGAAGGTGCGGACAAACGCGGATACGCCGGCGGACGCCGAGGCGGCCCGCGAGTTCGGCGCGGAAGGCATCGGACTCTGCCGCACGGAGCACATGTTCTTCGCCGGCGACCGCATCTGGGCGAAGCGCGAGTTCATTCTCGCCGAGACCACGGAAGCCCGCGAGAAGGCGCTGGAGAAACTGCTGCCGTACCAGCGCGAAGACTTCGAGGGGATCTTCGAGGCGATGGACACGCTGCCGGTCACCATCCGGCTGCTCGATCCGCCGCTGCATGAATTCCTTCCGCACGACGACGCCGGCCAGCAGGAAATGGCCAAGCGCATGGGCGTTTCGGTGGAGAAGATCCGCCAGCGCGTCAAGCAGCTGCACGAAGCCAACCCGATGCTCGGCCACCGCGGCTGCCGC
>CAYQYB010000176.1:0-5756 GCA_964421535.1 uncultured Verrucomicrobiota bacterium | reverse complement strand
GAGAACCGGCTCCTGCGCGTCACCGACGGCGGCGGGACGTCGCTCGTCGAGTACGCCTACGACGCCGCGGGCAACACGATCCAGGAAACCACCGCGGCGCGGACGCGCTTCTTCAGCTACGACGAGCGCAACCTGCTCGTCGGCATCGCGGACGGAACAAACCACGTTCTCTACGCGTACAACGGCGACGCGCAAAGGATCGCGAAGACCGTGAACGGGCAGACCACGACGTTCGTCGTGGACGGGAACCGCGGCGTTTTCGAGACGGTCCAGGAGCGGGACAACGCGGGCTCCGTGTCCGCAAGCTACACCTTCGGCGGCGGGCGCATCGCCGCCTGGGACGGCGCGGCGGCGACGCTGGAGCTTCCCGACCGGCTGAATTCGGTCCGCCTGCTCATGACCTCCGCCGGCGCGACACGCGCGGCCCGCGCGTACGACGCGTTCGGCGCCGCGGCGGCGCTCGCGGGCACGCCGGGCGCATTCGGGTTCGACGGCGAACGCCTCGATCCGGAGAGCGGCCTGATCTTCCTGCGCGCGCGGCTGTACAACCCGGAAACCGGACGCTTCATTTCCAAGGACCCACTCGGCATCGCCGCCGGCCTGAACGGGTACATCTTCTGCGGCAACGACCCGGTCAACCGGGTCGACCCCCTGGGCCTCGACTGGCTGGAAAACTTCAGCCAGGAGATCATGGGATTCGGCGACGCGATCACGCTGGGCGGAACGAAGTGGGTCCGACAGCAGGAGCTGTTCGGCACCCCGGACCCCGCCGACTACAGCGGCGCGTATTACAATGTCGGACAAGTCGCGGGCATCGTCGCGCCGCTGGCGTTCGGCGTCGGCGAGCTCGCCGCGGTGAAAGCCGCGACGGCGGAGTCGGGCGCGATCGTCATCGGCCGCGGCGCGTCTGCCGTGGAGACCGCGCTCAACCTCGACCGCGTCGCCGCGGCCGGAACGTACTACGGCGCGGAGACGTTCACGCTCAGCGCGGAGGCGGCGCAGGCCTTGAAATCGGGAAGCACCACGCTCGCGCAGATCGAGAACCTCGCGTTCATCGACGGAGCCATCTCCAGCGGCAAGTCGATCATCGACATCGGGCAGAACATCACGCGGCTGGGGGAGGGGCTCGGCACGTTCTACGGCGGGCTGGAGCTGCCGGCCATCGCGTCGCTCGGAGGCAAGGTCATCGCGGCCGGCGGTTTCGAGGCCGGCGTGACGGCCACGACGGCGCTCGCGCTCGACAACCTGGTCCAGCGCGTGGGCGGCGTGCTGATCGACAAGGCCGCGCAGCTGGTCGGCTCGAACCTCAGCGACATCCGCGGAGCGGTGTACGATCCAATCACGGGGCAGTTCGTGTTCCTCGGCACGGAGGGCTCGGCGGGCGTGAAGGACATCGACCTCGACTACCTCTACTCGGCCCTGCAGGCGGTGTACGGCTCGGCCGTCCCGCCGTCGGTCACGCTCGATCCGCCCGCATCGGCATACACGCAGTGGGGCGACTACGGCGACGGCGACGGGATCTTCGAGCCGGGCGAGAAGGGCGGGTTCCTCCTGCGCTACAACCCGATCTGGTCCGAGGTGGATTCGAACGTGAACGTGACCATCAAGGCCGAGTGGAGCGGCACCTACTACACGTGGACCGCGCGGTTCAATTGCGTGCCTCAGGGAATCTACGCGGGCGGCCGGCGCGCGATGAAGCTCGTGTTCAACTCGTGGACCAGCTCGCTGCCCGCCGGCGTCACGTTCAACACGACGCCGTGGCAGAACGGCGTCTGGAGCGAATCCTGCTTCACGCTGAACGCGGACGGGCAGGAGTTCCTCGGCCGGTTCACGATGAACAACGGCTCGGCGCAGAACTTCATCGTCACAGGCGTCAGCGTCATCCCCGGCAAGCAGCACCGCCGGTTCGGCGGCCGCGCGGAGAACACGAAGCTCGGGTGGGTCATGCTGGAGGCGGACCGCGTGATGAAGTGCCTGAGCGTGGGCCGCGACAATCTCGTGACCAACATCCTCTACAACAGCGGCACGGTCGCCGTGCCGGGCTACTCCAACATGACCCAGCGCGGCGGGATGGGCAACATCCGCATGTGGTTCACGCCGAACGAAATGACGCTGAAGCGGCACCTCGACCCCGAGACCGGGCGCGCGAGCATCGTGTTCGACAAGGCCAGCGTGGCGCTCAACACCGAGTCGTTCATGATGGGCCTGCCGCAGCCGCCCGAGGCGCGCGCGTTCGCCGACCACTTCACGAGCAACTACGACGCGTTCGCCGCGATCAGCTTCCCGTGCGTCGACCCGAACGACCCGGCGGGCACGAACATCGTGCAGGTGAAAATCTTCGAGCGCCTGCGCGAGGCGATGCAGGCGGTTTCGCTCGCGCGCTTCTTCCGCGACAACAACGTGCCGGTCGACATGTGGTGGCTCAACTCGTGGACGCCGCCGGTCGCGTACTCGCCGAAGGCCACGCCGACCGCCTACAACCAGGAAAACGGCATGATCATCTACGGCGGCGTGCAGGTGAACAAGCCGAACACCTACGTGCCCTCGGCGACCGCCAAGAGCGTGGCCGACGTCGTGCAGGCGTCCCATCCGGACCAGGCCGGCAACCCGGGCGGCGACATCAAGGAGCAGATCTGGACCAACAGCACATCGGAAGGAACGCTGAAAGCCGTCGCCGCGCAGACCGACGCCGAGCCGCAGGACGGAGACATCCGCCTCGCCGAAACGGACCTCGGCTTCGACAGCCCCGGGACGCTGCCCCTGCAGTTCACGCGCTACTACCACAGCTCGTGGATGGGCGACCTGAAGATGGGGCCGGGCTGGCGCTTCACGCCGTTCGTGCTCGAGTTCGAGCGGCCGTCGTGGTTCGACGAGAACTCGCTGATGCGGAACGGAACGAACTCTGTCTGGAAGGATTCCGGCAAGAACACGCGCCTGCGCTCGGGCGGGATCCGCGTGGTGGACCTCCGCACCGGGACCACTCTCGACTTCACCTCGTCGCTCGTGCTCGGGTACGCGGTGGACAACATCGGAAACGTCGTCATCACCGTCACCGGCCTCTCCAGCAACGGCCTGCCGACGTTCACGCCGGGCCTGCGGCAGGGCGGCGCGTCGCTCGTCCAGCTCGCAAGCACGTACTCGTATGTCTTCACGACGCCGGGCGGAAGCGAGATCACGTTCGACCACGAGGGACGCCTGCTGCAGACGAAGGATCCGTATCTCAAGAGGCAGACTTACTCGTACGACAGTCTCGGCAATCTCACCAACATCTCCGACATGGCCGGCCAGAAGCTGGCCATCGGCTACAACAGCTCGACCACCCGGGTCACGAGCGTCGCGGGGCCCGCGGGCGAGCAGGTGACCTACGCCTACACCGCCACGGGCTGTCTCGCTTCGGCGACGCACGTCCGAAGCGGCGCAAGCATCACGTACACATACAATGAGAACCGCCAGCTCGTGAAGAAGACCTACTTCAACGGGCTGACCGCAGTGCAGTCCGACCCCGACCTCAAAGGACGCGCGGAAGAATCCGCCGACGCGCGGAGCAACACGATCGTCAGCGCGTTCACGCAGGACGCCGCCGGAGCGGTACGGACCACGGAGATCACCGACCCGCAGATCACCGACCCGTCATTCGAGCCCTGGCGGAAACAATCCGACCGCGAGGGCCGCGTGCTGTCCGCGCGCGACGCGACCGGCGCGGAGACTGCGTACGGATATGACGCGGGCTCGCTGCTTCCGAGCGTCGTGGATCTTCCGATCGCCGACCGGCCGGCCGTGACCATCGAGCGCAATGCCTACGGCCAGCCCACGAGCATCAGCGACCCGGGCAACGCCGGGGCGCAGGATATCGCCGCCACGTACAACCCGACCACGGCCCTGCTTGAGCAGTCGAGCGACGCGGCTGGACGGAGCACGGAGCTGGCGTACAACACGAACAACGGCATCGCGCGGATCCGCCGCTCCCTGGGCGCGCAGAACGTGGACACCGGCTACGGCTACACGACCAACGGAATGCTGTTCACGGCAACGAACGCTCTCGGCGTCAGAGCCGTCACGATTCACCGCGACGTGCTCGACCGACCCACGAACGTGGTGGACGCGACGGGCATCTCCACGCGCTATGAATACGACGCCCTCGGACGGCTCTGGAAGATTTTCGACCCGCGCATGGGCGGCGCCGTGGAGTATGTTCACGACAACTTCGACCGCGTGACCGAAATCCGCTATCCCATCGGCTCGATCTCCAACGTGTTTGACGCGGTGAAGGGATGGCTCGTGCGGCAGACCGATGTTCTCGGCCGCTCGACACGCTTCGACCGCGACGCGAACTCGGGCGACGTCACCCAGCTCGTCGAACAGGCGGCCGGAGGCGCGGATCGGATCACGAAGTTCGAGTACAATCGTTTCGGCCAGGTCACCAACATCGTGCCGCCGGACGGGCCGGCCATTTCGTTCAGCTACGACGACCTGGGCAGGCCGCTCGGAAGCGCCTCAGCCGACGCCGTTGCGCCGGCCGCCCCGCGGAGCCTGGACAGCGCTGCCGCGGACAACTCGATCTGGACCAACACCGCGAACCACGCCTTCACGTGGGGCGCGCCCGCCAGCGACTCCGGCATCAACGGCTACAGCTACTCGCTCGATGGGACGCCCGACCAAGGCGTCGACACGACCAACGGTGCGGCTTCGCTTACAAGCGTCGCCGAAGGCCAGCACACGTTCCAGGTCCGCGCGCGCAGCCGGTCGGGCCTGTGGGGACCGCCCGCGGTCTTCAACCTGTGGCTCGACCGGACCCTTCCGTCCGCGCACGGCGCCACCGTGTCCGTCCAGCGCAGCAGCTGCGGAAACTACATCGTCGGCAGCAGCGTGAATGCGAGCTGGAGCGGGTTCGGCGACGCGCTGTCCGGGCTGGACCGCTATTACCTCAGCTTCACGAACCGCGCGGGAACAACTAACGGAAACACATCTTTCACCGGCAACGGCACGCTGGCCGGCCCGGTGCTCGACGCGACGAACCGGGTGTATGTCTGGGCGCGTGACCGCGCCGGCAACATCGGGCTCGCGGCCACGACCTCCGTGTTCGTGCTGAACCCGGACACGGACCGCGACGGCGACGGGATGTCCAACGGGGCGGAGGAGATCGCGGGCACGGGCGCGGAGAACGGGAGCGCATTCCTGTGGCTCAGCCCGGAGCTGCGGAGCACGGACGGGCGCGTGGAGGTGACCTGGTTCGCCGTCAGCAACCGCGTGTACGACCTGCTGCTGTCCACCAACTTCACGCGCGGCACGTCGAACGCGTGGAGCGGGATCGCGGGCTGGACGAACCGGGCCGGGAGCGAGGCTTCGATGACCTACACGAGCTCGGTGCCGGTGACCGGCCAGCAGCTCTTCCGCGTGCGTGTGCGCAGGCCGTGAGGGTGGTGATCGAATCAACCCACCCCGCCCTTCGGGCACCCCTCCCAAGGAGGGGATTTGCCAAGTCAGGTCCCCTCCTTGGAGGGGACTACAGGGGTGGGTTATTCGTTCACCCGGCGGCTTGCGCGTTGAAGATGCGGTCGCCCGCGTCGCCGAGGCCGGGAACGATGTAGCCGTTGGCGTTGAGCTTCTTGTCCACGGCGCAGACGTAGATCTGCACGTCCGGGTAACGTTTGGTCACCTTCTTCAGACCTTCCGGCGCGGCGATCATGCACAGCAGCTTGATGCGTTTCACGCCCCAGCGTTTCATCGCCTCGATGGCGGCAAGGGCCGAGCCGCCG
>CAYQYB010000175.1:0-5817 GCA_964421535.1 uncultured Verrucomicrobiota bacterium | reverse complement strand
CCTGTACGTGACGCACGACCAGGGCGAGGCGATGAGCCTGAGCGACCGGATCGCCGTGATGAACGCGGGCAAGATCGAGCAGATCGGCACGCCCGGCGAGATCTACGAGGCGCCGAAGAGCAGCTTCGTCGCCGCGTTCATCGGCGACACGAACTTCTTCGAAGGGAAAGTGGTCGAGCTCCTGGACGAGAATTTCTGCAGGCTGGAGGTCGAAGGCTTCCCGGATGTCGTCTGTTTCAACGACAACCAGATCAACGTGGGCAACCCGGTGTACCTCAGCGTGCGTCCGGAGAAGTTCCGCATCTCGCGCGACCGGCCTCTCGAGGACAACCACCACAACGTCGTCCAGGGCCGCGTCGAGGACGTGATCTACCTGGGCTCCGTCACGAAGTACTGGGTCCGCGTCCAGGACTACCGCCTTTCCGTCTACCAGCAGCACAGCCGGTTCATGCTCGACGAGAAGCCGATCAAGTGGAAGGAGATCGTCTGGCTCTCGTGGCACGGAGACGACGGCTTCATGCTGGAGAAATAC
Organism: uncultured Verrucomicrobiota bacterium; assembly: GCA_964421535.1. Classification (GTDB taxonomy): domain Bacteria; phylum Verrucomicrobiota; class Kiritimatiellia; order CAIQIC01; family JAGNIJ01; genus CALMZY01. The sequence goes on along the minus strand of CAYQYB010000175.1, from coordinate 5,285 downwards.
AGCGAGTCCGACGAGAAGCTCATGGAAGCGCCGCCGGACCAGCCGGGGGACACGAACGGCGTGTCCATGGGCGCGAACGGCCTTCCGGTGGTTGCCAAGGCGACGCGAGCGTGATGAACAAGTCGCAGCAGAAGCGGATTCAGGAGTGGCTGGTCACGGCTCCATCCTTCACGTGGTTGGTCGTTCTATTTGTCATCCCCACGCTGATCGTATTCATCATAACCTTCAAGCCATCCGACCCTTACGGTGGAATCGGGGCTGGATGGACGCTGGACACGCTGAGGAGCCTTGGCAATCCGAACTACCCGTCGATCGTGTGGCGGACGGTCTGGCTGAGCATTGCGACCACGATGGTGTGCATCGTCCTCGCCGTGCCCGCGGGCTACTTCATGGCGCGGCTCAGCAAGGCATGGCAGCAGAAGCTCCTCCTGCTCGTGATCGTTCCGTTCTGGACCTGCTTCCTGATCCGCATCTTCGCGTGGAAGGTCCTGTTGCACCCCGAGGGGCCGCTGAAGCGCGCGCTGGTTTCCCTGCACCTCGTCGCGCCGGACACCTCGCTGCTGTACAACGCCGGGGCGATCCTGCTCGTCATGGTGTACACCTATCTGCCGTTCGCGATCCTGCCCATCTACGCGGCGGCCGAAAAGTTCGACTTCCGCCTGATCGAGGCGGCCCGCGACCTCGGCGCGCACCAGCTCCGCGCGTTCTTCAACATCTTCCTTCCGGGCATCCGGCGGGGCCTGCTCACGGCCATCCTCGTCGTGTTCATCCCCGCGCTCGGCTCGTACGTGATCCCGGACATCGTCGGCGGGCCGCACAGCGAGATGATCGGCAACAAGATCGCGCAGCGGACCTTCGTTGACCGCAACCTGCCGCACGCGAGCGGGCTCTCGGCGTTCCTGACGCTGGCGGTGCTCGCGCCGCTTCTCGCCGTGCTCGTGCTGCAGAAGAGAAAGGGCGTCGAGGACGAGCCGCTGATCGAGGAGGACGCATGAAGCACAGCCGCCTCCCCCTCATCACGATGATCCTCGTCCTCGTGTTCTTCTACCTCCCCATCATCGTGCTCGTGGCCAACTCGTTCAACGCCTCGCGGTTCGGAGGCTCGTGGGAGGGCTTCTCCCTCGTCTGGTACAAGCGCCTCCTGCACGAGCGGGACATCTGGCGCGCGCTGGAGAACACGCTGATCATCGCTGTCGGCGCGACCGTCGTCTCGGCCGTGCTCGGCACGACCGCCGCGTTCGCCCTGCACCGGTTCTCGAGCCGCATCCAGAAGGCCCACTACATGCTGATCTACACGCCGCTCGTCGTGCCCGAGATCCTGATGGGCATGAGCCTGCTCCTGCTGTTCGTCGCGATGAAGGTCCAGCTCGGGCTGTTCACGATCTTCCTCGCGCACGTCACCTTCTGCATCAGCTACGTGGCGATGGTCGTGCTCGCGCGCCTGCAGGACTTCGACTTCTCGGTGATCGAGGCCGCGCAGGATCTCGGCGCGAGCTGGTGGACCGCCGCCACGCGGGTGCTCCTGCCGCTGCTGTTCCCCGGCATCGCCGCGGGCGCGCTTCTCGCCTTCACGCTTTCTCTCGACGACTTCGTGATCACGTTTTTCGTGGCCGGACCCGGATCGACGACCCTGCCGATCCGGATCTACAGCATGATCAAGCACGGGTCGCCGCCGCTCATCAACGCGCTGTCCACGATCCTGCTCGTGGTCACGTTTGCGGCGGTGTGGTTCAGTCAACGCCTCGCGGAGGAGAAAACATGAGAAAGATCGCGATCGTCGCCGTAGCGCTCCTGGGCCTGGCTTGCGGGTGCAAGCGCGCCCAGCCGGTCCTGCACATCTACAACTGGGCGGACTACGTGAAGCCCGAGCTCGTCCAGCGCTTCGAACAGGAGAACGGCTGCAAGGTGGTCATCGACACCTTCGACTCCAACGAGGCGATGTACGCGAAGCTGAAGGCCGGGGCCAGCGGCTACGACCTCATCTTCCCCAGCAGCTACATGGTCAAGCTGATGTTCAACCAGGGGATGCTCCAGCCGATCAACCGCAACCTCGTCCCGAACATCGTCAACATCGACCCCGAATATCTCAAGATCGCGATGGACCGCGAGATGCAGCACAGCGTGCCGTACATGCTCACGAACACCGGCATCGCGTATCTGATGAGCAAGATGCCGGACTTCAAGCCCACGTGGGCCATGTTCGACCGCGCGGACCTGAAGGGCCGCATGACCATGCTCAACGACATGCGCGAAACGATCGGCGCCGCCCTGAAATCCCTCGGCTTCAGCCTCAACACGCTGGACGAGCGCGAGCTCGAAGCCGCGCGCGACGTCGTCATCCGCTGGAAGAAGAACCTCGCGAAGTTCGAGAACGAGCAGTACAAGACCGGCCTCGCCTCCGGAGAGTTCCTCATGGTCCACGGCTACAGCGGCGACATCCTCCAGGTCCAGGCCGAGAACGAGGATATCGCGTTCGCCGTCCCGGAGGAGGGGACCTCGATCTCCTGCGACGACATGGTCATCCCGAAGGACGCGAAGAACGTCGAGCTCGCGCACAAGTTCATCAACTTCATGCACGACCCGAACGTCGCGGCCGAGAACACGATCTTCATCAGCTACCTCTGCCCAAACCGCGCCAGCTACCAGTTCCTGGGCGACGACATTCTCCAGAACCCCGCGATCTTCCTGAAGCCGGAGATCCAGGCGAAGTGCGAGGTCATCGACGATCTCGGCGAAAACAACGTCAAGTACACGAAGATCTGGGACCAGATCAAGGCGGCTGAGTAACTCGAGACAGGCCGGTTTTTCCAACCCTTGGGAAAATGGGCCGGAGATTTTCCAATGGTTGGAAAAAATACGATCCGCGCGGGCGCTCTCTGTCTGATCCTTCTGACCTCCTGCCGCCAGGAGCCGGCGGAGCCGGTGCAAGCGCCTCCCCAGTTGGATCCCGTGGCCTATGACGGCGCGAAGGCGCTCCAGGAGGCTCAGAGCCTGGTCGATCTCGGCCCGCGCGATTCCGCGACGGCGGGCGCGGAGGCCGCGGCGAAGCACCTGCGCGACCGCCTGCAGGCCGCGGGCGTCGAGGCGTCGATTGACGAGTTCAAGGCGCAGAGCCCGAAGGGCGAGACGGTGTTCCGGAACGTGATGGGCCGCCTGCCGGGCGCGGGAAAGGGCCTTGTCATCCTGGCCTCTCACTACGACACGAAATCGGGCATCCCGGGTTTCCAGGGCGCGAACGATTCCGCCTCTAGTTCCGGCGCTCTCATTGAACTCGCGCGCGTGATGGCGCAAGGGCCGGGGCTTCCCTTCGAGGTGCTGTTCGTGCTGTTCGACGGCGAGGAGTGCATGGAGCACTACGGCGTGTCGGACGGACTGCATGGAAGCCGGTATCTTGCGAAGAAAATGATCGATGACGGTCGTGCTCGCAGCGTCAAAGCCATGATCCTGCTCGATATGATCGGCGACCGCGACCTGACCGTCACGCTCCCGCGCAACAGCACGCCCGCGCTCATCTCGATGGTGTTCGACGCGGCCCGCGAGGACGGTTCCCGCGGCAAGTTCTCGCTCTCCAACCTGCAGATCGGCGACGACCACGACCCGTTCTTCAGCGCGGGCATTCCGGCGATCGACATCATCGACTTCTACTACGGCAGCGCGCCGGGCCGGAACGACTACTGGCACACCGACGCGGACACCATGGACAAGATCAGCGCGGAAAGCCTGGGAACAATAGGGCGGGTCGTGCTGAGGATGGTGAACAAGCTGGCGGCTGAGCCGTAGCGACACCCCGTGTGGCAGCGGCTCTACGAGCCGCTGGGCCCGCTCGCAGAGCGGGCGCCACACCTTGGCCCTCGCAGGAGATCCCACAGCACGAATCCCGCCAGCGCCAGGAAGCCGAGGTCACGCACCACTTCCCACCAGCCGATCGGGCCGGCGTCCGGGTCGAGCGTGAAGCAGCCGCACGAGATGTTGATGCCGCGGAGCAAGTTGATGGAGATCGCCGCCGTGAAGACCGCGAGCAGGCCGAAGAGAATCGCCGCGGCGGCCGCGCTGGTGCGCGGGACGAGGATCGCGATGGCGGCGACCAGCTCGAGCCATGGCAGGTAGATCGCCGTCAGGTTGACTGCGGCGTCCGGAAGAAGCTGGTAGTGGAAGACGGCGACCGCGAATTCGTGGGGCGCGATGATCTTCGGCACGCTGGCCAGCAGGAAGATCGCGGCGAGAACCAGCCTGCAAATGATGACGGCGGCTTTCATCGGGCACCCCGCTCGATGGGATGTCCTTCCGCGCTCCACGTTTCAAACCCGCCCGAGAAGAGGACGACGTTGGTGAATCCCTGCCGCCGCAGGTAGAGGCTCAGAAGAAACGACTCGTCGCAGTTCTTTCCTGAGCAGTAGGTCATGATCGGCGCCGCCGGCGTCAGGTACGGCTGGACGGCGACGAGGGCGTCGTCGACGGAACTGTAGGGCACGGACCGGGCCGTGGGGATGTGTCCCTCGGCGTAGTCGGCGGCGGGCCGCGCGTCGAGGATCACGTATGCACCCGACTGCATGAACGACATGGCTTGGGCGGAGTTGGCCAGCGGGATGCCTTCTTTGAGCGCCTTGGCCTCGATGAAGTTCGACCAGTCCTCGAACCACGGAATCGGGTCTCGGCGGACGAACTGGGACGCGGCACCGCAGGCGGCGGCCACGAGCAGAAGCCCCGCGGCGTTCAGGACGAGCCGCTGAAATGTTTCCGCCTTGCGCATGTTCTACTGGGAAGCTGGCGTTGCCGGAATGAACCGGAACGGGATCACGATGTCCGGCGCGCTTGGTAAATCGGTCTGGATACGGACCGTTTTCCCTTCCACGTCGCGCGTGGAGGGGATGTTGCTCAACTCAACCTGGCAACCGCCGGCGTCCATGGGCAGGATCTTGTAGGCGATGGAGGGGATGGGTACCTCCACCTTGACGATCTGGAAGGCCTTGCCGGTTTCCGAGCGGATGACGATGTAGCGGACGGCCGGCTGGGCCGTGGACTCGACCACCGGGAGTTCCTCCGGCGCGAAGGTGATGTCGCCCACGACGAACGCGGAGACGGCGATATCCATCGAGGGATACTTGGGATGGTCCGTCTCGATGCGGACGCTGCCGCGAAGCGTGCCGCGCGGGAGCGGCGGCTGCGTGCCGATGAGGACGCGGATGACCTTGCCGTCGGGCGAGGATTCCGTGGAGGAAACCAGGTTGCTCGTGTTCGGCGTGGTCCGGGTGACGGTCACGGCGTTCGTGCTCTGGATGGCGATC
>CAYQYB010000174.1:0-5852 GCA_964421535.1 uncultured Verrucomicrobiota bacterium | reverse complement strand
GACGTGATCGTCACGGGCAACATGTTCGGCGACATCATCACCGATCTGGGCGCCATCACGCAGGGTGGGATGGGGATCGCGGCCGGCGGGAACATCAATCCGGAGGGCGTCAGCATGTTCGAGCCGATCGGCGGCTCCGCCCCGAAGTACACGGGCAAGAACGTGATCAACCCGCTGGCGGCCGTCGGCGCCGGCGCGATGATGCTTCAGACTTTGGGCGAGGAGAAGGCCGCGGCGGCGATCGAGACAGCCGTGATGTTCGTGACGGCCAACAAGATGAAGAGCATGGCCGCCGGCAAGATGGGCTACTCGACGACCGAAGTCGGCGATCTGGTGGCAGAGAGAGTATAGCACATCGACCTCGTCGTCGTCCTCGAACTCGTACTCGGTCGTTGCAACAACCGAGGACGAGGGCGAGAGCGAGGACGAGGACGAGGGGATTTGGTAATGAAGAAATACAACGTTGTAGTGGTGGGGATCGGCGCGGTGGGCACCGAAATGGTGCGCCTGCTCCGCGCGCGCAATTTCCCCGTGGGCAACCTGACCATATTCGCGCGCAGCGAGCGCGCGGAAGTGATTGATGGCGTCAGCTACCCGGTGAAGGTTGGTTCTCCCGACGCGTTTGCCGGCGTGGACTTTGCGTTCTTCGCGGGCACCGAGGGCGCCAAGGGCGCTTCGCAGACGCTGGGGTGGGAGGCGGCCAAACGCGGGTGCGTCGTCATCGATAACGGCGACGACTTCCGCATGGACCCCCGCGTCCCTCTGGTGATTCCCGAGATCAACGCCGAAGCGCTGAAGGCGCACCAGGGATTGATCGCGAATCCGAATTGCAGCACGATCGTGGCCCTGATGCCGCTGGCGGCCCTGCATCGCGCCGCGAAAATGCGGCGGATCACCGCGAGCACCTACCAGGCCGTGTCGGGCACGGGGGCTCCCGCGGTGAAGGAGCTGGAGGCGCAGGCGCGCGCGTGGGCGGCCGGTCAACCGCTGCCGCGCGAGGTGTACCCGCACCAGATCCTCTTCAACGTCATCCCGTCCGTCGGGTCGTTCAAGGACGACTCGGGCGAGACGACCGAAGAGATCAAGATGCGCAAGGAGACCCACAAGATCCTGGGCGACCCCTCGATCCGCATCGGCAACACCTGCGTGCGCGTGCCGGTGATCAACGGGCACAGCATCGCGATCAACGTCGAGTTCGAGAACCCTCTCTCGCCGGACCAGGCGCGGGCGATCCTTTCCAAGGAGCCCGGCGTGAAGGTCGTGGATGACCCGAAGAACGCGAAGTACCCGATGCCGATTCACGCTTCGGGCCATTACGACGTGCTCGTGGGCCGCATCCGCAAGGACCAGAGCGTGGACAACGGTCTCGTGCTGTGGTGCTCGGGCGACAACATCTGGAAGGGCGCGGCTCAAAACGCCATCCAGATCGCCGAGAAGATGATCGAGATGGGCTTGAAGTAGAAAGCTTGCAGATAGATCAAATGAAAATGGCCGCGACGAAAGTCGCGGCCATTCTTCTTCTCCGAAATCGTCCTATCCGCCCATGCCGCTCATGCCCGGGATCGTCGGCGCGCCTTCCCAAGGCTGTGGGGTGTTCCAGGGGAGATCGGATCCCTCGTCATCATCGCCCGAGGTGGTCTTGCAGGCGCTGAGGCAGAAGACGGTCAGAGCCAGGGCGACAAGCAGGAAGAAAACGTTCAGCGATTGGGCCTTCCCTGTGTTCTTCATGGCGCGGTGGGCCAGACGGACGGGGCGGCGCGATAGGACATCAGTTCCGACACCTGGAAAACGACCAGGAGCAGGAAGCAGATTGTCGCGGCAAGGGCAATAGCGCTGGCGGTCTTAGTAGAGAACATAGTCGCCCTCTCGAATGGGGGATTGCTCCCAATCCATCATGATATCGGCAATCGCGGTGGTCTTCTGGACGTTCGTGATCTTCACCTTGCCGATGAGCTTGTCCTGGCGATGCACGAGCATCTGGGCATCGCGAACAAGCCCGGCGTCGCTGCCGATGTCCAGCACGACGAAGTTCCAGTCCGCATTCACGACGGCGATCTTGCCTGTGAGTCCGAGCGGCAGCGGGCGGTTGCCGGTCGGCGTGCTTTCCTTGACGATCTTGTCCAGCGTGGCGACCTGGTCCTGCAGGTCCCTCATCTCTTCCTCGGCCTTGACCAGCTGGTTGTTCAGGTCGTCGATCTGCGACTGCAGAGCCGCCTTATCCTGCTGGAGCTGGTCAACCTGGCTCTTGGCCTGGGCCACTTCGGCTTCCTTCTGGGCCAGCGTGTCGGTCAGCTCGGTGACCTTGGCCTGCGCGGCGGACAGCTCCGTCTTGGTCGTCGCAAGTTCCTTGGTCGTCTTGTCCAGCTCGGTGCGGGTGTTCTCGAGGTCGGTCTTGGTGTTCTGCAGTTCGTCGTAGCGGTTCATCGCGGACACGGAGACTTTGTCCAGAGCGAGCTGCATGGCCTTGACGTCCTTCAGCTGGCCGGCCAGCTGCGCGGAGTCGAGGCCTTCGATGTGAAGGTTCTCGGCAATCTTCACGACGGCCTGCTCATTCTTCTGCACGCGATCCTTGATCGTTCCGCGCTGGGAGAACAGGACGATGCCGAGGATGAGGGAAACGATACTGAGAACGAGTAAGACAATAACCAATGGCTTCAGCGCCTTAGCCATATCGATCTCCTGTAAAGGGACGAGTTGCTTTCTGGTCGAAAAATAGAAGGGTGGGGGTGCCTTGTCAAACATCAAATTGGCGCGCGATGGCGCGATTTTTCCGATGTCCTGATCTTGACTGTCCGCTCGTTTTCTCTACCCTCGGCTCAGATGAAAAACAACGGTTCTGAATCACACGCACAGGTGCCGGTCGCGTTGACCATTGCCGGGTCCGACAGCGGCGGCGGAGCGGGAGTACAGGCGGATCTCATGACCTTCGCGGCGCTCGGCGTTTTCGGGACCTCGGCGATCACGTGTGTCACCGCTCAGAACCCCTCGTCGGTCACCGGCATCCAGCCGATCGATGCGGAAATGGTGGACCGCCAGATCAAGGCCGTGTGCGATGGCTTTCCCGTGGCCGCCGCGAAAAGCGGCATGCTCTACTCGTCCCAGATCATCAAAGTCGTTGCGGCGGACGATGTCCGCCAGGGCATTCCGATCCTTGTGGTTGATCCCGTCATGGTTTCCGAGTCCGGCGCCCGCCTGCTGAAGGCGGATGCGATTGATACGCTTTGCGCCGAACTTCTGCCCCAGGCCCGCGTGATCACCCCGAACCTTCACGAGGCGGAGATTCTGTGCGGACACGCCATTTCATCGCTGGACGAGATGCGGACCTCGGCGCGCGAGATCGGGGACCGGTTTGACGTTGCGTGCGTGGTGAAGGGCGGTCACCTGCCGGGCGATGAGGTCGTGGACGTTCTTTACGACGAGGGCGATGAGCACCTGTTCAAGTCGGCGCGGGCCAAGGTGGAACAGAGCCACGGCGCCGGCTGCGTGTTCTCCGCCGCGATCACGGCATACCTGGCGAAGGGCGATCTGCTGAAGGATGCGGTGGAAAAGGCGAAGGAATTTGTCCGCCAGGCGATTCTGAACGCCCGGACGGCCGGCCACCATCATCCGCTTGGATTCTTCTGGGGCTGTCTTCCTCCCTCGGGCTAACTCTTGACGGATTCTGCCGATACCGATTCCTCTCCGGCTCCCGGTCTGCCCGCCCGCCGCCCGCTCCTGGGCGTGATGTCCTGTTTCGTGCTGGGTACGGTCGCCGGTCTTCGGGCCGATGCTCCGGTTGCGGTTGTCCTCGCGGCAATGGCCTTCTGCTTCGCCCTCGGCCTTCTGCTCGTGCGCCGGCGCGTCTCCGCGCCGGTCTTGTGGTGTGCGGTGTTTTTCTCCGGCTGGGCGAACGCGGCGTTGACGGTCCTGCCCGTGTCCGGGCGCGAGCTGCGAAACCTGATGGACCGCCCGCAGGAGAATATCGAGCTTGTGGGAGTTGTCTCGTACGACCCGGTTCTTCGCGACGGCCGTCACGAAGGCGAGGAGGTCCGCGATTTCGAGTTCCGCGCGGAGGCGGTCCGGCGCGCGGGGGCCTGGCAGCGGACGCGCGCGGAGCTTGCGGTCCGGTGGAGGGCGGATCGCGACACGCGCGCCGTGCGCTACGGCGAGCGATGGATGCTGTCCGGCCTCGTGACGCTCCGGGAGCCCGGTCTGATGGACTTGAGCCGGCCCAGGTACGAGCTTGCCGTTGAACCCGCGACGGCGCGGTTTCTGTCGGAGGGCCACGGGTCCGCCTGGGTGACCTGGTGCCTGCGCGGCCGCCGCGCCAGTTTCGACATCCTGGGCCGCGGCCTCGAAGGTTTCCCGGCGCACGCGGGACTGCTGCGGGCGCTGATCCTGGGATACCGGCAGGAGCTGCCGGACGAACTGTACCGGTCGTTTTCGCTCACGGGAACCCTGCATGTCGTCGCGATCAGCGGAATGCATGTCATGATCCTTGCCGTCCTCTTCATGACGTTTCTGAAGGCTCTCGGGATCTCGCGCCAGCACTGGATCCTGTGGCTTGCGCCCGCGCTCGTGGCCTACACGCTCGCGACGGGAATGAGCGCCAGCGCGGTGCGCGCCTGCGTGATGGCGATTGTGTTCTGGTCCGCTCCGTTCTTCTCGCGGAAGCCGGACGGTCCTTCCTCGCTGGCCGCCGCGGCGCTGCTGATCGTTGCGTTCGATCCGCCCCAGCTCTTCGACATCGGCTTCCTTCTCTCGTTCGTGGCCGTGGCCGGCTTGATGACGCTTTACCCTCTTTGGATGAGGCCGGTCCGCGCCGCGCTGGCCGCGGATCCGTGGAGCCTCCAGCCGGCGCCGTTCTGGAAGCGCTGGGGCAGGTCCCGCGCGTTCGAGGCGGCGTCTTTGATGATTGCGTCGGCTGCGGCGTGGCTGGCGACGACGCCGCTGTCGGCGCACTCGTTCAACGTCGTGTCGCCGGTCGCGCTGATCGGGAATCTCCTGGTCATACCCGTCTCGTCGCTCGTTCTTCTGACCGGGGTACTGTCGCTTGTGGCGGGCTCCGTGTCTCCGCTTCTCGCCGAAGTCTTCAACCATGCGAACCGGGTCTTCATCTCCGCCATGCTGGCGTGGGTGGATTGGACGGCGGGCATTCCCGGAGGGCACTCGTTTGTCCGGTCGCCCTCGCTGCTCGCCATGGCGTGCTGGTATGGCGCGCTGGCCGGGATGGTCGTGGCGCGCGGCCGTATCAGGAAATGGATTGCCGTTGTCGCGGTGCTGGCGTTGGCGGGAAGCCTTTGCCTGGCCGGGCGGGAGACCGGGACCACCGTGGATGTGCTGGACGTCGGGCAGGGAAACGCGGTGCTCGTGGACGTGCCCGGGGCGGGGGATGTCCTGGTTGATGCGGGGCCGCGCTTCACCGCGCGGAGCGTCGTCCTGCATATGAGGAAACGCGGCGTCGACCGGCTGCAGGCGCTCATCCTCACGCACGGCGATGCCGATCATGCCGGGGGCGCGCCCGAGGTGCTTCAATCGATTCCGGTCGACGAGCTCTGGTGTACGCCGTTTTCAAGTTCGTCGCGGCTCTATCGGGACGTGTTGAGCGAGGCGGCGAAGCGGGGGGTTCGGATACGCCGGCTGGTTCGGGGCGACAGCGGCTATCTGGGGGGCGGCGCGGAGTGGGAAGTCCTGCATCCTTCCGGGGATCGTGCCTTCCGCCGCGCCGATGACGGGTCGCTCGTTCTGCGCGTTGCCCATGGCGCGTCGTCCGTGCTCCTCATGGGAGGGGGCGGCGGCTTTGTCGAAGCCGGGATTCTTGGCGGAGGCGGCAATCCGGCGTGCGACGTTCTCGTGGTGGGGAATCACGGCGC
>CAYQYB010000173.1:0-5865 GCA_964421535.1 uncultured Verrucomicrobiota bacterium | reverse complement strand
CGCGGTAACTGATGAAGCGGGTGTCGCCGGGCGCCCAGAGGAACTTGTGCGTCGAGCCGTTCGTCGACAGGCTCATGACCGCGCGCAGCGAGTTGCCCTCGACCTGCCAGGCGGGCTGGATCGCGTATTGCAGGTTGCTTTCGCTCATGCCCTCGAACGCGCGCGTGATCTCGAAGTCGATCTCGTTCCACACGCCGTTCATCGTGGGCTCGTAGGTGAACAGCCCCAGCACCAGGTTGGAGTTCAGCTGGTCGGGCCGGCCGCGCAGCTTCCATGTGTACTCGCCGTAGCCGAACGTGTCGCGGGAGAGGATCTGGGACGAGTACCAGTTGTTGCTCATCGCCGTCAGCCGCAGGTGCAGCCAGCCGTTGCTGTCGACGTACGCGCTGTTCGTCGAGTAGTAGTTGGGGAACGGATACCCGGGATATCCCTCGCCCTCACAGACCGTCCAGTTGAGGCCGGTGAACTGCAGCGAATTGGTCACCGTGGACAGGCCGAACTCGCAGTCGTCGAAGAACGCGGAGCCGGCGGCGTTGTCCGGCGCCTGCGAGAAGAGGCACACGAAACGCGCGGTCACCGCCTGGCGCGGCGCGATGGCGCGCACCGTCGACTTGATCCACGTGTTGGCCGGCGTCGAGGCCGTCAGCTTGTCATACGAAGAAACGGCCCAGATGCTGTGGCCGGACGCATCGTAGAAATCGATTCGCGCGCAGGCGCTGTTCGAACCGGCCATCGCGTCACCGGACCAGTTCATCAGCCACACGCCGCCTTCCCAGACCTGGCCCGGAGAGGTCGCGACATCCTGATAGACGCCGTTGTAGTTCCAGGAGCCGCTGAACTGGCCGTACACTTTCGTCGAGTACGAGCCGCTTCTCGCCACCGAGTTGCCGCGGTAGGCATTCCCGAACGCCGACCAGTTGGAGCTGACCGTGCCCGTTCCGGTTTCGAAGCTTGTATTCTTGAGTAGGTTGGATATGACAGCCCCGCGTACAGCCCCCGACATCAGAACGACGCTCACAAATACGACAAGGGACCTTGCCAACTTGCGCTCCATCGTCGAACCCTCCTTGGTGTGTGGTTGAACGCGAGGGACTTATAGATGAACGCCCCTCCGCTGACACTTCTTTTCTGGCGCGGCGCGCAAGAAAAAGTGAATTCCCGCAGATCAACCGCATGATCCCGCCGGCTTCGCTCCTGACAAGCGCTTGGCCGACGGGTACTTTTGCCGGTCAGGGGGGACCATGAACAGACCGGGGTATGCGCTTCTGCTGGCGGGCTGTCTTGCGCTTGCGTCCGCCGGCGTTCGCGCGGATGTCTCCGCAAGCCGCGTCGGCGACGACGTGTTGCGACTCTCATTCTGGGCCGGCGAAGCGGAGATCGCCGATCAGCCCGTGATCCGCTACGGCGTCAAGGAAACGCGCCCCGTCCCGGTTCTCGACGGAGCGGAGCCCGACCACGGCCGGTTCGGCGCACCCGCCCTCCCCTTCGTTTCGTTCAGCGTGCTGCTCCCCCCGTCGACCCGGCCGACGCAAGTGATAACGGTGAACACGCTCGAAGCGGAACCGGCGCTTCTCGACCGTCCGCTGGCTTTCATCAACCAGCCGTACGGCAACCGCGACATGAGCGACCCCGTTCAGGCGCAGGCGTGGGCGGACGCGAACTGCGAGGACGCGGCAATCTACGCGGCGGACTCGTTCTATCCGGAGGAGCAGACATCGTTCAGCGTCCGGAACTTCCGCGGGTACACCATCCTCGACGTGAGCGTCACTCCGTACCGATACAACCCGGTCCAGAGCCTGCTCCGGCTCAGCCGCCACATGGAGCTGACGATCCGCCTCGAACCGGCCGCCCGTGAACCCGGCGAAGTCGGCGTCCGCGCGTCGGAGCGCGACCGGGAGATCGTCCGCGGCATGGTCATCAACGGCAAGGCGGTCGACGAGTATCCCGCGCCGCGCCAGCCGCTTGGCCGCGGCGGGCCCGGCACCAACTACTACGTCATCATCACGACATCGGCGTTCGCCACCAACTTCGAGCCGCTGCGCGCCTACCACTCGTACGACTCCAACCACCACGCCCGCATCGACCGGTTGGAGGATATTTTCGCGCTGTTCCCGCCCACCAACATGGCGCGCGATTCGATCCGGTCCTACATCATGGACACCCTCTATCCCAACGGCTGCGATTACGTCCTTCTCGGCGGCGATATCGAGGCGATCACCAGCTTCTGGGGCTCGGCGGACAACTCGTACAGCGGCCACCAGATTCCCGTGGGCCGGTTCTCGGTCGACACGCAACAGGAGATCGCGAACTGCATCGCCAAGTCCACGAACCCCGTCCCCTCCGGCAAGGACCGCGTTCTCCTCATTCCCCGCGCCGACGAGTACGGGCCGACGATCGTCCAGTACACGAACCTCTTCGTGCCGTATCTCGCGGCGGACACCAACAGCGCGCTGTACAGCGCCCCGCCGATCAACCTGTTCCCGGCCATGGACGCGCACACCATCCTGTGGGCGCGCGGACACGGCTACTACCTCTATCCGCAGTGGGCCGGCGGCTGGTACACGCCGAACAACACGAACCTCCAGCCGTTTGGCTTCAACTTCGGGTGCAGCGGCGCGGTGTTCGCCTGGAACGACCATCCCGCGGAGGTCTACCAGAAGGCCCGCTACGGCAACACGGCGTACATCGGCACCGTCGAGGACGTCTACGCCAACTCGTTCGACGTGACCTTCTTCGGGACCTACTTCGTCAATGGCACCGCCCCGGAGCCCTGCGTCGGAGACATGATGATCGCAGAGTCGACCCACAGCTCCTACACCCTCATCGGCGACCCGCGCTTCCGGATCGTCAGCACGTCGTTCCACGCCCGGGCGCGCATCACGACCCCACCGCCGACGTCCTTCACGCGAAGCTACAACATCGACTCGGGCACGAACTACGTGGAAAGCGCGAGCTTCAAGATCAACACCTTCAACCGCTGTCCGTGGGTCATCACGAACGTCAGCTGCGCCGCGGCGTTCTCCAACCACTTCGCCTTCTCCTGCATGGGCACCAACGCGACGACGAGCGTGGAGCTGAGCTTCCAGAACGTGTCGAGTCTCGCGGCCGGCACGTACGACCTCGCGTGGGACGTCCGCGACACCACGAACAACTTCCACATCAAGGCCATGACCGCGCAGCTGATCGTCACGGACAAGAACATCCTCACCGACGAGGACTTCGTGACCGAAGGCACGACGAGCGCCCTGCCGGCGGGCGCGTACGTGCTCGCCGGGGACCTCGTCGTGGCTGACGGCGAGACCGTGCGGCTGGAGCCCGGCGTGTCAATCTGCCTTGACTGGGAATTCGGCAGCGACTGGCGAATCCGGGTCCTGCCCGGCGGCAAGCTGATCGCGCTGGGGTCGCCGACGAACGTGATCTCATTCAGCAGTCCCTCGGGCTCGGCAGTGCCGATTGAAATCCACATGACCCCCCTCATGCCGCTGTCGGCCGATTTCCGGAACTGCTATTTCTCGTCCATCGTGGACGGCTCGAACAGGCCGGTCTGCCGCTTCGTGAACTGCACCTTCTCGCTGGCCGCGGCCATGTTCTTCCGGCCCCTCTTCCCCAACCCGCTGGCAGGCACGATGCGGAACTGCCTCTTCACCCCGGGCTCGATGGGCAACTACGGCGATCCCGGCGACCTGACGGGAATGGAGGTCAGCTACACGTGCATCGCCCCGAGCAAGACAAACATGTCGGTCTCGACGCCCCACCTGCCCGTCCACCATACCTACGGCGGGCAGACGATTTGGGGAAATGACCTCGGCGGTTTCGACGGGCGCTCGCTCAGCCTTCTCTCGACCTGCGTCAACGCGGGAGACCCGGACGACCCGCCCGATCCCGACGGCACGCGGGCGGACATCGGCGCGTACTACTTCGATCTGTCCGGCGCCATCCGCGTGACCAACGACTACCCGACGATCCAGCAGGCGATCGACGCGGCCGCCGCGGTGACGACCGCCGTGATCGTCGCGCCCGGCGAGTACCGCGAGCGCATACGCATGCCGGCGATGGAAGGGATGGCCGAGGGCCTGCGGCTGATGGGGGCGTCGGAGACGAACCGGCCGGTGCTGGTCCTCACGAACGACCCGGGCGATCTCCTCGTCTTCAACGGCAACGGCTTCGTGGAGAACTTCGTGATCCGACATTCCGGCTCGGGCGGCGTGGGCCGGGCCGTCGCGATCGTCAGCAACAGCATCGCCGGGCTTCGAAACGTGGAGTTATCGGACAGCCGGGACAACAGCGCGCTTCTCCACGTCGAGGGCGACGAATTCGGACAGAACTGCGCGTATCTCTCCTGCGTGGATTTCGTGAACAACTCATCGAACGCGGCGCTGGTTTGGATCGGCCGCGGGCTTCGCAACTCGATCAGCCAGCCGTGGTGCTGGTTCCAGGGCGGGCGGTTCACCAATAACTCGGCGATCGGGACCGTCTTCCGGTATTCGGCGGACGAGCGGTATTTCCCGACGCGGGAGCTGGAGTTCCGCGGCAACACGGCATCGTCCCTGATCTACAACGCGGCGGCCGGCTTTTCCGAAACCACGACCCTCGAATTCTGCAACGCCCTGTTCGAGGGGAATCGTGGCGAGATCCGGGCCGACTCCGCGGGCCACACGCTCTTCAGGAACTGCACGTTCTACGGCAACGCATCGAACCTGTCCGCCGGCGGCACCTCGCGGATATCGCTGCGCAACTCGATCGTTTGGGACGACAATCTCGCGATCACGCAGGTGTTCGCCGGCCTCGTCCGCGCAGACTACACCGACATCAACAGCCCCTACTCCGGCGGCGGCGAAGGGAACATGAACACGAACCCGCTGTTCGCGGACGCCGCCTGCGGCGACTTCCGTCTGCTCCGCGTATCGCCGTGCATCGACGCGGGCGAAACGAACGCCGAGTACGCCAACGAGCCGGAGCGCGCGGGAAGCTGCGTGGACCTGGGACGCTACGGCAACACGCCCGACGCCACGCCGTGGCTGCAGTGGATGCGCGTCAGCATCCGCTGCCCGGACAACACCGCCGAGGTGACCCTGCAATGCGAATCGGGACGGTGGTTCAGCGCCGAGTTCGCCGAGTCGCTCTTCGGCGGATGGACGGAGGTCAGCAACGTCTGCGCCACGGGCCTGGAGTGGAAGGTGGTCGCCCCAATCTCGACCGAGCGCGGGTTCTACCGCATCTACAACTACCGGCCGTGACCGGGCCGGCAAAGATTCGCTCCAATCACCGGTCCAGCACTTCGACCGTGATCGCGGGAACCGCTTCCTTCCAGAAACGGACGTTGCGGAGATCAGTCTCGATGATCTTGTTCGTCCGGGCCTCCGTCCACACGCCGCAAGTCACCATGTCGATTCCCGTCACCTCGGGGGCGGACGGATTCTTCGACGGGGCCTTGTAGAGCGCGGAGACGGGCGCGACGATCCTCACCCACCGCCCCGCCGGGAGCTTGCCACGCGGATACCGGACGTCCCATCGCGCCACGGGCCCTTCCTGCATGGGAAAGAGAATGACGAGGATATCGAGAGGATCGGCTTCTTCCTTCCTGAAGACACGGACATCGACCGACAAGCTCTGCCAGTCATTGAGATCGACGACGTCCTTGGTCGACTTGGCCCTGAAGTCCGAGCCGGCAAACCCCGTGTTCCTGAATTTCACCGTGAAGTACCCGGCCGCGCGCGACACGGACATCCCGGCGTCGTCCCGGACATGCTTCAGGAACTTGAACCGCGCCTTGCTGCCGTGCGTCAGGTCGACAAACTCACCGCCGATTCCGGCCCGCGCACCCATCGGCGCGAGCATCAGCATCGCAAGAACCAGCATCACACG